>JBHIAC010000204.1:0-4398 GCA_046758365.1 bacterium
ATTCAGTATCCGTGAGATGATTAGACAGTTCGATATGCACTCTGGCGGAGCCGTGACTGGTGAATTTATTGAGGATCCAAGAGAAAGGAAGAAAAATGAATGGTTCCCACTATGGATTGGTGGTATGTGGTTCCAGGACCTCTGGGTGTATGACTTCCGCCGTACCGAGATGTGCGTCATTCCATACGGAACCCAGGAAGGTGAAATTTCCTTCTGTGCGTATAATACTGGTGTTGGTTGGAGACAAATTATTGAAAACATGCACATGACCGCAACCACTTCGGAATGGTTTAGAACCCGTGGTCGCCACAAAATTTATGCTGGTGGTCACAATGTTGATATGCCTGAACTTAACCATTCCTTGAAAGTAATCCAGGATGAGCCTGTTGAAGAAATGGTTGATGATAGTTACGGGAGTGGAGGCGGAATAAGCTCCAGTGTCATGTCTCCAATTCAGGTGATGACCAACAAAGAATAAATAGTAAAATTTACTTTCTTATCCTCTCTTGGGCTTGACAATAAACGGTCATTGAGTTCAAATATTCAATGGCCGTTTTTTTATAAAAAACTTGCGTATTTGTAACAATATTAGTATTTTGTTTCATGGCCAAATTCAGAAAAACATTGGGGACTATTTTAAAGGTTTTTTCGGCGGGAATCCTATTTGCGTTTTACTGGTTCTGGATTAACCAAAAATTGATTACTGATACCGGGCAAGTTTTTGGTTTATTTAGCTTTTTCCTATTGATGTGTACCGCAACAGCTTATTTTCCTTTACCTGCGAATTTACTGGTATTAGGAGCAGTTAAAAGTTTTGACCCGGTGTTGGTTTCGCTTGTAGCAGGTCTGGCCACATTGATTGCTTATCTTTCTGAATATTTCTTTTTTACATTTTTATTTCGATTTAAAAAAATAGCTAATTTTAAAAATTCTTGGCTTTATAAAAAAATAGCTCCGCTTTTTGATAGGCATCGATTTTTTCTTTTATCATTCGTTTCATTCCTTCCTATTCCAAGTGAGCCCATAAGAATTTATGCTATTACACGTCAATACCCAAAAAGTCTCTTTCTAACTGCCGGTTTCGTGGGACGTGTACCACGATATTTTCTACTTGGATATTTTGGTAGAACTTATGTAAATTCTATCTGGTTTATTATTGCCGTACTTTTATTTCCAACATTTTTTCTTCTATTGATTCGAGGCAGTCTGAGCGTTGTCAATATGATAAGATTAAGATTTGAAACAAGACAAGTGGAATCCCCGGTTCCGTTTTCTGTACCTTTCACCAATAACCCTGGAAATACACCTGAAGCTGATTTGGAAGCTTAATTCTTTTCTAATAATTTAGTAATAATTTTTTCAATTTCTTTCACTTTAGCTGGATGTGTTCCTAAATATTTTTTATGAATTTTCCAATTTTGATCAATTATAAATGTGGTAGGAAATCCTTGAATTCCACCGAAACCTGAAATCACTTTCTCATCTCCCAGATAGATAGGATATTCAACTTTAAATTTATCAACAAAGGATTTGATATTTTCCACGGTTCCAGAATTCATTGTAATACCTACCAGCACAAAATTTGCGTCTTTATATTTATTATAGAGAGCATTGTAGCTGGGAATTTCTTGAATGCAAGGTTGACACCAAGTAGCCCAAAAATCAATAATAACCACCTTCCCTTTAAGTTCTTTTGCACTAAAATCCTTACCCTCTAAAGTTTTTAAGATGAAATCTGGCGCACTTGAAAATTGTTTGCCTGTATCATCATGGGTTTGATCGTTTGAACAACATTGGAATAAAGTAATTGTGAAAATATAAAAAACAATTTTGCTGTATGTTTTCATATCGGAAGTTTCTCCTTTTTTAGATGAGTTCTAAGTTGTTTTTAATTTTATAATAATCAATTTAGTGCTTTTTATCAAGTTACATTTCATTTTAATACAGTGTATTAAAATGAAAAAAAGGAGGGGGATAATAAAAAATATTTTGCCCAAAAAGCATCAATTTTATTCGTAAGAGACTAACGTCTTTGAATTTAACGTGGGACTGACCTACAGAGGACTTAAGAGCATTTATCAAGAATAGAGATTGATGAGATTATAGATATTATCACCTTCATGAAAGCCATGTACAAAAAGCGGTTAAATCTGCTGCAGCAAAAGCTCAAATACCCAGGAAGGCCACGCCCCATACATTCCGCCACAGTTTTGCAATCCATTTACTTAAATCAGGTTATGACGTCCGTACTGTACAGGAGCTTTTAGGTCACAGCGAGGTCAGGACAACGATGGTGTATACACAGACTCTTAGATATCCTCGTCCTAAAGAAATTAAAAGTCCCTACGATATAGATGATGCTTAGTTATAGACCTCTCTTATTTAATCGTGTATCTTTAACGGCTTAACGTATAAATATTCCGCCTAACCAGCCCGGCTTTATTTCGCCTAATCATGCGATTTAGAAGTAATAAACCCAAACTCAGCCAGTAGATTTCGGGTTTATTCCGCACAAATAAATAGACCCGACGACTTACTGAGGCTGTAGCACGTCCGCCGGACTGCGGAAGCCCATGCCGCCTTTATTCAAAATATGCAAATATATCAGTCTTTGTGACCAAGCAAATCTTGAAGCCCGTTGGATGCTTACAATTTACTCCTTTCTTCAAAAAAATATTTCAAACGGTTTTTTAGGTAGATTTTGCCATTCCCTGATTTTAATACCTTTCTCTTCTTATTGCATCTTTTTGGGATAGACACGCTTCAAAATAAATAAGGATAAAGGGACACCTGTATTGGGTCGATTTGACTGAACCCTCATTATTTTGTTTAATTCTTTGACTTAGCTCTGAAGTGTAACCTGTATACATTTTACCATCTTTTAAACTTAATAAGACATAAATGTAATACATAGTCAGCATCATACGGGTTGAACGGTTCGAATGTCATATCCGCCTTCCAGTAGACCAGTTGCATTGGCGTCCATTTCTGAAGGATAGCATTAACAAAAAAGCCGTGTTTGCTTTTCTTCATTAATCATTGATATTTGAGGCTATTTCAACCCCTGAATCCATTGCACATACGCTTCTTCGGTACGAAGGCTGTAGTGTTTGGTTTAGATGGCTATGCGAACCTGGTCTCGGCACGTGGGATAAATGCTTGAGATATGACTGTGGGATATGATGTCTATATCCAACGGGTCAAGAAGTTTTGGTTTGCTGGTTTTTCGAGGTTCAGCGAGTAAAACACTCATAGTGTCCCCCCTGTCAAGATAGATAATAGGTGATTACATTTGAAATATAGTTAATAATAAATTATAACATGTCAAGCAAAAGCTTTTTTTCTATTATTCTAAGAATATAAAATAATGCCTTCACAATAACTGAGGTTTTACTTACTAAAATGAGCAATCAAAAAGAGCTTGACTATTTATTAATTTTGTTGTAAATTTTAGAAAATTATTTGCTTTACTTAATTTTTAAAGGCTATACGATTATGGTGAGGTGGTTATGATTTTTTCGGCAAATTCTAAAAATCAAACCATCTCCGGGTGGTGACACGTTTGATGAAAGATAGTTTGAGAAACGAAGCCCAATAAATTAAAACAGTTGAGGGCTTTTTTAATGGCCTATCGAGTACAAATTCAAAATTTTGAAGGACCATTAGATCTGCTTCTTTTTTTAATTAAAAGGAACGAAGTAGATATCTATGATATTCCTATTGCCGAAATTACGAAACAATATTTAGCGTACCTCGAAATCATTGAACTCCTTGATTTGGAGAATGCCGGTGACTTTGTTTTATTGACTGCAACTTTGATTCGAATAAAAGCACAAATGTTACTACCCAAGCCTGTGCTCGAAGATGAAGAAGTTGAAGATCCAAGGACCGAGCTGGTGCAAAGATTGTTAGAGTACCAAAGATATAAGGAGGTAGCCTTAAATCTCGCTGATATTGAACAGAAACAACGGGGATATTTCCAGCGAAATTTTTTCGATTATGAATTTGAAAATAATTTCAACAATGAAAAAGAGAAACCCTTACATGAGGTTTCCTTTTTTGATTTAATGTCGGTTTTTGTCGAGATTATGAAAAAAGTGCCTCCAAAATCGCATTATACTGTTGAGCATATAGTAGTAACCATCGATGAACAATCGGAATTTATTTTGGCTTATCTGGATAAACGTGAGCAAACGCTTTTCACGGAATTATTTACGGAAATTAAAGAACGAATAATTATGATTGTGACTTTTGTGGCTCTTCTGGAGTTGGTTAAAAATAAACGTGTTCAAATCAGTCAGAGTAAACCTTTTGCGGAGATCTGGATATGTCGAAATTAATGCAATATGAATATCAAAAGCAAATTGTCGAGGCCTTAATCTTTGCCTCTGATGTCCC
>JBHIAC010000205.1:0-4320 GCA_046758365.1 bacterium
AAAAGAGGTGCAATTCAAATGTTACAACGAATTATCGAATGGTCAGTAAATAATCGATTTCTGGTAATATTGGCGACTTTGTTTTTAATCGTAGCCGGAACCTTGACGATGCTAAATATACCGTTGGATGCCATTCCTGACCTATCTGATGTGCAAGTCATAATTTTTACGGAATATCCAGGTCAAGCCCCGCAAGTGGTGGAAGACCAGGTGACGTATCCTCTGACGACCTCCATGTTAGCAGTACCGTATGCCAAGGTGGTTCGGGGGTACAGCTTTTTTGGCTTTAGTTTTGTCTATATCATTTTTGAAGATGGTACCGACCTTTATTGGGCACGGAGTCGTGTGTTAGAGTATTTAAATTATGTTTCCAAACGTTTACCGCCAGGGGTGACACCCTCTCTTGGACCGGATGCCACGGGTGTGGGTTGGGTGTACGAATATGTGCTAAAAAGCAATCGTCACGATTTAGCTGAGCTGCGTTCCATTCAGGATTGGTATCTGCGCTATGAACTCACCTCTGTACCAGGGGTAGCAGAGGTGGCCAGCCTTGGTGGGTTTGTGAAACAGTACCAGGTGGAAGTCGATCCCAATAAGTTGCTCATCTACAATATCCCACTCAATAAGGTAAAAATGGCTATCAAGCGTAGTAACAACGATGTGGGAGGCCGATTGGTAGAGATGGCTGAAACCGAGTTTATGGTGCGGGGATTGGGATACATCAAGACTATGGAAGATTTGCGAGATATCCCACTGGGGGTGGATGTCAATGGCACGCCGATACTTTTAGATCAGGTGGCAAATATTAAACTCGGCCCGGAGCTGCGGCGCGGGCTGGCCGAGTGGAATGGTGAGGGGGAGATCGCTGGCGGGGTAATTATCATGCGTTACGGCGAGAATGCACTCAAAGTCATTCATGCAGTGGAAAAAAAGTTAGAAGAACTCAAGAAAGGGTTGCCCGAAGGCGTCGAAATCGTTCCTGCCTACAATCGTGCCAGTCTAATAGAGCGTGCCATCGACAACCTGAAAGAAAAACTTTTAGAAGAAAGCATTGTGGTAGCCCTGGTGTGTATCGTCTTTCTACTCCATTTTCGTTCGGCATTTGTTGCTATTTTCACTCTGCCAGTGGGCATCCTCATGGCCTTTCTGGTGATGTACTACCAGGGAATTAACGCCAATATCATGTCACTGGGAGGAATTGCCATCGCCCTCGGCGCTATGATACCAGGGGCTGTGATAATGATCGAAAATGCCCATAAGCATATCGAACGCGATACGGCTAAACAGGAACACTGGCAGATCATCATCGACGCCGCCAAAGAAGTAGGCCCGGCAATCTTCTATTCGCTTTTAATTATTACCCTGTCGTTCCTGCCAGTATTCGCTCTTCAAGCTCAGGAGGGGCGGCTGTTTAAACCATTGGCTTTCACCAAAACCTATTCCATGGCGGCTTCGGCTTTGCTTTCGATTACCATCGTGCCGGTTTTGATGGGTTATCTCATTCGTGGAAAAATCCTGCCCGAGGAAAGGAATCCTCTGAACCGGATTTTGATTAGATTTTACCGCCCGGTGGCCCGACTTGTGTTACGGTTCAAGTGGCCGACCATAGGAGTGGCGTTGCTTATTCTTGCGGTCACACTCTTCCCCTTGCGGCGATTAGGCTCAGAATTCATGCCACCTTTGAACGAGGGTGATCTTCTGTATATGCCCACGACGGATCCAGGCATCAGTATTACTAAGGCCCGGGAACTTTTGCAACAAACCGATAAAATTATCCGACAGTTTCCAGAGGTTCACCATGTGTTTGGGAAAATTGGCCGTGCCGAAACGGCTACTGATCCAGCACCACTGTCCATGATTGAAACGACCATTACGCTGAAACCGGAAGACCAGTGGCGGCCTGGAATGACGCCGGACAAATTGGTGCAGCAAATGGATGCAGCCATTAAATTTCCCGGGCTGACTAATGCCTGGACTATGCCTATCAAAACTCGCATCGACATGCTGTCTACTGGAATCAAGACGCCTGTGGGCATCAAGCTGATGGGCGACGACCTTGGCGTACTTGCGGATCTGGCGCAGCGGATCGCCATAATATTGCGAGATGTGCCTGGAACTCTGAGTGTCTTTCCTGAAAAAACCGTAGGCGGCAACTATTTTGATTTTAATATTGATCGTTACGAAGCAGCCCGCTACGGCTTGACTGTGGGCGATGTCCAGGACGTGATTATGTCTGCTATCGGTGGGATGAACGTAACCGAGACCGTCGAGGGTTTGGAACGCTACCCGGTGAATGTCCGCTACGGACGTGAGCTGCGAGATAACGTGACCGACCTGAAGCGAGTTTTGATTCCAACGCCAACAGGTGCCCAAATACCTATTAGTCAGGTAGCGAGTATTACCATCAAGAAAGGCCCCCCGGTTATCAAGTCCGAGAACGCTCGACGCACAGCCTGGCTTTATGTGGATTTGAGGGATATCGACGTGGGGACCTATGTCGCTAAGGCAAAGGATGTGGTTAACAAAAGAATTCAAATGCCTCCTGGTTACACCATCGTCTGGAGTGGGCAATATGAGTACATGCAGCGCGCCCAGCAACGCTTACGGTTGGTAGTGCCGATAACGCTGTTGATTATTTTCCTACTGCTTTACTTGAACTTCCGAAACTTCACCGAGAGTATTATGGTGATGCTGTCGCTGCCGTTTGCGCTTGTGGGCGGCATTTGGTTGATGTACTTGTTGCATTATAATTTCAGCATTGCCGTCGGTGTGGGCTTTATCGCTCTGGCCGGCGTAGCGGCGGAGATCGGGGTGGTGGTGTTAACCTATTTGGATCAGGCTTATGAACGTCGAATCACCGAAGGCCTGATGCGCCATAGCACCCACCTTAAAGAGGCGATTTTGGAAGGCACGGCCATGCGTTTGCGACCCGTTATCATGACCATGACTGCCATAATTGCAGGTCTTCTCCCAATTATGTGGGGCAGAGGTACAGGTTCCCAGGTCATGCACCGCATCGCAGCGCCCATGGTCGGAGGTATGCTGACGACAACCGCCTTGTCGCTTCTGGTGATTCCAGTCATTTACTTTATCTGGAAAAGTTGGGAAAATAGAAAAAATTGGGTTGAAGAAGAGAATTAAGTTAATCAACCTCCCGCAGGTTCTGAACCTGCGGGAGGTTTTATTCTCAGAGGTTTTATTCTTAAAATTGGGAATTTTCATGAGAGATTTTACAAAAATTAAGAATAACTTTCCGGCGGTTTTATATTTTCTGAGAAAAATAACTGTTCAAGCCTTATGTTTTAGATGTCTTAAATTTATTAAGAAAGGTTGTTATTAAGAATATTAATTGGTACAATTTTTGTTATTTAGATTTTGTTCAGAAATTGTTTCATTGTAGTTGCAAAAAATGAGTAGAATAAATAAAATATTCGTAGTGGGTTTACTTTTCTCCGTCCTTATTTTCAATTTGCACTTCGGCTTGCCATATTCTTGCCAAACGCATGTTGCCATGGAACCCATGAGCTGTTGCGCTGCAGTAAATCCTTCCACGTCAGGCATGGAGAAAATTCTTACATCCTCATCCTGTGCCTGCCAGATATCTGAAAATCACCAAAGAGATGTACTTTTCCTGGTTTGGAGTGAAAACTTAAAGCCGTACTCGAAAAAGATAAACCAATATTCCTTAAACGCTTTTCAACTCTCCAACTTCATTTTAAAACCACCTGGTTCTTCCAAACCCTTGATTATTAATTCGCAACCGACATTTACCTCAAATAAAAAAATCTATAATCTCATCTCTTCTTATTTAATTTGATTTTTTCCCAACAGGACGCCATATTATTTGAATCACTTGCGACACAGGCATCTATGATTTATTAATGATTCGGGTGTGTGTCTTAAACAAGATAAGGTGATTATTTTTAAGCGTCTAATTTCGAGATTTTGTTAAACATTGATCTTTTCCGATTAACTTTACATTGACAAAAAGTATTTAAAAAAAATTAGGAGCAGTAATGAATACGATTGCCAGTGGTCTTTTATTATTTGCATTTATTCTTGCCGGATATTCCAGTTGGTCAGCCTATGTTGGGGGACGATGGCGACATGAACGCATGATTGCCAGTGCTGAACGTAGCACTGTGGCGTTGTTTGCGATTACCAGTTTAATTATGGCCGCTTTGGTTTATGCATTTGTAACCCATGATTTTTCGCTTAAATATGTTGCTGACTACTCCAGTCGAACCTTACCCCTGTTTTACACTATCTCGGCTGTCTGGGCCGGGCAGTCTGGTTCTTTGTTGTTATGGGCATGGTTAC
>JBHIAC010000206.1:0-4303 GCA_046758365.1 bacterium
GAATATCCTTTTGTCGTGAAATCGCATCTTGATAAATTTAGTGATTTATTTTCACAACCTCAGTTAAGTCATTTTGCTGAATACGTGACTGGATTGATTGTTTGTGAGCGAGCTAATATTAAACAAATTAATAACAGTTTCGTTGGTCATCGTGAGTACAGTAATAAAGACCGTTTCATGACTGAAGTTTCTTGGCCGGAAGAGAAAGTTGACCAGCGGCGTCTCGAACTCATCAAAGATTATGTCGGCCCATTGAATGCAATCAAAGGCTCTTTGGTTATTGATGATACGCTGCTTGAGAAATTTGGCAAACAGATCGAAGAAGTTGGCAAATTTTATGACCATGCTAAGAAACGCTATGTTTTGGGCCATAATCTTGTTACCAGTCAATATGTCACCCCGCGTGGGTGTTTTCCTATTGGGTTGCGACTTTATCTGAAAAGAGATAAAAAAGACCCGGTCTTCAAGACGAAAATTGAATTAGCCAAGGAATTGGTTGAGCAAGCTGTCACCCTCGGTCTTCGTTTTAAAACGGTTGTTTTTGATGCTTGGTTCCTTTCGCGTGAGTTCGTTAAGTTCATAGAATCCAAAGAATTAAACTGGGCCGGAGCCGCCAAAAGCAACCGCATCATTTTTGAGCGTGGACAGCGAATAAGTATAGAAGAATTTCGTAACACCTTGACCAAATCCGATTTCAAAGAAATTGAAATAGACGGTGACACCTATTATTGTTTTACTAAAGTTGTAAACATGTCCAAACTGGGTAAAGTGCGTCTTCTCATTATTCACGAGGAAGAAGATTTGTCCGATACGCCGAAATATCTGGTGACCAATAACCTCCGATGGGAAGCGCGCCGCATCCTGAGAGTCTATCAAAGCCGTTGGCCCATTGAGACATTTTACCGAGATTCCAAACAAAACTTAGGCCTCGAAGATTATGAGATGAGAGACCTTGTAGGTATCAAGCGTCATTGGTATCTGGTCTTCTTATCCTATACCCTTCTCACCCTAAGTTCCATGGATCGGAGTCTGCGTAAATGGGTTCATGCCAATGTCCGAACCATTGGTGAAAAATGCCGTTGGGCAGCCACGGAAATCATACGCAACTTTACCCTTTGGGTTCTCAAACAAAACAGCTTACAAAAAGGTGCCAATGAAATCTTGACCCTTGTCTTCGAATCAAAGAACAAAACCGGATTACGGTTCCAAAATGCTTAAAATATTTAATTAAGATCAAGAAATCGATTTTTACAATAGTTTAGATGATTAATAAAATTACTTGACATGCTCTCATTTATTATTTATATTTGTTTACAAAAGTTGACAATAAATTATAATAAATATGATTCCAATGGATACTCCTGTTTTTACAACTTCAGAAGCTTGTAAATATCTCAAAATCTCACGACCGATGTTATTGAAGATAATTAAAGAAGGTAAAATCAAATCTATTAGAATTGGAAAAAGAGGAGATTATCGTATTCTTAAATCCGAATTAGATAGATTTTTAACGAACTTTGATAATAATAAAGAAAAATAATTGTATGTTCTTTCAGAATATAAAGTGTAAATTTTAATCAAATGCAATTCTCTGAAGAAACAAAATCTGACACTTTAAGGATTAAAGAAAGACAATTAGCCCTCTATCCAGAGAATTCTTTTTTGTATTTCCCTACTACGAGATACCAGGGGAGTAAACTCAAAATTTTAGATTGGATATGGGAAAGCATTAAGCATATTGATTTTGAAACAGCTTTGGATGCGTTTGGTGGTACAGGCTGTGTGGGTTATATGTTTAAATGCAAAGGAAAAGAAGTCACTTACAATGATGTGCTTACATTCAACTACTACATAGGTCTTGCGCTCATTGAGAATAACCAACTCAACCTTACAAAAGAGGAAATATGTTATCTAATTACAAGACATGACGAATTTCACTATGATGATTTTATAACAAAAACATTTCGGGACATCTATTTTATGGATGAAGAAAATTTTTGGTTGGATGTAGTTGTACAAAATATTCAAACTCTCGAGAACAAATACGAACGTGCACTCGCCTTTTTTGCCCTCTTCCAAGCCTGCATCATAAAAAGACCTTACAATCTATTCCATCGCAAAAACCTGTATATGAGAACCGCTAATGTGAAACGCTCCTTCGGAAACAAAGCAACTTGGGACAAGTCTTTTCAATATTATTTTAAACATTTTGTTACAGAGGCAAATTTTTGTGTATTTGATAATGGGAAAAAGTGTCAAGCCTTGAATGAAGATGCACTCGAGTTAAAAAATACTTATGACTTAGTTTATATCGACACTCCCTACATTTCAGCAAAGGGAATTGGGGTTGATTATTTGGAATTCTATCATTTTCTTGAAGGCCTTGCGAATTATAAAAAATGGGAGGATAAGATTAATTTTAATTCAAAACATAAAAAGTTTAAGGCTCCTAAGTCAATTTGGGCCGATAAGAATAAAATTCACAAAGCGTTTGATGATTTATTTTATCATTTCAAAGACAGCATTTTAGTCGTATCCTATCGAGATTATGGGATTCCCATAGAAGAAGAATTATTTGAGCTTTTGAAAAGACACAAAAAAAATGTCTATGAGGTAAAAAAGAAAAATTACAAATATGCACTGAGTAAAAACGATACCCATGAATTACTATTTATTGCGACGTGACTTTTTCCATTTGAAGTATTCTTCCAGGTTGGTATATTTTCTCTTGCTTCTGTTGGGATGATAATTGGCCCAATAATCTCGAAAAACATCTTCTCCGTATTTAGCAAATGGGCCATTCCCTTGTCTGAAATCAGCAATTTGTGATGAAGCAATAGAGCCGATATTGGTTGTATTACCGCTGCCCGGTTTAAGACCGGCAATTTTGTATTTTTCTTGCACGAATATTTCGACATCTTTAAATGGGCACTCAATTTGATTTCTTTCATTAAGAGAATAAAAAGATTTTGGATGTACAGGAAAAACACGGGTGTAAACAAAACCGATAATCCAATGTTCTTTGTAGTCGTAATATGGGTACAGAATATTCTTGGTATCGTTTCTTAGAAATGAGGTGTAGGAACCAAGTGTGAATATCCACGGTTTCTCCCCTTTGCGCGACTTGTATTGACCTCGTCGGTAGGTAGTTTTAACATCTATGGCTATTTTGTTTTTGTCTTCTTCGTATTTTAAAAGGGTAAAATCAGGGTAAATTGTTTGGGGAGCCTCTTGGACTTTGTAACTATATTTAGTAGCAATTTGTTTAACCAAGGGAATGCAAAATAATTCAAAGACCGTTGACAAAACTTTTGTATCAGTAGAGAATGGATAGATTCTATCATCACTTGATAATAGTCCTCTTATTTCATATGTAATGTTAAGTTCTTCAACAAGACGATAAAATTCTTCGTTAAATTTCATAACATTTTGTGTTTAAAAAAATGGATAAGGTTCCAATTAATACGGTTATTCAAGGCAATTGTCTTAAAGTACTAAAAAAATTCCCTTCAGAAATTGTAGATTTAATTTTTGCCGATCCGCCCTATTTCGGAAATCAAAAAAATCATACTATTCGAAGAACGGATGGATATGCTTCCGGCCGCTTTAGTACTGGTAAAGCAGATTGGGCATTTTCAAAATCTTTAGAATACCAATTTGAATTTACAAGAGCTTGGTTGTCAGAATGTAAACGAATTTTGAAAACCGGTTGTACAATTTGGATAACCGGAACTTACCACAGTATTGGAGTCATCAATGTTGTTCTGCAAGATTTAAAGTACAAAATACTAAATGATATCATTTTATATAAAAAGAATGCCCCACCAAATTTTAGAGGTTCATGTTTCCGTGCCTGTACAGAAACCATGCTTTGGGCTAAAAAGAGCTCAAATGGCCGCACAAAATTCAATTACACCCTCATGAAACAATTGAACGGCGGGAAGCAAATGAACAATGTTTGGGAATATAAAGCTATCAAAACACCCTACTGGCATCCTGCAACTAAACAAGAAATTGTTCTCGAAAGAGTTATTCTTGCCGGTTCTCATCAAGGTGATATTGTATTAGACCCCTTCGGTGGCTCAGGCACAACCGCCGCTGTTGCAAAAAGATTGGGCCGAAAGTGGATTACAATTGAAATTGACCCGAAATATTGTGATATGATTCGGGACCGAGTGAATCACGTTAAATAAGATCATAATTTTCAAGATAAATGTCAAGAAGAAATGCTCAATTTCTGTAAAACCTCAGTTACGGGAGGGTTTATGTTATTACTTCTTTTTGTAGATTTCGCTTGACAAGC
>JBHIAC010000207.1:0-4273 GCA_046758365.1 bacterium
TTATAACAAGACTATTGTAAATTTTAACAAAATCATCTAAATCGAACCGAAATCGTCATTCCCGAGTGATTGTATCGGGAATCTCGTGCCTAATTTGCTGATGGATTCCTGCTTACACCATGCGGGAATGACATTCAGAGAGCAAATATGAGAAATTTACAATAGTTTAGTTATAATTCAAAAATTACATTAAATTACCAAAAGCACCTTTTCAAAATTCGTAAGATTGAGTACCAATTTGTAATAAATAATTGCAAATCTGAATTACAAAATTGTATCAATTTATTACAACATTTTTAAATTCTTCAACAAGCAGATCCATTTCGTTTTTATTTCGCTTTTCTGTCACAGCTATTAGTAAACAAGAGTCAAGTCCAAATTCATAATCATGCAAATTTATACCTGCAATAATTCTTTTTTTAAGAAGAGCGTCAATTATTTGTTGAGGAGGAATTGGAGTTTCAACGACAAATTCTTTAAAAAATGGTTGATTATACTTTAGACGGTATCCATCTAAACGGCTGATTTGCCCTGCTAAATAATGGCTTTTTTGTAAGCACTGCATGGCTACCTCTTTAATACCTTGTTTGCCCAGTAATGCCAAATAAACCGTAGCTGCGAGAGCATTCAACGCTTGATTAGTACAAATATTCGATGTAGCCTTTTCACGACGGATATGCTGCTCTCTGGTTTGCAGTGTTAAAACAAACCCGCGGCGGCCTTGGCGGTCCACGGTTGCACCTGCAATTCGCCCAGGCATACGACGAATTAAATTCTCTTTCACCGCAAAAATGCCTAAATATGGTCCCCCGAAATTAAGCGAGTTTCCAAGACATTGACCCTCACCAATCACTATATCAGCACCATATTCACCTGGCGGAGTGAGTATCCCTAAAGAAATAGGATCGTTAAAAGAAATAAAAAGCGCCCCAAACTTGTGAGTTATATCACTGAACTCCTGCATTTCTTCTAAAATACCTAAAAAGTTCGGATGCTGAATAATTACAGCCGCCGTTTTATCTGAAATCTTTTCTTTTAAATCTTTTAAGTTTGTTGTCCCGTCTGCTAAATCAATTTCCGTGACCTCAAACCCTTGTCCTTTACAATAAGTCCGAATGATTTTGATATAATTTGGATGGAGAGCTTTGGATACCAAGACTTGATTACGTCCTGTTTCAGAAATAGCAACAAGCGTAGCTTCAGCAAGGGCCGAGCCCCCATCGTACATTGAAGCGTTCGAAGCATCCATTCCGGTTAATTCGCAAATCATAGTTTGATATTCATAAATAGTCTGAAGTGTACCTTGACTAACTTCAGGTTGGTATGGGGTGTATGCAGTAAAAAATTCAGGTCGAGAAATTATATGATCCACAGCCGCCGGGATATAGTGATCATAAGCCCCTCCCCCTAAAAAGGAAATAAATTCCTGGGTGTGGTTATTTTTTTCAGCAATTGATTTAAGTTCTTTTACAACTTCATATTCTGATAAAGGTTTGGGTAAATTAAGTTCCCCTATAACCCGCAGATTTTCTGGAATGTTTGAAATAAGTTCCTCAAAACTATCCACCCCAATCGTTTTTAACATTGCTTTTCGGTCTTCGTCCGTATTTGGTATAAATGGCATTTACATCTCCAAGTTCAAATTTTGAAATTATTCAATTTGTGCTCGGTAATCTTCTGGTGAAAGAAGCTTTGGTACTTCAGACTCATCACTAATTTTCAATTTAATTATCCAACCTTGACCATAAGGTTCATTATTTATTAGCTCTGGTTGTTCTTCCAGACTATTATTAACTTCTATAACTTCTCCACTAAGTGGAGCATAGAGATCGGCAACTGCCTTAACTGCTTCAATAGTGCCGAAAGGCTCCATTTGGGTAGTCTTATCCCCTACTTTTGGCAGTTCAACAAAAACAATATCACCTAACTCACTTTGAGCATAGTCAGTAATTCCAACCGTTGCGATATTTCCATCAAAGGCGACCCACTCATGTTCTGATGTGTAAAGCAATTCATTGGGTATCTCCATAACATCTCTCCTTTTACCTTAAGTTAAAATAAATTTAAAATTAAGCAGCATTGGCAAATAGATTTTGTTGAAATTGCTCTACAAATTTTGTATCAAAATCTCCATCTAAAAACTTGCGATTTTCAAGAACCATTTGATGAAATGGAATGGTAGTATGCACTCCTTCAATAACAAACTCTTCCAAGCAACGACTCATCCGTACAATGGCTTCCTCTCTATTTTCACCATGAGTAATAATTTTAGCAATTAAAGAATCATAAAATGAGGGGATAATATATTGAGCATAAGCGTGGGTATCAACTCGTACTCCGGGGCCGCCGGGCACATGAAAACTGGTAATTTTCCCTGGAGAAGGTCTAAAATCTTTTGCTGGATCTTCAGCATTTATGCGACATTCAATAGCATGCCCGCGCATTTGAAAATCTTTATCCCAAACAATCTTCTCTCCAGCCGCCACCTCTATCTGCTTTTTAATTAAATCTACATCAAATACCGCTTCAGTTACAGGATGTTCGACTTGAATTCTTGTGTTCATTTCCATAAAATAAAACTTGTCATCTGTAAATAGAAATTCAATGGTTCCAGCGCTTTGGTACTGTATCGATTTTGCACCTTTATTGGCGGCATTTACCATTTTTTTACTGATTTCGGGTGTAACTGCCGGAGAAGGCGATTCTTCAATCAGTTTCTGATGTTTCCTTTGAATGGAACACTCTCTTTCCCCCAAAGCAATAACGTTACCGTATGAATCTCCAAGAATTTGAACTTCGATATGCCGAGGATGTTCAAAATACTTTTCCAGGTACAAATCGGGGTTACCAAAAGCAGATTCGGCCTCTGTCCTGGCCATATCGAAAGCGTTTTCTAAATTCTCAGCATCCCTCACGATTCGCATCCCACGCCCACCACCACCAGCAGAGGCTTTAATAATTACAGGGTATCCAATCTCCTGTGCAATTTTTCTCGCATCGTTTTTATCTTTAAGTACCCCCTCACTGCCCGGAATCACGGGGACCCCCGCGGCTTTCATGGTCTCTTTCGCCAGGGATTTGTTTCCCATGCTTTCAATCATATCAGGAGCAGGGCCGATAAATTGAATGTTGCAAGAGGCACAAATTTCAGCAAAATTTGCATTTTCTGCTAAAAATCCATAACCGGGATGAATGGCTTCGGCGTTGGTGACTTCAGCGGCACTTATAATACGAGGAATGTTCAAATAGCTTTGGTTACTTGGACCTGGACCGATACAAACAACTTCATCGGCAAATCGCACATGGAGTGAGTCCGCATCGGCCTCAGAATATACAGCTACTGTAGCAATATCTAATTCTTTACACGCTCTAATAATACGAAGGGCAATTTCTCCCCTATTAGCAATAAGTATCTTTTTGAACAATTGTATTTCTTATGAAAATTTAATTGATGAACAAATCAATACTTTGGTTAACTAACTTCAATACGAAATAGAGGTTGATTGTACTCCACCGGTTGACTATTTTCCACAAGAATTTCAAGAATTCGACCGTTGTAGTCTGATTCGATTTCATTCATAAGTTTCATAGCTTCAATAATACACAACACCTGACCTTTGGTAATCGTATCGTTAATTTCCACATAAGGATCGGCATCTGGAGCTGGAGCGCGATAAAATGTTCCCACCATAGGAGACTTGATATCTACGCTATTGGGACTTTCAGCAACGGGTCTTGATGCGGCCTGCTTTGCTGCACTTTCCGACTCAACAGGTTGTACGCTTGGCTGTGCCTGATTCAAAGGCACGGGGTAAACCTGAGTTGCAGCCATGTTTGAACTAGCATGGGAATTAATTGGAAATTTAGTAATTCGTATAGACTTCCCCCAACGAGATATTTCTAATTCTCCAATATTGCTTTCTTCAACAATTTTGATTAACCGTCGTATCTCCTTTTCCTTCATGCCGCCACCTCTACAATTTCCAGATTAAGGCAAAATTTTTTCTCAATGGAATTCCAATATTATTGTTATATTTGAAAAAAAGCTAAAGGATGGTTTATTAAAGCAAATTAATATAAACGATATTCATCTAAAAGTCAACTCATTTTTATTAAAAAGAGTTGTTATTTGTCAATTTATCTACCAAGTCAAAGTCCGGAGCAACTTGGCTTTTGACTGCAACATACTACCTCCTAGACTTTTACACTGTTTATCAATGAACTCTGTACTACAAATCTGCAACACGTTGTTTTTTTAGCAAAGTTTTTTTAT
>JBHIAC010000208.1:0-4244 GCA_046758365.1 bacterium
CCCTCGCTCAGAAAACCGTCGAGGTGGAGGAAGACATGGTGGAAGGCGACGCTCCTAAGAATCGGCACCTGACGTAGGATACTGAGTACTTTGCAGTTGTACAAAAGCCACCTAAGAATCTTAAATTAATATTTTGGCTTTGTTTTTCATACCTCAACCCGCAGCACTTCCAACGGTGGGCGGTCTAATATCCCCTGGCTATTAATCAAACCAATTAGAATAGTAAGGCCAATGACCAGCGTGAGTACGATCAGGAAAGGCAGAACCGTGGGGATGAATACGGAATCAAATACGAAGTAAGCCAAAGCCCAACTGCCTGCATAGGATAGGATTAAACCCGTTAAAGCCGCAAAGCCGCCAAGGAAGACATATTCTATCATCATGATTTTGATTATTTGTGTGCGTGAAGCTCCAAGCGTACGCAATAAAATACTTTCCTGGATACGCTGATATCGACTCGTCATTACGGCTGCAGATAGCACAATCAGCCCGGTAAAGATACTAAAGAAAGCCATAAACCGTATGACAAATGATATTTTACTCAGAAAGGTATCCAAAGTATTGAGTACCAAAGCCAGATCAATCATCGAAACATTGGGATAGGATTGCAGCACGGCTCGTTGCAGTTGAGCGGATTTCTCAGTGGATCTTACTCTGGTTGCCAAAACATAAATTTGGGGGGCATATTCCAAAACGCCTTCTGGAAACACAACAAAGAAGTTGGCCTGAAGGCGTTGCCAATCTACCTTGCGCAAACTCGCGATGTTGGTCGTGAGTGAGACTCCCTGTACATTCCAAACAATCGTGTCGCCAACCATGACATCCAGGCGATTCGCGGCCCCTTGTTCAAAGGAAATGGGCACTACTTCTGCTTTCTCATCGATGCTTGCTTGCCAGGTGCCAGCCACAACTTCTTCGGAATCAAAAAGATTGTCACGATAGGTTGTGCGGAATTCCCAAGTGAGCAGCCCTTTGTTGATGCTTCGGCTTGAATCACTCAGGATTTCCTCCACGCTTCTACCCTTAATCGAAGCCAGACGCATCGTCACAATAGGGGCTTCTTGTACGATAGGTAAATCAAAAGAACGGACAATATCGGCTATGTCGTCTTTTTGATCAGGCTGAACATCAAATAAAATCAGATTTGGACGATTGCCTCCACCCACATAGGTAACTTTTTCCAATAAAGTATCACGAGACAAATAAAGCGTTGTGATCAAAAAGGTGCCCAAACCAATGGACAACATGAGTACTAAAGTTTGATTGTTGGGGCGATAAAGATTCGCTAGGCCTTGACGCCAAACATAAGTCCACGATTTGGGAAAGTATCTTTTAAAAAGAACTATGATCAATTTAGCAACCCCGGTAATCACTCCAAAAGCAACCACAATCGCAGCCGTAAAACTTAATCCAAATGTAATATTTCCTATTTGCGAAATTGCAAAAGCTCCAATTGCTAAGACTATTAGGAAATAAATAAACCAACGGAATTTATCTTTAGACCCTAATAAAGCACTTTCATAAGAGGAGCGTAGCGCTAGCAGTGGAGAAATTTTGCGAATGGACAACAAAGGAAGCAGCGTAAATAGGAGTGATATCCCCAAACCGATCACAATGCCTTCTAAAATAGCTTGCCAAGCCATAAAATATTCTATCTTAACCGGCAAGAAATCACTAAAAACATTTGGAAGAAATAATTGAATACCTATCCCGGCCAATGCCCCAATGATTGACCCGAAAAGTGTCATAGCTGCAACTTGAATTAGATAAATGAGAAACGTCTCTTTAGATTTGGCGCCAACACAGCGGAGAATGGAAATATTGCCGAACTTCTGCTTGGTGTAGACATGAACCGCGCTGGCAACCCCGATACTACCTAAAATTAACGCCACAAATCCAACCAGATTGAGAAAGCGGTAGAGACTATCCATAATATTTCCTACTTGCTTCTTCCGATTTTCAATAGTAGCTGCGCGCAGTCGATATTTATTTAAGTGGGGGGTCATGCCTTTAACCAGCGCTTCGACATCTATTTCTTCTTCAAATTTAAAATAAACTCGGTAGGTCACTAGACTCCCTCGCTGAATCAATTTCGTCTGATCCAGGTAGTCCATTGGTAAATATACCCGGGGACTAAATATATTTGCTATTGGCGGCTCGCTTGGTATGTTTTTGAGCTTACCTGCAATGCTAAATGTTTTGGCACCAATTTTAATGGAATCTCCGAGTTCGGATTTAAATTGCTGCATTAAAGCGTCATCAACCAATGCATTGGGTCCTGATTTGTATGTTTCGACTGCATCGATAGGTTGTGTGCCGAATTTTCCATAGAATGGAAATTCACCTTGAAGGATTCTAACTTGTACTAATCGGGTATCGCCACTTTTAGGGAAATAAGCCATGGAGCCAAATATTATTTCCCGAGCTTGATCACCCCCGATAGAATCAATTAGAGCTTCCGTTTCTGGCGTAAAGGGCTGCAGACTGGACAGCATCAGATCAGCCCCCATCAATGTTTTGGCCTGATCGTCGATGGCTTTTTCCAGATTTTTACCAAAAGAGCTGATTGATACCAAAGCAGCAATGCCCAATACAATGGAGCTCATGAATAAAATCAGCCGTTTTCGGTGGGTTCGACTGTCGCGCCAAGCCATTTTCCACGGCCAGCGATTCAATGTGATATTTCTTGATCTTTGGTGCATAGTCCTTGTTTTTCTCAAATTTTCATCAGTAGGATTCTTAAATCAGTGTGGATGGTTCATATTTGGTTTGCATATCTGCCACCACCATCCCTCCTTTCAACTTGATGATGCGCTGGGTTCGATGTGCTAAATCAAGATTATGGGTAGCTATTATTAAAGTTGTTCCATTTGCTTGATTCAGTTCAAAAAGAAGTTCGCCTACCTTTTTGCTTGTTTCGGAATCGAGGTTTCCTGTGGGTTCATCGGCAAACAAAATTTTCGGGCAATTAATGAACGCGCGCGCCAAAGATACACGCTGTTGTTCACCGCCGGAAAGCTGTACTGGATAATGCTTTAACCGGTCGCCTAATCCTACTTGATTTAGCAGTTCTACAGCTTGCTTTTTCACATTATTCTCACCTCGCAGTTCAAGGGGCACCATAACATTTTCAAGTGCCGTAAGTGTTGGGATGAGTTGAAAATTTTGGAAAACAAATCCGACATTTTCGTTTCTTACTATGGCTCGTTCATCTTCACTTAAGCTTTCTAATTTGATTCCATTCAAAATAACAATTCCGGTGCTGGGGAGATCGAGTCCGGCGCACAATCCAAGTAAGGTGGTTTTGCCACTGCCAGATGGTCCGACAATGGCACAGGATGTCCCGGCATCAATTGTCAAGGATACCTTATTCAAGACCGTTAGAGTGGCATCGCCGCTTTTATAGGTTTTTGATAAATTCTGAACAGCTAAAATAGGGTTCATAGATCTGTAATTATTTAAAGTGAGGATTGCTATTGAAATGTAATTTCATTACATTATAAAATAAAATTAATCGATTCTTTAGACGTAATTTGTAACATATAGTTCCAAAGGAAGAATCTTATGCAGAAGTTTCAAAAATGTTTTTTGGGGTTAATATGGTTCACAATAAATTATTTAGTATATTTTAATTCTTCAGTCTTGGCTGTCACACAATTTAATTTTACTAATAATTTAACTTCAATTGGCGAGGACAGTACAAACAAGAAAATCCCACCCCAGATCATTCTTTTTTTAGGCAACAGTTTAACCGCAGGGTATGGACTAGATCCAGCACAGTCCTTTCCATCACTGATTCAGCAAAAAATAGATACCCTTGGGTGGAATTTTGAAGTCATAAATGCAGGGCTCAGCGGGGAAACGTCTTCAGGGGGTCTTCGACGAATTAATTGGTTGCTAAATCGAAAAATTGATGTGCTCGTGCTTGAGCTGGGAGGGAACGATGCTTTACG
Organism: bacterium; assembly: GCA_046758365.1. GTDB lineage: Bacteria > Zhuqueibacterota > Zhuqueibacteria > Oceanimicrobiales > Oceanimicrobiaceae > JBHIAC01. The sequence goes on from JBHIAC010000208.1 coordinate 3,954, forward strand.
TGGTATTCTTGTAGATATCACAAAAAAGAATCTCCAATCTATCATTGAGGAAACTAAAAGCAAATATCCAAACGTGAAAATTGTAATCGCAGGGATGATGGCACCTCCCAATTTAGGTCAGGATTATACGTCGCAATTTCGTTCAATCTTTCCCGAATTAGCAGAAAAGAACGACGCTTTGCTCCTTCCATTTTTATTAGAAGGTGTAGGAGGAAACCCTGAACTAAACTTACCTGACGGCATTCATCCCACGGCACAAGGGCATAAAATTGTTGCTGAAAATGTTTGGAA
>JBHIAC010000209.1:0-4233 GCA_046758365.1 bacterium
AATCAAGTGGGAAGATTTTAAAGTGCTGCGACCGTTAAAGCCGGAAGAGAAGAAGGAGCTGGAAAGGAAGAAATTGGAGGAAGTTAGGAAAGAAGAGGCAGAGTTGGTCAAGCAGTATTTAGAATAATGAGTTTATTAATACTCAATCTATTTAATAATCAGGTATCATTGATCTGGAATCCCAAATTCTCCAAATTTCAACCATTAAGTAATTCTTGCTTTACAGTTTCATGGTTAATATACTTATCCTTCTCAAATTCTTCTTTGCTTTTCTCTTACATCATTTTGGTTAAAAATTCTTTAATCAATTCTTTACATTTTTGTCGTCGGGCAATGTTTTGATAATTGAAATCATTTTTTCTTTTAGAAGCAAGTTCTGATTTGAGATTATTGACGTTTACAAATTTACCACTCGGCGCATTTTAGGCACAGGGTTCCTACGTATCGCCTTTGGACGTAAATTTCTCCCATTTACCAGCAATAGTATTTTATCTGAAGCCTCAGCAGGGAAAAGTGATTATGTGTGATCCAGAAAATCGATTAGAAAAAGCGAAGTACGCTGGTACAGTGGATATGGGTTTCCTTAGAGCTGGAGTTTATAAAAACCTTACAAATTTAGTGGCCCAAGCTTTTTCACATGAGACGTGTGTACTATCCATGGAGTGCTGGGAGTCTTTGGATTAATATTTTGTATTTTTTTATAAAGTTTTCCTTGACAATTTTTAAATTTCTCATTATCTTTCACATGCCACTCCATTTGATTTTTTTAGTGGGGAGTCATTTCCAATTTTTGATAAATCCAATTCCAAGTGTTTTTCGTAATAAAATTCGTGCTTCTTGATTTTAATATATCCAATCTGATTTCGATAATTTGAGGTTCTATTGTCTTCAACATGATTATTGATTATGGAAATTTCATTATTTTTTAATTACCTTTAGCTGAATTCTAGTAAAATAAATACTTTTATGGACAAATCAAAAAGGAGATATCATGTGGAAAAATAACAATGTTACCGATGGAGCATCAAAGGTTTTAGTTTCCTTGTGCTTGGTTATCCTTGCTGGCAGCCTTTTATTCGCTGGTGGCATTTCTCACGTTTTAGCGGGTGAGGCTTTTGGCAAACAACTTCTCACAGGGACAAAGATAGGTAATAAAGCAATAAAAGAAAAACTGGCTCTGGCCAAATTTAACCAAGAATTCATCGAAAGGGTGGGGGCTAAGGTCGAGGACTATCGCACACACGAGGTGTTTCAGCAGAAAATCCTTGAATATCCTGCAGGCGAAAAAATGAGGGTGTTTTTGCAAGCCCTTAAAAGTGCGGAGGCGAATGGTGCCAAAACTAAAGATTTGTTGAAATCTTTTATGCTTCAAAATAATTTACCTGCTGAGGGCGCGTTTACTGGAGGTATAACAGGTACCGTGACAATAAATGGTCAGCCGTCAATGGGTGATGTAGAAGTTGTGGCTTTTGATACCTTTGGTTTTTTCGCAGGTTCTGCCTTTACAGACTTTTCTGGAAATTATTTCATCGGCGGTCTAGCAGCAGGTGCCTATTACGTTGTCACGCAGAGTAGCTATGTGGATGAGATTTACAATGATAAACCTTTGGACCATTTTGAAAATTGGAGAATTGCTGACCCGGTAAACGTGCCAGAAGGCGGCACCAAGGCCGGAGTCAATTTCGATCTTCTAAGAGGTGCCATAATAACTGGAAAGATTTATAATGCCGATGCCACATTACCGATTGGAAACAGTTTTGTTAATTTTGAGATTTCAACAGCAGCAAATCCCGAGGTTATATTTACGCCATCTATATTTACGGGGACCGACGGTGGATATGAGATTAATATTCCTGCAACTGGCAACTTTAAAATTAAAGCGGAAGTACCTGGCTTTGAGGGAGAATATTATAACAACAAGCCGGATTGGGTCAGTGCTAATCCTATACCTATTGCGACCCTGAACGATAGCATCTCAAATATCGATTTTACTCTAGAAGAACTAATGGCACCCACAATACCGGGTGGCGTGATTGAAGGTACTGTCGTTAGCTCTACGTCAGACACGGTTAATCTTGCGTTTATTTTTGCATTTAACCTAGCAGATACCTCGATAGCGGGATTTGCCATCTCTGGAGTTAATCTGCTGGATCCATCATCTTCTATGCCGGGCCAATATCAAGTATTGGGACTACAAACTGGAACTTATGTACTTTTTGCTAATTTCTATCTTGACTTTTTAATGCCATTCTCATTACAAGGTGAGTACTATAAGGACGCAGCGACTCCAGACCTGGCCAATCACTTACCAATTACTGCCGTTACGGATACCTTAACTGATATTGATTTTACGCTGGAGCCGGGTGGAGCCATCGCTGGTAATATTACCGATAACACGGGTGTAGCCCTGGATTCTGTGGTTGTTGTTGCGATAGATTCCATGATTTGTGACGCGATAAAATGCTTTTTTCACGGGGGTGCGTTTTGTACCGAATATTTAGATTTTGGTCTTGGGTTCTCAGACGTGAATGGGAATTATACCATCGGCGGTCTTTCAGATGGTAACTATGTACTTCGCACATTTTCTTGGTTTAGCCCCCATACGGGTCAGGTTCTGGATGAATACTATGACAATGTGCAAAGCATTTTTGCTTTTGATCAGGCAACCCCCGTGCCTGTGACAGCACCAGATACCACAAAAAACATAGACTTTGAACTCGATCGCGCTGGTGCCATCAGCGGTTACTTCTTCGAAACTGACGGCAGTACCCCCATTGATGGGCATGGTGTTGCTTTTGCTTTCAATGAAGCCACGGGCTTTCCTGAGCTGGCCATTGCGATGTCTGATACTCTGGATGGCTCTTACGTACTGAGTCCTTTGCCGACGGGCAGCTTTTATCTTCTTGGACTTGCATTTAGCGAGGATGTTATCTACCTTCCGCAATTCTATGATGGTGCAGCGTCACTCGCAACTGCGACGGCTGTCCCAGTGACCGCCCCAGGGATTACAACAAATATCAATTTTAAGATGGTGCGTGCTGGTGCTATTCAGGGAATTGTCAACCTGCCCTCTGGTAATCCTGTGGGTGCAGACTCATTAGATGCTACATTGGTGGGGGCATTTGATGCGACCACTGGGGAATTAATGGGTGGTACCGAAACCACATTCGCTGGCGGTTATCGTATTGTTGGCCTGCCTCCAGGTAACTACAAAGTTGGTGCTTTACCAATTGCTGATGGATTTGCGGGTACCTACCACGGCGGAGGAACTTCTTTTGATGACGTCAATTCGTTGGCTGTCCCGCTGGCGCCAGATGATACAGCCCGTGCCGACATCGATTTAAACAGTGGCAATGGCACCATTTCTGGGATGGTTTATAATGCCGATGGTTCCATGCCTGTGAATGGAGTGCTTGTACTCGCCTACGATCCAACTGGCCACGTAGTATCAGCAGGGGTAAGCGGATTTAATTGGGACACCGAATTACCTCTGCAACCAGGTGAATATGAGATACCAGGCCTGGTTTCAGGGGGTTACTTTGTCAGAACCTTTTCGTTGTTTCAACTTTTTACCCTTTTAGAAAATCTAGACATTGGTGGCGACATGAGTAATTCCATTGTTCCTATGTTTAGTGTACTTTCGGCAGGCAATGATTTGTTGGGTTCAGAATTGTTGCAACCTCCTAATATAGAATTATTCGGTGACGTGTGGTATCCAGATGTAGTAGTGCCAATCGATTTAGCAGATTTAGACCTGTTCTCCCTATTGTTCGGTCTGATTCTAAGTGAAGGTGATCCACAATTTATTATACCCTTCTTCGATTTACCACCGTCTGGCGCCCAATTAGTAACTGTAACCAGTCCGGGCGAAAGAACCGGAATAAACTTCTTCCTACCAAAACTTGCCGATATCCTAGTGGAGGTCTCGGAGACCCCGGCGAATGAAACGGTACCTAAAGACTTCCAGTTATCTCAAAATTATCCCAACCCGTTCAACCCAAGCACTGTTATTAATTATGGAGTTCCACGAACAGCCCGCGTTCAACTTAATGTCTATAATTTGCTTGGTCAGCGGATTCGTACACTATTTGATGGTAGAAAAACCGCTGGAACTTACACTATGGGTTGGGATGGTCTCAATGATCAAGGGGAACTGGTTGCGGCTGGTATTTATTTTGTTAGGCTGGAAACAGACAATCAGTCTGTCACACGTAAGATGTTGCTTATTCGATA
>JBHIAC010000210.1:0-4225 GCA_046758365.1 bacterium
AAAGCTATAAACGTTTTATCTATTAACTCTGCTATTGATATTCTGGCATCAATGGGTGCTGGAGAAATCGCTTTGCCAGCAAGAAACTCGGTTTTTTTTGTCATTTTAATATTTGTTGTTTGCTATTCGGGTTTATCCGCCGTGAAAGTGTCAAAATTTTTAACTTTCCATTTTCCCGCAATTTTGACCATGTTCAACACCACCTGTCTTTCATTTTTTTCACCCCCTTTACTCTTAATGGAAACATCGTAAAAAAAGGCAATAGATTTATCACTACGCCTGTGGCTGTTCACCATTTTATAATCAATAAACGGCTTGGCCTGCGATAAATCTAATTCAGGATTGCTGCGAATACCCTGGACTAGTTCAATTTCCTCTCTTAGTTTATCTTTTGCCAAACCAGTGCTTAGCTCCAATGCTCCCTTTTGATTCAATTCAATAAAATAACGATAGAGAAATTCTTCCGCCACACCTTCTGCACTATTTTCGTAACCACAGGTAATAAAGCCGAGGCTGCAGAACATTATTATAAGAACAAGTTTTATCTGGATTCTGAATATTGACATTTTAGGTTTTCACCTTTAAATAAGGTTCGGTATCCTTAAATAATACTATGCAAAAAATTAATTCTGTTAAAAAGAAAATAATGTACCTTTGAAATAAAATCAAGAGAAAAGATGAAAACTTGACTTTGAAGATTTTTACACCGAAATATGACTTCTTTACAATTGCATTTTTAGAGATTATTTTTTATATTAAAATGAAATTTGAAAGAATTATTTGGAGACAATTATGTTAAATGTAGGTGAATTAAATCCGCCGCAACGCATTCTTTTGGGACCGGGACCAAGCAATGTGCATCCGCGTGTGTACAAGGCCCTTTCGACTCCTTTGGTAGGACATCTGGATGCGGAGTTTTTGAAAATTATGAATGAAATCCAGGAACTGTTGAGGTTTGTTTTTCAGACCAAAAACGCATTAACTATTGCGATTTCTGGTACTGGTAGTGCAGGAATGGAAGCGGCCTTTGTTAATGTTATCGAACCAGGGGACACGGTGATTGTCGGTGTAAACGGTGTGTTTGGAACTCGGATGTCCGATATTGTTACCAGAAGTAGAGGTAAACTGATTTCGATTAGAACACCCTGGGGCAACATTGTCGACCCGCAGCGGATTGAAGATGAATTAAGAAATGCTAATCATGTAAAAGCTGTAGCGTTGGTACACGCCGAAACTTCTACTGGTGTCCTGCAACCTCTGGAGGAAGTGGGTGAGCTTTGCAAAAAGTATGGAGCGCTTTTCATTGTTGATGCAGTGACTTCTTTAGGCGGCGTGCCTGTTGAAGTAGACAAATGGAACATTGATGTGTGCTATAGTGGCACGCAGAAATGTTTAAGCTGTCCGCCAGGGCTCTCACCTATAACTTTTAGTGACAATTCGATGAAAGCAGTTCAAAATCGAAAAACTAAAATTCAAAGCTGGTATTTGGATGTTTCTATGATTGCCAACTATTGGGCTGAGGGTAAGCGTGCTTATCATCACACGGCGCCTATCAGTATGAATTATGCTTTGCGTGAAGCCTTACGGTTGGTTCAAGAAGAGGGGTTGGAAGCAAGGTTCGAACGGCATAAGCATAATAGCACTTCTTTAATCGATGGAATTCAGAAACTAAAATTAGAGCCGTTTGTTAATGAGGACATTAGATTACAAACCCTTAATTCGATTAAAGTCCAAATGAATGTGAATGAGCTTATGGTTCGAAAAAAATTATTAAACGAATACGGTATCGAAATTGGTGGTGGTTTAGGGGATTTAGCCGGTAAAATATGGCGGATAGGATTGATGGGGGAATCATCTACAAAAGCAAATGTAGTTTATTTACTAGATGCATTGCAGGAAATATTATCAAAATGATGTGAAACGTGAAGAATGAAAAAATAATTACAACCAATCGCAAAGCCCGCTATGAATACGAAATCTTAGAATCAATGGAGGTAGGAATTGTTCTGTTGGGTACAGAAGTTAAATCTTTGCGGGAGGGTCGGGCCAATTTGAAAGATAGTCATGCCAGTGTAAGAGAGGGGGAAGTTTTCTTACACAATGCTCATATTAGCCCTTACAGTCATGGAAGCATAAACAACCATGACCCGCTGCGAATACGAAAATTGCTTTTACATAAAAAAGAAATAAAAAGGCTAATTGGAAAAGTTCAGGAAAAAGGACTAACTTTGGTACCTTTGCGGCTTTATTTCAAAAATGGGAACGTTAAAGTTGAATTGGCTTTGGCAAGAGGTAAGAAAATTTATGATAAAAGACGAGATATAGCTAAGCGAGATTCTGAGCGAGATATTCAGAGACAACTTAGACATAAACAAAGATAGTAAATGTTTAGGAGGCTGGACTTTTGAAGAGAAAAAATGTTTATGATATTTTGAAAGAGCGTGGATTTGTTCAACAGGTGACGGATGAGCAAGCCGTGAGAAAAATGCTTGCTGTTAATCCTGTAACCGCTTATGTTGGATTTGATCCTACGGCGGAAAGTCTACATGTAGGAAACCTCCTGGGGCTCATGGCTCTTGCTCATTTGCAGCGGGCAGGACACCGACCCATTGCTATTATTGGAGACGGGACCGCATTAGTCGGCGATCCCAGTGGTAGAACTGAAATGCGCCAAATGCTTTCGCAAGAGAGAATTACAGGGAATGCAGAAAAGATAAAATCTCAAGTGGGTAGATATCTTAAGATAGATGGGAAAGAAGGTCTAGTTATTCACAATGCTTCCTGGTTGGTTAATTTAAAGTATGTAGATTTTCTCCGTGATATAGGTCGGCATTTCAGTGTAAATAAGATGCTATCAGCCGAAGCGTATAAAATACGTTTGCAGACAGGACTTTCTTTTTTAGAATTTAACTATCAATTACTTCAGGCCTATGATTACTTAATGTTATATCGTCAATATCGTTGTACTTTACAACTTGGGGGTGACGATCAATGGGGGAATATTTTAGCTGGTGTTGATTTGATCCGGAGAGTGGAAGGTGGACAAGCTGAATGTATAACCTGGCCCTTACTTGTCACAGCCGGGGGGCAAAAAATGGGTAAAACCGAATCAGGTGCCGTGTGGTTAGATGCTAACAGGACACCCCCTTACGAATTTTATCAATATTGGATTAATGTCGATGACCGCGATGTTAAAAGATTTTTGGCCTATTTTACCTTTTTGCCTATACATGAAATTGAGGAACTGGGAAAGCTTGAGGATTCTGATATACGTAGGGCTAAAGAGATTTTAGCCTATGAAGCTACTCAAATTACCCACGGTCAAGAAGAGGCTAAGAAAGCCAAGATGGCTTCAAGAAGTGTTTTTGAAGGCGAAGGAAAGGACTTAACTGCGATTCCTTCAACGTATGTGGATTTAAATCGTTTGAAACATGGAATTCTTGTTGTTGATTTATTTACAGAAATAGGGTTAACTTCTTCTAAAAGTGAAGCCAGGAGGCTGATTCAACAAGGTGGGGCTTATGTTAATAATACCAGAATAGAAAGCGTGGATTCGAATATCGATGATACAAATTTGGAGAATTACACTTTAATGCTTAGAGCCGGGAAAAAACGGTATCATAGGGTGTTGATTCATAAATAGTCAGGAATTAAAGCAAAATAAAAACTTTTAACTTGATTTTAAAACTAAGATTTCTAAATTAGAAAAAGAGGTAAAGTTTTAATTAAAAAACTCAAAAACTACTTGACATTTAATCCATTTTCTTTTATATTATATTTTGCCCGAACATAAAAGGTGCGGGCAATTTTTTTGGTTCTTTGAAAAAAGAGTGTGTGCGGTGCAAACGTCCGTTGAGAAATAAGGATATGAGAAAAAAACAACAACGAAGAGTTTGATCCTGGCTCAGGACGAACGCTGGCGGCGTGCTTAACACATGCAAGTCTGGGAGAACGTTCCGACTTGTCGGAATTAGTAAACCGGCGAACGGGTGAGTAACACGTAGATAACCTACCTTTGGGTTGGGGATAACCTCGCTAACGCGAAGCTAATACCCAATAATGCAGCGGATCTGCATGGATATGTTGTTAAAGTGGTCTCGATTTATCGAGTTCACGCCTAAAGATGGATCTGCGTCCCATTAGCTGGTTGGTGGGGTAATAGCCCACCAAGGCGACAATGGGTAGCCGGCCTGAGAGGGTGTCCGGCCACACTGGGACTGAGATA
>JBHIAC010000211.1:0-4166 GCA_046758365.1 bacterium
TCGAAGGGAGCTGTTCCATGAGTGACGAAAAAGTAAAGGAGAACAACAAAGAATTGCCAAAAACGATTCCCGAAATTACCGAATCCGAGAGGGAAACGAAAGAAATGAAAATAGCTAAATAAGTGGCCTGTGAAACACTCAAAATTGAAAAGAAATTCAAGTTCGGTAGCACCTTATATTGATTTAGGACTTCGTTTTGCCCTTGCCATTTTAATAGGTACAGGAGGCGGATATTGGCTAGATTCAAAATTGAGCACAACACCATTATTTTTAATTCTTGGATTGTTTCTGGGGGCAACCTCTGGATTTATTACGATTTACAGAGCAGTCTATCCCAAGGATTCGATAAAGACAAAAAAGGATGAATGAGAATATCAAATTTCTAGTACAAATAGGTGGTACGACATCTGCATTATTGATTATCTCGCTTATTCCTGTTAATTATTTTGGAAACTCCCGCTTAGCTTGGGGGGTTTTTTATGGATATTTGGTAAGTTTAGGCAATATTCTTTTTTCGTTTTTTTCAATAAAATGGGCCTTTGATAAGTCGACAAAAACATTTTTCGCTGTGGTGCTTGGTGGTATGACGATAAGATTTGTAATTGTTTTACTGGCTTTGTACATAGCTTTAAAATTTGCGCAAATTCCCATAATTGGATTTATTGTATCTTTGGTTTGCTTTTATTTGACCTTGCAGGTTTTCGAAGTTAGATTCGTTCAAAATGAATTAAAAAATAGGAAGGCAGCATAAGATAGCATGATGTCATTTATCGGATTAATTTTTACGTTAATCAGTGGAGGAGAAGAAGGTGGCGAACGTGAAGGGAGTGGTGCTGAATTTATCATGCACCATATAACAGATTCAGATGTGATTCCAATTCATTTTTTTGGCTTTAATCTTTCTATTACAAAGCATATAATAATGATGTGGATCGCTGCTGGATTGTTGATTATTACGCTTTCCATATTGTTTCGCAAGCCTAAATTGGTGCCTCATGGCCTTGCGAATTTCTTTGAGTTCCTGATTTGCTATTTGGAAGAGGATGTGATAAAGCCCTATCTTGGAAGTCAAAGCCGTAAATATACTCCTTATCTTTTAACGGCCTTCTTTTTTATACTCACATGTAATCTATTGGGGTTAGTTCCTATGGGTTCCACGGCCACAGGAAACATAAGTGTTACTGCTACATTAGCACTTCTAACCTTTTGTATGGTGCAAATATCCGGAATCAGGAGTCATGGTTTAGTCGGCTATTATAAGGGCTTGATTCCTCCCGGGCTACCAATTTTTGTATTGCCCGTTATGATTCCTGTTGAAATTATTGGGATGTTTACCAAGCATTTTGCTCTCGCGATTCGACTTTTTGCCAATATGATCGCAGGCCATGTGGTCATTTTTACTTTGTTGGGATTAATCTTTACCTTTAAGAATTGGTTTGTAGGGGGAATTACATTAGGGGGTATTTTATTTGTTAGTTTACTTGAAATATTAATAGCCCTTATTCAGGCTTATATTTTTACGATTTTGTCGGCTGTGTTTATTGGAATGGCGGTTCATCAAGAACATTAATATTGAATTCATAATAATTCTTAATTAAATAAATGTAGGAGGATTCATGACAGAACTTGGAATGGCATTTTTGGCCGCAGGATTTGGTGCTGGGATTTCAGTTGTAGGAGGTGCCTATGGAATAAGTAAATTGGCCAGCGCGGCCATGCATGGTATCGCCAGACAGCCTGAAGCGGCTGGAGATATTCGAGGTGCTATGATTATCACCGCAGCTATGATTGAAGGTGTGGCGCTATTAGCTTTGGTTATTTGCTTTTTGTTAAGTTTTAAAACAGGTGCGTAACAAACATTGGATATTTAGACTATGAATTTATTGAATCCTGACCCTGGGACCATTTTTTGGACGGCTTTAACTTTTATTATTCTGCTTTTTATTTTAAAGAAGATGGCCTGGGGTCCTATATTACAAGCTCTTACAGAAAGAGAAAGACGGATAAAAGAAGCTCTGGAAAAAGCTGATGCAGCTCAAAAAGAATCTGAGGAGGCCATAGCTAAGCATCAGCAAATTTTGGAATCCGCCAAAAAAGAGGCTCAGGAGCTTTTAAATAAAAGTCGGAGAACGGCTGAAGCCACAAAAGAAGAAATTCTCCAAAAAGCCCAAACCGAAGCATCGAACATGTTAGAGAGGGCTAAAAGAGAAATTGTCTTAGAAAGAGAAAAGGCCATTGAAGAGATTAAAAAACAAACGGTTGAATTATCTGTGAATGTAGCTTCAAAATTGATAAACAAAACTCTTTCACCAAAAGATCATAAAGATTTAATAAAGGAATCGTTACAAAAAATGGTGGAGACCAATTGAAAGAAAACATATTGGCAAAAAGATATGCTCGTGCACTTTTTGAATTGGCAGTAGAAAGGGGAATTATCGAAAAAATTCGAAAAGAAGTGGATTTATTCAATCGTAGTCTAGAAACGAATACAGACTTTCGGCATTTTCTTAATTCTCAGGGAGTTAGTAAAAACGATAAAAAAAAGACCATTGAACGGCTTTTTCAGGATCGAGTATCCAATGTGTTTTTTAATTTTATCTTAATCCTTTTGAAGAAGAATCGACAGTCTATTTTCACTACAATTGTGAGACAATTTGGGATTCTTTTCGATAAATATAAAAAGAAGGTACGGGCCTCCACCATCACGGCTATTCCAATGGATGGAGCTACTTTGTTTGATTTGAAAACACGGTTATCTAAAGCCTATAATGCCGATGTAGAGATCGATAACAAAATTGATCCGGATATTCTTGGAGGTATTATTATTAAAGTGGACGGCCAAGTGTTCGATGGTAGTGTTCAAAGTCAACTCAAGCGTATTAAATTTTTCTTAACTGAAAATTCAAAACTGGAAATGGCATAGCATTTGCGTCTTTTAATTTTTTAGTACTTATTCTCAGAAAAAACCGAGGATTAGCTGCTAAAGATGTTCCAATATGGAACAATGAATTACTAGTGAAACAGTTTTTTTTACTCATAATTATTGATAATACTTACCTTAAACCAGGAGGTTTTTAAATAGGATGGAAATACGTCCTGATGAAATAACGTCGATCATAAAAAGGCAAATAGAAAAATTTGAAACCACTATTGAACTCGAAGAGGTCGGTGAAGTAGTGCAGGTGGGAGATGGCATTGCAAGAGTGTATGGTTTAGAGAAAGTTATGGCGAGCGAGTTGGTGGAATTTCCCGGTAATCTTTATGGGATGGCTCTGAATTTAGAGGAAGATAATGTCGGATGCGTTCTCTTTGGTAGCGATAATCATATTAAGGAAGGTGATACGGCCAAAAGAACGGGACGGATTATGCAAATCCCAGTGGGTGAAGAGATGCTTGGCCGGGTCATCAATCCTTTGGGGCAACCCATTGATGGGAAAGGACCAATACACGCGGAACAATTTCAACCTATTGAGAGAAAGGCGCCGGGAGTTATTCAACGCCGTCCTGTGAAAGAGCCACTCCAGACGGGACTTAAAGCTATTGACTCGATGATCCCCATTGGTCGTGGTCAACGTGAGCTAATAATTGGTGATCGCCAAACAGGTAAAACCGCGATTGTTATTGATACCATCATTAATCAAAAAGATACAGATGTATTTTGTATTTATGTGGCCGTTGGCCAGAAGTCATCGAGCGTAGCTAAGGTAGCTAAGATTTTGGAAGATGCGGGTGCCATGGCTTACACGGTTGTGATTTCTGCTACTGCGAGTGTACCTGCGCCTCTTCAATATATTGCTCCATATAGTGGAGCGACATTGGGAGAGTATTTCAGAGATAACGGAAAACACGCATTAGTTGTTTATGATGATCTCTCTAAACATGCTTGGTCTTACCGGCAGCTATCGTTGCTGCTCAGGCGTCCTCCTGGCCGTGAGGCTTATCCAGGAGATGTGTTTTATCTTCACTCAAGGCTATTGGAACGGGCGGCCAAGTTAAACGACGATTTGGGCGGCGGTTCCTTAACGGCTCTTCCAATTATTGAGACCCAAGCTGGCGATGTTGCCGCTTATATCCCAACCAATGTAATATCCATTACTGATGGTCAAATATACTTGGAATCTGATTTGTTTTACGCGGGTGTTCGTCCGGCTATAAATGTTGGTCTA
>JBHIAC010000212.1:0-4087 GCA_046758365.1 bacterium
ACCCAATTTCGTTTATCAGAATATCCAAAAAATGACGTGTTTTTACCTCTGGAATAGACTTGAGGTTAAGAATCTCTTTTATTTTTTCTTTTATCTGAGGACTTTCTATCAAACTCTTTTCAGCAAATTTGAACCGACTGTAGCAAGCAGCACAGAAAACTACCATTTGCTTGCCGATTTTCTCAGCTGACACTATATTCTTTATTGGTAAAGAAACCGATAGAAGCGTATTGGTAAAATGAGCAGGAGAAGCACCACAACAGGTCCAATCAGGCACTTCCACAAGTTCTATACCAAGAGCATCAGCAGTAGCACGTGCTGACTCATCGTAATCAAGGGCTGTTGAACGAAGCGAACATCCTGGATAATAAGCGTATTTCACCCCGCCCCTCCTTGACTCAGAGTATTTCGATCTGCTTCAACATATATCACCTAAATGGCCAATAGTTTTTTCGTTAAATAAATACAAAACCAGTGAGGGGGAGCGGGGTTCATTTCTCTGTTCCTTTGAATATTTCTTTCATTTTTTTTCCATCTGCTAAAGTAGGAAATATTTTTAATTTTCCTCGTTTAAATAGTTTAGGCCCTTTAAAAATGTCTTTGAAAAAATGTCCACTGCCTAAATTAAATCTCCCAATCATCTCCACTTCAAATACACGACCATATTTTCTTACAGTGCTCAAAAATAATCTGTTAAAAAGATTGACATCCTTCTCCGATGGCTTAACTTTCTTACGCAAAGCAATAATCCGTAAAGCGTCCATAACCTTGGCCAGATCAACTTCTCGTGGACAGCGAGTAGTACAGGTTTCACATCCCGCACAGAGCCAGATCGTTCGACTGGAGAGGACACGTTCTTCCATACTTAATTGAACCATCCTGATAATTTGATTCGGTAAATAATCCATTTCAAAGACAATAGGGCAACCACTAGAACATTTTCCACATTGATAACAAGAAGAGACTTTCTGCCCACTTTCCTTTTCTATTTCACGAATAAAATCTGACCTCAAAACATCTATATCAACTAAGCATTTCAATGTCCCTTCTCCTTATAGAGATTTTAGAGATTTCTAAAAAAATCAGGAATCTTTAAATCACTGTAATCAATTGCTAAAATTACCTAAACAACCTTAGGGTTTTCTTTAAAACAAGTGTTTTTGAACCACTTGTAGCATAATAAGTTAGTCTCTCCAATTCTACTGCTATATCAATATTTAGTAAGTTTACGAAATCGGGTACCTTCAATCTTACCGCAGCGAAATTCAGAATTAACTTTATCCCGGAGTCTACTACATAGTTAAGTACTTCTTGAGCCACCATAGCAGGTACTGTAAGAATAGCTATTTTGATTGCATTCTGTTGGACTACTGATTTTAGTTGTTTAATATCTTGAATTTGAAAATCAGCTTTAACACTACCAATCTTTCTTCTATCATTGTCAAAGGCGGCTACAATTTTAAACCCCTGCTGTTTAAATCCTTTATAAGTTAAAAAAGCAGAACCTAAATTCCCCACACCGATTAAAGCTACTTTCCATTCTTTATCTATTCCTAAAATACCCAGTATCTTTTGTTTAAGTTCATCTACTGGATAACCTTTACCTGGAACACCAAACTGGCCAAAATAGGTTAAATCACGTCGGATTTGTGGTGGAGTAAATCCAGTAAGGAAGGCTATCTCTTCAGACCTGATAAAATCATTCCTTCCGGATTCAGAAAGTACACGATAATACATTGATAGGCGAGTAACAGTTGATTCAGGTATGTTATATTTTGCTTTCGTATATATTATGAAATCATTGGTTATCATTGTTCGTTCAATTGTTTACAGTGAATTTTTTCACAAAATATTTGAAAAAAATTTGGGTAACTCTCGCACAATCATGAGTGCAATTAGTTTAACAACTGTCTTTTCCTTTAAAAAATAAACTATCCCAACGATAATCGAGATAGTTTGTGTTATTTCTACTTTTCAGAATCTCTAAATAATGTTACTTTAGGGTAACTAATTGGAGAGAGTCTGCATCAAGGAAGGTGTATGGTTACAATTTGGTAAGTTTTACTGAACAGGTAACCTATTTTATATACTATACTCTTTTAGTTTTTGCCAAAGCGTTTTTCGGCTAATTCCCAATACTTTAGCTGCTTCTTCTTTTCGACCTTCTGTTTTTGCTAATACATTAATAATATACTGCTTCTCAGTTTTTTTCAGTACTTCTTGAATCGGTTTTATTCCCCATTCTTTTTTTTCTACTTTTAATAGGTTGGGTGGCAAGTCATCAGGTAGAATTTTATTCCCTCTTGAGAGCGTAACCATACGTTCTATCATATTTTCTAATTCCCGAACATTGCCTGGCCAACTATATTTGGTCAGTCTCTTTAATGCCTCAGGAGAAATTCCTATTTTCTTTCCTTCTTTAGTGTATCTATTAAGAAAATTTTTAACTAACAATGGGATATCTTCTTTCTTTTCTCGTAAAGGAGGCATAAAAATAGGAATCACATTTAAGCGATAGAAAAGGTCTTCTCGAAAATTACCTTTGCCTACACTTTCTTCTAAATTTGTCCTACTGGCGGCAATTACGCGTACATCAACCTGAATTGTATCTGTTCCTCCTAGACGTTCAAATTTTCTTTCCTGAAGAACCCTTAACAATTTCGCTTGTACTCTGGGTGCCATATCATCCACGTCATCTAAAAATAATGCTCCCCCATTAGCGAGTTCAAAGCGACCTAATTTCCTACTGGAGGCATCAGTGAAAGCTCCTTTTTCAAAACCAAATAACTCGCTTTCCAAAAGACTTTCTGGCAAAGCACTACAACTTACTTTGATTAAGGGTTTATCCTTTCGAAGACTTAACTGATGAATAGCTTCGGCAGCCAGTTCTTTACCTGTACCACTTTCCCCATAAATGAGCACAGTAGCATTGCTTAAAGCAACTACCTCAATCAAGCGATAAATCTCTTGCATCTTCTCACTCTTGCCAATAAGGTTAAACAATTTCCATCGTTCCCCTAACTCTTCCCAGAGAAAACGATTTTCTTCCTTGAGATTCTGAAACTCAAAAGCTTTTTTAATCAGCAAAAGTAGTTCTTCATTCAGAAAGGGTTTACTAATATAGTCATACGCTCCTAACTTCATAGCTTCAACTGCATTTTCGATTGTACCAAAAGCAGTCATCATAATCACAATTACTTGCGGAGAGAGTTCTTTTATTTTTTTCAAAAAGGTAAGACCATTCATTTGGGGTAACTTCAAATCAGCGAGGGCCAAATGGAATTTTGATTGCTGGATTATTTCCCAACCCTCTTCACCAGTGGTAGCTATAGATACTTCATATCCTTCTTTAACCAAGGCATCCCTTAGACTAATTCGCATAATTCTTTCATCTTCAACAATAAGAATCTTTTTAGTAGGCATAATTTTATTCCTCCATTTATAATACTTTGTACACAGGGTTCAATATTGTAGAATAATCGATTTTCTGAGACAAAGGTAATCTAATTGTTACTATAGTACCTTCACCCTTTTTGCTTTTTATGCTCATTGTTCCCTGGTGTCTCTGAATAATGTCACGGCTAATCGATAGACCAAGTCCTACTCGTTCTCCTGTTCCTTTAGTAGTATAAAAAGGTTCAAAAACTTTCTCTAAATCTTCTTCTTTAATTCCCATACCATTATCAATAAACTCAATTTGAATAAATTCCTTTTCATTTTTGGCCTTTAGTGATGTTCTAATCATCAATTCTCCGCCTTGAGGAAGTGCATCTAATGCGTTGCCAAGCACATTCATAAATACCTGTTGTATTTGTTGAGGATCCACTGAGATTTCAGGTAAAGGATCAGCCAAATCCTGTTGAACATTAACTTCTTGCCGGGATAAGCGGTGTTCAATAAAGGTTAATGATTCTTTGATCAGTGGATTAAGATTTACTGTTTTTAACTTGAACTTTTCATGCCGAGAGAAATTCAAAAGTCGCTTAACTATACCTTCGATATGGATAATACTTTCCAATATTAACTCCAGATACTCTCTTTTTTGTCCTTTAATTTCAGGGGTTTGAAGAACACTGCGCACACAGTT
>JBHIAC010000213.1:0-4007 GCA_046758365.1 bacterium
ACCACGCAACCACAGCAACCTATGCAGCCCCAGCACCAAAATCTAATTCCTTCAGCCAAAAGCACCATAGCCATAGCTAGTGGTAAAGGTGGGGTTGGTAAAACTACAGTGGCGGTTAATCTAGCCGTTTCTTTAGTTCAAAGCAAAGCTACGGTTGGCTTATTGGACGCCGATATTTATGGGCCTAATATTCCCATCATGATGGGGATTAATCAAAAACTAAGTACCCGCAATAATAAGATTGCGCCATTAGAACGTTACGGCGTTCACATGGTTTCAGTGGGATTCATCTCTGAAGGAGATACAGCCATTATCTGGCGCGGTCCTCTGGTTGGAAGAATGATCCAGCAGTTTCTTATGGATGTGGATTGGGGTGAGTTGGATTATCTGGTCATTGACCTGCCCCCTGGAACTGGCGATGCTCAGCTCACACTTACTCAAGCCGTGCCTTTAACAGGGGCCATTGTGGTTACCACCCCGCAGGACGTAGCCCTTTCTGACGCCAAAAAAGGGATCAATATGTTTCGCAAGGTTGAAGTACCCGTGCTTGGCGTGGTGGAAAATATGAGTTATTTTGTTTGTCCCCACTGCAATGAGCGAACCGAGATCTTTGATCACGGCGGTGGCAAAAAGGCCAGCGAAAAGTTTAACGTGCCGTTTCTTGGTGAGATACCTTTGGAAACGAAAGTGCGGATTGGAAGCGATCAAGGTACGCCCATTGTTATTGCAGAACCAGACTCTCCCGTGACCACGGCATTCAATAATCTGGCTGAATCCGTGATGACACAAATTAAAGACTTAAAAGTCAAAGAAAAAAACCAGCCCTTACTGAAACGCGTGTTTAAAATAAGTTAGGGGGCATTATCCGTGGTACTTCAAATCCCGAAAAAATACCTAAGAATAAAATAATGCATGTTCGAATTGCTTTTGGCGAAATTTACTTGGGACGAGTGGTAAAAGCGGCTGGAGGCAGAGGGAATAAGGCAAAAAAGTCTGGGAACTTGTGTATAAAGTTGTTCTGGAATTAGGATTAATTGATAGAATTATTGATGAAGGAAATTGAATATCTCTATTATTAGAAATGTTAACAAAAGAGTTCCGCACTCAAAAATGTCTAATATTAGAAACAAGAAGAAAAGACAGGTATTGTTATCTAATCATATTTTAGAACTAATGAAAGTAATATCTCGTCGCTGAAGAAAATTAATAAATCAGTCATCAAATTTTCACATCTCTGAATTTACACAAACCAAGGAATAAGTATCATGGCGGGAAAGAAAGATATGTTCGTACGTTTATGGGGCGTGCGTGGTAGTTATCCCGTGCCCGGCGAAAATACTATTCACTATGGCGGCAACACCTCATGTGTTGAAATTCGGGCGCGTAATCATCTAATTATTTTAGATGCTGGAACCGGCATTATTAAACTCGGCAAACAGCTACTTAAAGAAATTTCACACTACTCTGGAAAAAAATCCAGCTCTTTAATAGTAACGATTCTGATTACCCATACGCATCACGATCACATTCAAGGGTTACCTTACTTTTTGCCGGCATATCAAATGGGAAGTGTGCTTTATGTTTATGGACCGAGAACTTTTTCGGACGATTTGGTGCATATATTATCAAGAACCATGGAACCGCATTACAGTCCTATTCGTCTGGATGAACTTAATTCACAGAAAAATATTCAAAACTTAAACGATAATGACCTGCTCGTTCTCAGTGCCAAATCTAATAAGCCTAAAATTTGTCAACCAAATCAACTTCGTCACAATCCTCAAAAAGATGTTTTAATCCGTGTCATGAGGAGTTATGCTCATCCAAAGGACGGTGTTTTTATTTTCAGGGTCGAGGTAAATGGGAAAAGTGTGGTGTATGCCACGGACACCGAAGGATACGCCGGGGGTGATGCCCGTTTAATTGATTTCTCGAAAGACGCCTATCTTTTAATTCACGATGCTCAGTACGACCCTGAAGAATACGTGGATCCGAATTACCCAAAACAGGGTTTTGGGCATAGTACTTATGAAATGGCGGCAACCGTAGCCAAAGAAGCCGGGGTAAAACAGTTAGTCCTGTTCCACCACGATCCCTGGCACGACGATAAAAAAATCGCAGATATGGAAGCGAAAGCCAAAGAATTTTTCCCAAATACAACGGCAGGAGCTGAAGGATTGGAATTTAGATTTTAGCTAAATCATTTAAAACTTTTCAATTTTTATTTTAATACTCATGGGAACGAAAACAGAAGCCGTTCCCTATTTTTTGGATAAATGTCAAATATAACCCCAAAAAACCTAAAATCAAAAAGCAAACCTATTTCCGAATCAAAAGTAGAAATGTTGGAGATAGTACTGCCTAACGATGCCAACACTTTGGGTAATATTTTAGGCGGCAAGGTCATGCACATGATTGATATGGCCTGTGCAGTGGCGGCACACCGTCACTGCCGCCGACCTGTGGTTACAGTCTCCATGGACTATTTGAATTTTAAACATCCCATCAAAGTCGGTGAATCAATCATTGTTCAAGCTTCAGTAAATCGTGTATTTTGTACTTCCATGGAATGTGGTGCAAAAGTCATGTCCGAAAATCTAAATACTGGAGAACGCAAGCATACCAGTTCAGCCTATTTAACTTTTGTCGCTCTGGATGAAAATAATCGTCCAGTTGCGGTACCTCCAGTTATCCCAGAAACCGAAGATGAGAAACGTCGGTGGCGAGAGGCTGGCATTCGACGTGAACAGCGCATGAAAATAAAAGCTCAAATAAAAAATCAAAGATAACCATGAAAAAATTTGCACCAGATGATAAAAATAAAATTATACATGAAATTACCAGTTTAACTCTCGGCTACATGCCGGCCCTAATCGTACTGACGGCCAATCATTTGGACCTTTTTTCCAAACTCTCCGGCAAAAAGTTTACAGCTAAAGCGCTCGCCGCCACTCTGGAAACCGACCCGCGGGCTACCGAATTGTTAGGTAACGCATTGGTGGCTCAGGGATTTCTTGAAAAAGAAAATGACACCTTCAAAAATTCTCCAAAATCGGAAGAATTTTTGGTCAAAGGACGCCCGTTTTATGTGGGTGACAATCTACGGCATCAAGCCCACCTTTTGGAGCGCTGGTCCAGGTTGGAGGAAGCGGTGAAAACCGGTAAACCAATACCGAGAACAGAGAGTACAGAAAAACAAAAAAAACAGCATACATTCAATTTTACTATGGCGATGGCCAACATCGGTCAATTGGCTGCCAGGCAGGCCGTTGAAGGTCTGGACTTGCGAGGTGTTAAGAAAATGATCGACATTGGCGGAGGGCCGGGTACCTACGCCATGGAATTTATCAAAAAAAATCCGGATATACAAGCCGTGGTTTTTGATTTACCCGATGTAGTAGCAATTACAAAAGATTTGATCCAGCAGTTTGAAATGACAGGAAAGGTTTCAACTAAAGCTGGCGATTATTTTGTTGACGATTTTGGCGAAGGCTACGATCTGGCATTCTTATCCAACATCATCCACAGCAATTCTATTGAAGACATAGTTTTTCTATTCAAAAAGGTCTGGAATTCACTCAATGTAAATGGAAGAATTGTAGTGAAGGATTTTTTTGTCAATGAAAACCGCACCGGGCCTGCTTTTGCCACTCAATTTGCCATCAACATGCTTTTGAGCACCGAGAAAGGAAACACCTACTCTTTTGCAGAAATCATACAAGCTTTAGATGATTCTGGCTTTACTTGGATTAATTCTTTCGAAGTCGGCCAACATTCTTCGGTAATAGTTGGTGAGAGAAAAGATTAGTTGACCACGGTAGGGCCTAGCGCGGCCTTCGGCCGCAACCAAATAATTAACCACGGATTGACACGGATTTTCACTGATGAATACTTATCATATTAGGATGAATTTAATTATAATACATGGAACTCCAGGCATTCCCCTGCATTAATCGACTTCTGGATCAATTTGGCCAGAAATTCAATCCCCTGCTGCAACAATTGGA
>JBHIAC010000214.1:0-3986 GCA_046758365.1 bacterium
CAAGGTTGGTCTTTTAGGTACCAAGTTTACAATGGAGGAAGATTTCTACAAGCGTAGATTGAGAGTAAAACATGGATTAGAGGTGATTATTCCAACTGACCCAGAAAGAGAGTTGATCCATCGGGTAATTTTTGATGAACTTTGTCTTGGTGAGATGAAACAGTCGTCAAAAGCACAGTATTTAAACGTGATAGATAATCTTGTGAGAAATGGGGCGGAAGGTGTAATTTTAGGTTGTACCGAGATAGGCCTGCTGGTTACAGAACAGGACCGTGAAATCCCGTTGTTTGAAACTACAAAAATTCATGCAGTAGCCGCGGTCGAATATGCACTGGAATCGTAATTAATGTGCCATTGATAGACTACGCAAGCTTAATCCATTCTCTTAGAACAACAATTAACACAAGTTTATAAATGAAGCATTGCGAAAGCAAAGGAAGTGTGAATGAATAATAAAAAAAGCAAAAGGCAACCTAAAAGAGATTCCAAAGCACATAAACAAAGGAATAAGCTCAATAGAAAATTCTGGTATTGGCTCCTGGGTATATTAGCCATTACATTAATTGCTTACTTACCTTCCTTTGGAAACGGCTTCACCAATTGGGATGACCAGCTTCAAATTACCAATAATGATACCATTAAAGAACTTTCACTCGGCAGCGTCAAAACTTTCTTTACTACCTATTATGTGGGCATGTACCAACCTATCGTAACTTTGTCTTATGCAATTGAGCATTATTTCTTTGGTTTGAACCCGAAATCGTTTCATATAGATAGTGTTATTTTGCACCTATTGAACATTTCTCTTGTATATGGCTTGATTTATTTGTTGACTAAAAGATTGGAAGTCGCTGTAATTGTATCATCTTTTTTCGCACTAAATCCAATGCAGGTTGAAGCCGTCGCTTGGATTTCTGCACGCAGTACTCTTCTTTATTCATTTTTTTATTTGGGCGCTTTGAATGGCTATTTATTTTATATTAAAAATAAATATGATTATAAATACTTATATTTGTCATTAGTATTATTTACTTTTTCAGTATTATCAAAATCGGCTGCCGTTTCACTACCAGCTTTGCTGATTCTGATGGACTTTTACTACCAAAGAAAATTGACTAAAAAACTTGTGCTTGAAAAAGTGCCTTATTTTATGCTCTCTCTTATTTTTGGCATAGTCACAATCTGGTCGAGAAGGAGCGTTGCTAATCCTTCTGAGATATCCGAAAGTTTCCCGCTATTCGATAGACTCTTCCTGGCCAATCATTCTCTATTGTTTTATTTAGTCAAATTAATTACCCCTTTTAATCAATCAGCTTTTTATCCTTATCCTGAAAAGACGGAAAATTTACTTCCGCTTGAATATTATATTGCTCCCTTTATCATTATATTAATTATCTTGGGCATATACAAAGCGGGAAAATACAAAAGAGATATAGTTTTTGGGATTTCATTTTTTTTAATTCCAATTTCTTTAGTTTTACAAGTAGTTCCCGTCAGTAGCCAGATTGTTGCGGATAGGTATACGTATATTCCAATTATTGGCTTTACTTTCTTACTAGGATTTGGGTATAAAATGGTTCTGGAAAATAGACATAAGCTAAAAAATATGATGAACATTATTCTGATGGGATATCTGCTATTGTTTGCTGTTCTCAGCTACAACCGAACCAAGGTATGGGAAAACAGTCTAACACTTTGGAGCGATGTAATCTCGAAGTATCCGAAAGAATTCACAGCATGGCATAATCGAGCGAATGCCAGGTCAGATCTTGGAGATCTTAATGGTGCCATTGCTGATTATAACATGGCTATAAAAATAAGACCGGGTAGGGCAGAGGCATACTCTAACAGGGGAAATGCCAAGAAGGATTTACGAGATTTTCATGGTGCCATTAAGGATTTTAATAAAGCCATAGAGTTGAAACCGGATTATGCTGATGCCTACTCTAATCGAGGTATTGCCAAAGGGAATCTAAGCGATTTTCGAGGTGCCATTGAGGATTTCAATAAAGCCATACAACTCAAACCCGACTACTATGAAGCATACTTTAACCGAGGTATTACTAAGGGTGCTTTAGGCGATCATCAGGGTGAAATTGAAGATTATACTACTGCAATCCTTTACAAACCGGACTTTGGGGCGGCCTTTTTTTTAAGAGGGATGGCAAAAATAGAAATTGGGCAGAAAGATGCCGGTTGTCTAGATCTGCAGCAAGCAAATAAACTCGGACTCCCGGAGGCTTATAACGAAATTATGAAGTATTGTATTAGCAACAGTAAATGAACTTCAAGGTTGGGTGATGAAAAACAAAAAAAGAAGAAAGCGGTCTCGCAAAAATGTAGCAGCCAATCATGTATCCATCCAGAAAACAATTCTCTGGCTGCTACTTATCATAATAGTGGCCACATTAGCTGCTTATTGGCCCACATTTAACAATGGTTTCACCAACTGGGATGATGACGATCAGGTCACCAACAACAATGACATTAGGGTGCTTTCATTCGACAGGCTAAAGAAGTTTTTTACTTCTTACTATGTGGGCATGTACCAACCTTTGACGACTGTATTTTTTGCCTCGGCGTACAACCTCAATGGTCTGAACCCAAGAGTTTTCCATTCGGCTAGTTTTATTGTACACATTTTGAACGCAATGCTTGTGTTTGGATTGATTTATTTGTTGACTCAAAGATTGGCTATCTGCGCAATAGTGGCCAGTTTTTTTGCACTCAATCCGATGAACGTAGAATCGGTAGCCTGGGTTTCTGCCAGCAGTACTCTTATTTATTCTCTTTTTTATCTTGCATCGCTGATAAGCTATATTTATTATGTCAAGAATCGTAACAATTCTCGCTATTTTTATCTTTCTCTTTTCCTATTTTCTCTCTCATTATTGTCCAAATCTGCCGCAGTCACACTACCACTATTGCTCATTCTGATCGACTTCTACTTCACAAGAAAACCTGATCGAAAAGTTTTTTTTGAAAAGGTTCCTTTTTTAATTCTGTCGATTATTTTCGGCATAATCACGGTTATTTCCCGTGGGCCAACTAATGAGTTTTTGGATTTGGGACAGAATTTTTCATTATTTGAAAGGGTTTTCCTGGCAAGCCATTGTTTCATGTTTTATCTAATAAAACCACTTGTACCATTCACTCTTTCGGCCTATTATCCTTATCCCGAAAAGATAGGAAATTTGCTTCCTTTTGAATATTATATTGCGCCGCTTCTTATTGTCTTAGTTGTTTGGCTAATTGTGAAATCCAGAAGCCACAAAAAAAAGATAATTTTGGGATTTTTGTTATTTTTGATACCAATTTCCGTGGTTTTACAATTCGTACCCACTAGTAGCCTAATCGTCGCTGATAGATACTTTTATATTCCAGGTATCGGGCTTGCCCTTCTCCTTGGGATTGTTTACAACAATCTTATAGAGCGTAAGCACGAGCTGAAAAGTATGCTAAGAGTGGTCTTCATTGGATACATGCTGTTTCTGGCTGTCTTGACTCATAACCGTGTCAAAGTTTGGAAAGACAGCTTGACTCTCTGGAGTGATGTCATATCAAAACAGCCCAAGGTATTCGTTGCATGGAACAACCGAGGAATTGTAAGAGGAAGTTTAAGAGACTTTCAAGACGCAATTACGGATTTCAATACCGCCCTGAAGTTAAAATCTGATTATTATGACGCATACATAAACAGAGGCATCACCAGGGGGGCTTTGGGAGATTATGAGGGTGAAATCGCCGACTATAGTAAAGCTATTGAGATAAATCCCAAGTCTGGAAGAGGGTATTTCTTAAGAGGTCTGTCCAAAATTGCAATAAATCAAAAGGAGGGTGGTTGTTCGGATCTTTATGAAGCAAGCAGCCTTGGTTTCAAAGATGCATATAACGAGATAAGAAAGCATTGTCAATGAAGGGCCCATAGAATTGCACGGGACAATGAATTGTCCCTTACATTTTCATGGGGAGTGGTCAAACAGCCA
>JBHIAC010000215.1:0-3966 GCA_046758365.1 bacterium
AGGTAACTATTCAGGTTCAATCCGAAAGGCAAAACTATTTAGGGCAAAACAATTATATTCAAAAAGAGAAATGAACAAATGTTGAGCTATCGTTTCAATAGTTAATTTAGGTTATATTTGATCAATACCTAATTGATGACGTGGTTGATTTACCTCTCTTTTCGGCAATATATGCTACGTAAGTCCTTAATCTTGTTAGATAAGGTTGCTAAAAATTGATCAAATCATCAACGTCATTGAAAATAGTTTTGCCCATAATCGTTTTGCCTATCGTTATGGTTATACCTGAATTGTAACGAATATTCTAATTATGGTTGAGTATTTTAAAGTTAAAAGTTTTGCAGTCACCTTAGCCGCGAAAATATTCAAACGCGAAATCTAATGAAAGTTTATTTTTTCGTGTTATAATAATCAATCTCGTTCAAACCACTTCTTCTCACAACACCATTAAGTAATTAATCAACGACCTTCACCAGCCATTGATATAGAATGAGATTCTTGATGGCCTCTACTTAAGCTAAAAGGCTGGGAGTATCTGAGGTAAGCAACCATCGCCATAGCGGAAGAAATCGTATAGTTCTTTCTATCCCGTTCCACTTGAGAGCTTCGGTAGCTTCATAATCATGGGTAATCACGAGCAAATCCCGACAATTTAATTCCGTACTTGCTTTAATCAGACTATTCGTTTCTCGCTTTTTAGTTGGTTGATCACTCACATCCCAACAGGCTTGAATTAATTGTTTAATTTGCAATCCGTCCTTAACGACAAAATCGACTTCGCGGTTTTGATAATCTTTCCAGTAAAAGATCTCCAACTGCGGCATGATAGAACGCTTTCTGAAGAGTTCGATGGCTACAATATTTTCGGCAATCCTACCTAAATTCTCTGAAAATTTGAAGCCTTTCACTGTGTACAAGCCCGAATCGATCACATAGATTTTATTAACAGAGCGAATCTGTTTTGCCAAGGAATAGTCAAATTTCTTCAGAAAGAAAAACATGCGACTAATCTGAAGATATTTCGAGAAGCGCTCAATGGTGTCCAGACTTGTAGCAATGACATTTTTAAGTTTATTGAACGACTGTAGTGTGGCAAAATTGGAAATAAAAATATTGGCAAGTCTTTCTAATTTTTCTATTTCTTTAATCCCAAATCGTTTGACAACATCCTTGATCACGATGTCATCAAAATACCGGATCAACAGTTCCCGTTTACGCACAATAGAAGTTGACAAAACCACCTCGGGAAAACCACCCCATTCTGCATATTCGTCAAGATAGCGCTTGATTTTTACCCTATGCTTGGCTATGTCCACCTCTTCGATAATATTAAGATCTTTAAAATGTAAAAATTCTTTATAACTTAAGGGAAATACCTCAATATCTAAATGCCTGCCCGTTAGCACGGTTGATAATTCTTGTCCAAGGAGTTTTGAGGATGAACCAGTAATCATTACATAAGCCTTTTTCGTTTCCAGTAAAAACCTAACAAATTTTTCCCAACCCTGAATGTTTTGAACCTCATCGAGGACAACGAGGGGCTGAGAAGGGTCAAGATGTTTGATGTAGATTTCGTAAATATTAAACAGCTCTGTACTACTCAGAGGCAAATAAAATCGAGGATCCTCAAAGTTTATAATCAGGGTATCCTTCACATCCAGAAACTTCTTTTCAAGGCACTGTTGCATAAACAAGTAAATCAGGGACGATTTACCGGACCGCCGAACGCCAAGTAGAATGGTTGCGCTGCGTTCTGAGAACAACTGCTCCATTCTCTTAAGGTAGTCCGGTCTTTCACGATGCCTTGTGCGAAAAGTGCCCCAGTAATTCCAGTCGGTAAGAATACTCAGGACTTCAGATTCATTCATTGTACGGTCTTTTTATTAGTTCATCGGTTAACTTTAGTTAAATTTAACCGATAGAGTTGAAATAATCAAGAAATTTCTTATCTAAAACTAAATTTTTGGTGAGAATTTCGTGCAGTGAGCGAAAATTCTGAGATTTGCCTTTCTGTCTATTTTACCATTGGGTGTGCGAAGGAAGGTTCTTAGAAAATACATGTTTTTGGGTATCTCATATTTGTT
Organism: bacterium; assembly: GCA_046758365.1. Classification (GTDB taxonomy): domain Bacteria; phylum Zhuqueibacterota; class Zhuqueibacteria; order Oceanimicrobiales; family Oceanimicrobiaceae; genus JBHIAC01. Next base: position 2,085 of record JBHIAC010000215.1, read on the forward strand.
GAGTTTCTCCGATAGTTTCGCACGTAGTTTATTTTGGGTGTCTTGTGAGAAATTAGGTCCCTCGAATATGGCCGCCACCACTTGACCATATTTTTCATCCGGCAGCGGTCCGACAAAGAATTCACGATTACCATAATCACCGCCTTCAATTTCACAGAGCGCTTCCTCAATCGCACTTTCCACTTTTTCCGCCTGTACTTTTACCCCACCCGTATTAATAACATGGTCGATTCGTCCTAACCAGATGAAGCTGTTATCTGGTTTTATTTCAACTAAATCATTGGTTACAATGCGTCGGTCGTTCGTGGCTGGTGACTTGATGGTGAGACAACCGCGTTCGTCCGTGCCTATTTCGACGCTGGGAAGGGGCTTGAAACTCTCGGAAGCTTCTCGACCATTTAATCGACGAAGCGCAATATGACTCACGGTTTCAGTCATACCAAAAGTGTGGTAAATCGGCGCCTCTACAGTTTGTATTTTCTTTAGCAGAGCACCAGACACCGGGGCGCCACCTACCAGAATAGCCTTCATTTTATTTACGAGAGAGATGTGCTCTGTTCCTGAGGAGACCATGCTTTCTAATTGTAAAGGCACCAAAGCAGTAAAGTCGAAATGCTGAGGAGTTTTTGTTTCTAAGTTCAATGATTCAAAGGGATCACCGGTGGGTTCGACAATGGTTAATTCTAAATCTAATACCAGTCCGCGCACCAGCATCATTAACCCGCCGATATAGCACGGGGACAGACAGACGATGGCTCGGTCTCCTTGTTTAAGCCGCAGAGCTTGTCCGGTCATCCGCGCACTCAAGACCATTTGAGAGCGATTTAGGTTGATGAATTTCGGTTCACCTGTGGAACCAGAGGTCGCTACCTCGAATTCCTGTACTCCTGATAACCACTGACCACAGAAAGATAAGGTCGTTATTTCGTTTTCAGTAAACTGCTCAGAATCTAAGTTTCTATGATGGTCCAGTAGCCATTGTTTGGTGTAATACTGTCCGTTTAGTGTTAAGCCTTGAAAGGAACTCACATTAGATTTCCTAATCCGAAACTAAAGCTAAATAAGAGAGTGATTAGCGCCATTTGCTTTAAATAGGGATCTATGTAGGCAGCTTTAAATTGAGAAGAAATACCGAATCCATTCTTTAAGATTAACGGGAGAGTAACTAAGAATAGGAACTGCCAAGGGCTTTGATAATTAAGCCAAGTATAAATGAGAGCAAAAGCTATCGCGGTCATCAATAATGTCCAATGGTAGAGACGGGCTTTGGTTTCTCCGAGTCGCACAGGAATGGTAATTTTCCTGGCTAATTTATCGGAACGGAGGTCTCGGATATTGTTGATGTTTAAAACTGCCACGCAAAATAATCCACAGGACATGGCTGGGAATAATATCAGAAAATTTAGTCTGTGTGTTTGCAGATAGTAGGTTCCAAATACTCCAATTAATCCGAAGAATACAAAAACAAAGATATCACCAAGGCCTGCATAGCCGTACGGTTTAGGGCCGACTGTGTACGTGACGGCCGCAATGATAGCTGCCAAGCCAGCCACATAAAAGAAAATGCTTTCTCCTCTGATTAGAATGTACCCAACTGCCATAGCGAGGAGAATGACTAATAGAAGCGCTTTGCGCATCGTAGCTTTTGAAATTCTCCCTGTTTGAGTGGCTCTCAGTGGTCCTTCCCGATGTTGACTATCCGCACCATGTAGGGTGTCCCCATAATCATTAGCCAAGTTGGATAATATTTGTAATAAAATTGCCGTAATGAAACAAAGAGTTGCGGTCTGCCATTTGAAAGAATTTTCTGAAGCAGCCAGTAAACTACCCAAAGCGATACAAGAAGTAGCCAGCGGTAGGGTACGCAGCCGAAAAGCAGATA
>JBHIAC010000216.1:0-3838 GCA_046758365.1 bacterium
TCACACTGGATACTTTATTATGCGATACCACCAATTTCTTTACTTACATTGATTCCACAAATCAGCGCTGTACATTAGCCCAGCGGGGTAAAAATAAACAAAAACGAATGGATTTAAGACAGTTTGGATTGTTACTGTTAGTCTCCCGCACCGATTATCTTCCCCTTTTCCATAAAGTTTATCAGGGAAATCTTTCTGATAAAACGGTTTTCAAAGAACAGTTTAAAAATATGATCAAGCGTTTCAATGCTATTTCTGGTTCATTGGAAGACCTGACTCTTGTATTTGACCAGGGGAATAATTCTAAAAAAACATTAAACAACGTAATTGAAAATATGTACTTTGTAGGGGCTTTATCTCCCCATCATCATAAAGAATTGATTGATGAAGCAAATCAAGCGATGACCAAACAAATGGTAAATGACACTCCGGTTGATTGTTATCGCCTTAGAACGAAAATTTGGCAACTCGATTTAACCGTTGTTGTATATATTTCGGAAAAACTCCGTCAGGGACAAATTAGAGGACTGAAACAAAATCTAACAAAACTGTTTAAACAGTTAACCGAATTAAAAGAGAAAATCAGTCATCCCACCAAAAAAGGTCCAAAAAGAAAACAAGAAAATTTAGAAAAAAAGATAGCATCTCTTATTACTCCCTATGTCTCTAAGGAACTCATTGGTTGGCAACTTCAACCCAAAGAAAAAGATAGTTTTCAACTTGACTTTTGGATAAATCAAACACATTTTAACTTTTTAACAGAACAATGGTTTGGACGTCGTATATTAATCACAAATCGTCACCAATGGCCTACCGAAGAAATCATCTTAGCTTATTGGGGACAATCCAATGTAGAATATGCCTTTAAAAACATGAAAAATCCTTTTCACGTAGCATTGCGACCTCAATACCATTGGACAGATCACAAAATAAAAGTTCATGCATTCATTTGCCTTCTTTCTTTCCTTTTATGTATGGTTGCATATAAAAAAGCAAAAGAGAAGGCTAAATTTAAAGGATGTCCCAACACTTTGATAGAAAAACTCTCTTCAATAAGACTTGCTACCTTTATTGAAGCTCCGCCTAAAAAAAGTAAAGGTCAATATAAGGCAACCTATTGCCTTGAAGACATGGACGAAGACATTTATTCCCTTGCAAAAGGCATGGGCTTAATCAATCAAAAAATAATTAAATCAAAAATCCCTTTCAGTGTATACAATTAATACTATTTATTAATATACTATTATCAAGTAGTTATACTAATGTTTTTAATCGTTCGTAGTAAACTCACGCTAGGAGGAAGTTCACCTTTAATATTAAAAATACTGCGAACGAAATCGCCAGATATAGCCTTACCTTCCATAAGACGATAAACGACTGAACCCAGAGATTGACACAATATTAAAATGATATAACAGGTCAAAGTTATTAAAATTAATTTAGTAAAAGACCGAATATTCAAAAGTCTAATATCATCTAAATATTCGACAAATGTTCGTTTGCCTTTTGGAAGGCGTAATACAAAAGGGACAATAAAAAATATCATCAAAAAATGACCTAATAAAGCCACTGTAAACTGACTATATTGATTATCCTGAGATAAACCAATCAAGCCAAATATTACAATTCCTGAAAGTAGCATAGATACTATTATCAAAATTAATAATACCCAAAACGATACCCAGGGATGATCCATAAACTTAAATTGTTTTTTGTCTTCCATGTTTTTATCTCTATTATTTTATTATCATTATTTATTGGTTCGGCTAACGTGTTTTTCAGCCGTTGCGGGATTTGAGGACTCTTGAGTTGCGGCCTAGAAAATACTTCAAAAATGCTCCTAACTCTGAGTTCACGCAACAACCCAGCAATAGGCTGCAAAAAAATGTTATGCTTTGTACACTTTTAGAAACCTTCACCAGTTTTAGAAACCATTTTTATAGTAGCTAATTTTCCCTTTTCTGCATCGTAATCGGACAACATAGCTGATTGATCTAGATTTTCCGGAAGCAGGATATCAATGAAAGCAGGATTCGAATAATCGTAATTTCCGCCACTTATTAATCCCGGAATACTTTTGAATACCGGAATAAGGCCGGAAAAATTGAATGTTGGTTCATTTGTAAGTCCGATACCAACAAAATACCTCCACTCATCGTCAGGTTCCCCAATGAGTTCGATTGGGAGTGAGAAGGTCAAAGTGTTCGAATTTAGATCAGTCATTTCATCATAAAAATCACCTGTCGATACAAAAATTTTCCCCAGACTGTTTGAAATATTGATCCCGAAACCAACGTTAATCTTTAAATCATAACCGTCTGCCAATTCCACCTCGTTCGTATATTTATAGAGCTGTCTTTCAATTTCGTCCCCTTTATTAATTGCTATGGCAGTCATCGGAATGAACTTCGTGCCGCCCGGTCTGTTTGAAACCGGTTCGATCACTTTCTGCATTCCTACTCTAAAATAAACACGGTCTTTATCTTTCAACACCTCGAATTTTGTCAGGTCAAAACATCCCTTCACATAATTCTCATTAGAAGGGTATTTATAATCTCCATCGCCCTGGTCATCATTTTCAGGATCAGTCATGCTGAATACTAATTCTACTTTATCAGGAATTGAGAATCCGATCTCCGGCAATTCTATTTCCCTGAGATATTTTTTCCATTTCTCTTCCAGCTCATCAAGCGAGACATTATACACTCTCATTGATTGAACGTCCAGGTCTCCGCTCATATTAAAATTGAAAATAAAATTCTTCAGTTTAGCTATTCCATACGTGTCTATTAAATAGCGAATGAACGATCCTGATTCCTGGTATGTTATATAACTTGATTGGAGAAAGTCACTACCGTTGATTGTCAGTAATCTCTTGATCGGAATATAGTTAGTGTTATCTATTATGTTTTTCGAATAGTTATGTGCAAATTCCGCAGTTTGAAATGTTGTACCGCCATAAGCAACCGCCAGTCCCTCACTAAAAAGCGAATTACTGTAAGGAACACCTGATGATAACGCAACAATATGCATTACTTCGTGAGGATTATAAAATGTTGTTGCTACAGCAATCTGGAACCAAGCTATAGAATCCTGATATGTTACAGCAGCTAAGCCGTTAAATGGCGGTTGTGTTAATAGTCTGCCGCATTCTTCAGGAGAAGATGCTATATAGTATTCAATCTTTTCATCAAAAGAAAATTCCATCGCCTTACACATTGATTGGTAATTTTCATCCAGCAATTTAATTTCCTGTAAATGATTATCTATATTCATTTCTTTCGAGTAAAAAAATACCATATTTTCGGTATCATATCGATTCCAATTTTTTGTTAAAACATCAATAGGATTCATTAGCCGCCAACGATTATTTTCCCAAACCAAATAGAATGGCATTGGATGGGATTCATTCGAATCAGAAATATTATTCGGTTTTATCCACTCACCATCAATAACATAATAACCATCGCCTTCCAATAGTCCTCTAATTTTGTAAGTATATTTTGTGCTGTCTAAGAAACTCTTCCACTCTCTTATATGTATTAATCCTCCGACCCATAGGTGCATCACATCAAAACCGTGACGCCTGAGTGATTTATTCGACCAATATTTTTTAATTGCTTCAGTATCACCGGATTTCAAAGTGCTCACGTAGGATGACATAAAACTTTCCGCATCCTGCTTAGTAATTGTATTATTTCTATTCTCTTTCCTGCAACTACATATTAAGGTAAGTGAAATTATTAATAGTGAGAATAAAATATTAATTTTAAACACAGTATGTTCTCCGTTTTAATTCCATGATTGATTTATCTTAAACCGAGTTTTTCTCCCTTTT
>JBHIAC010000217.1:0-3796 GCA_046758365.1 bacterium
ACTTTAGCATGCATTTTATTTGCTTGAAGAACATTACCCAAATCCAATTAAAAGATAACGTGGCGAACTAGTAATTTGAGTCCTATAAATAGACGTTGTTTTATAATCAAGCAATTTGCCGCCTTTTTAACTATCACAGCTGTTTCATAGACGCTTTGAATGCAATTATCTTTGTTTAAATTGTTTTTTTTACCTAGCTGGTTTACCAAAATCTATATTTTTACAATCAATAATTGGGAGTACTCAAATTTCTGGAAACCCGGTAGTTCCTCCCATATATCATCCCAAGACTTTATCCAAGGCTCTAGTGGTGGAGTATCCCACTTTTGATCCCAAGCTGTCATCATGATATCCAGTCGTGTTTCTTCGTAAATATGTCGGGTTGTATTCCAAGTTCCCCAACGTATTAAGAAAAGGTTTACATTATTATCTCTCAACAGCTGCAAGTATCTGGTCAGTGTAACAGGCGTATAGGGCTTGAAAAGTTCGTTTTCCCATAACAGAAATGATGAGTAATTAATCTCAAACCTAGGAAAAAGAACACCTTCTGCCATGTACACCAGCACCAAATCCGGCTCCAAGCAGAAAATAGTTCCCGTTCCTACAGGCAAATCATTGGATATTTTTATTAAATCATGATATGTACTCTCCTCTTCCCACATATGTACTTGGTGACTAAGTGAAATGCCATAAATCATCTGAATTAGAATGACTACCAATATGAGTTTTTCTGCATTCTTCAATAATGAGGAAAACCTGAGGTTATTGGTCTTGGTAGCTGTCACCCTTTTTTTTGCAAATTGAAGGAAATATCCAGTTGATACTCCTGCAATAATACTTCCTGTTAAAGCTACATAGAGACTTAAACGAAATTGTACAGTGAATAAGCCAAATGGTAGAACGCTCCAAAATAAACCGAAAGTCAATCCAAGAACAAATATCCCATAGATTAATTGAAGGGTGTTTCGAGCAGAATTATCAATCTCAAGATATTTTAAATACCGGAGCAGGAGGATCCCTAAAAAGATGATTACGCTCATCCCGATCATTCCCACGGAATTTGCAAGAACATTTGTAATGTCGAAAAGTCCTATAACTCCAAACATTCTTTTATTACTTGTAAACACACCTTCTTGTGTTTCAAGGTCGCTTAGAAATAGTGAAATATCATAGTAGATTGCTTCGAGGCTAAAAATAATAGACAACAAAGGATATGCAACAAAGAAAGCAACAATGAGCCAAGATTTCCAGGTTTTTACATGTCCTGTAATTTGAAATTTCCTAGTTTTGGCTTGGTGAATTCGTAACCTTCTAAAAAACGAAAAAGTTCCTAGAATCACCATTGTTAAAGAGACCATATAAAGCGTGAGTGTACTTGTCGCCCAGAACAAGCATAAATAAATGACCAAAAGTTTTTGATAGGTCTTATTTTTACGAGTTTTAGTTTTAGCAGAGATTATCAGTAAAGAAAAGAATAGAGGGATCGATAATGTTTCATGGACAATTAGAAGAGAATGATAGACAACTATAGGAGCCGAAATATAAAAACACATTGCAACGATCCCTCCTGTGAAGGTAATTGAACGGGAGACTCGCGGTTTTAGGTATATCTGCACTAGGGCAAAAATTCCCGCAATTTCGAGAAAATACATCATAAGTCCAAAGAATTTAGTCACATCTATAGTAGGTTGGACCATATTTACTGGGAGGAAAATACTTGCCAAAAAGCCCTCAATAGCGTGACTATAGAAATCTAAAACATATTGATCAGAAAGCTGTCCTGAAGCCGCAACACTTCGACCGAGTCGCCAATACCTCCATGTGTCAAACCAGTAAAAATCAGCTTTTTTCAAAACATAGTGATGAATTTTTGGGTCAATAAGAATGGTTAGGCCTGTTATAATAGTTGCCAACCCTAGGAACTCATAGACTTCCTGTTTAAAGAATAAAGTACTTAATCTCTTCCAAAGATAAAATACCGAGTTTTTCGAGAATCTTTTTTCGCGATATATTCGTTCGCGGGTCTCCGGCAAAAATACGAATAGGATGAGTGGGAGTATTGCAACAATGACCACTGTTATTGGCACTAAAACACCTAGGGTGGCCAGGATCAAGTAGGAATACGCCAAATATCCAATTGCGAGCGGTATTATAACCACAAATGTTTCTAACAAAGATAAATGAATTTTTAAGCTTTGTTTCAACAAATAATGGGTGCCCAATGATGCTAGGCTTATTAGAAAAATCATCCAAAAAATAAGTAAGATGCTTCTAAACATTGTAGGGATCTCTCTTTTGTTGTAATTGTTCATATATCAGGAAGATTCCCAACGCTGTTGAAAAAAGAATAAACCAAGAGATCTTTCCTTCAAGAAATACATCACTACTATCACTCCACACAATCAGGATCAGGGATATTAAGATTAAAAGAAAAGCAATATAACCCTCCTGGAAGATCTTCTTAGGAGCAATATTGCGGTTAATTGTATAGATTCTGGCAATTATAGATGCGATGATTAATTGATATGCGAGAATCCTCCCCTGAACATAGATTGAATCTTTCAGAAATCCATATCCTCTTGCTAGTTCCCAAAGATTCGTTTTTAAATCAAATATGCTAACAGGGTGCCGATTTACCGGAAATATTGGATTAAGATCGTAAGACTTGGGCAGAAACACAAGGAAATTCGTTGTCGTTATAAGAATCGAAGAAAAAATTATTATAATCATACCGATGATATATTGCTTCAAAATTGGTTGTTTTGATTCTAGAACATCTGAAATAAATTTTTGTAGATCGGGTATGAGTTTTTTCAGGATACCCAACATGATTACCCGGCATTTAAGATATATTTATTTCAAAGCATATTATCAGCTTATATATCGTTGTATCTTGATCAAGATTCTCTGTTCTAAATTTTATATCTTCTTCATCTTTGATACATCGAGGATTTCGCTTCTTTCACTAATTAAGGCTTTTTTATACATCAAACCTAATAGCAAGTAAACATAAACAAGCCATGTGCATCAAAATGAACATGGTATATAAACAATTGATGTGATTTTCTTTTAAAAAAACTCTTAAGATGTCTGAAGGATAACACATTTGACACATATCATGAGGGCGAAGCATGAAACAGTGCTCTTCCTGTTTTAATTTACTACTTTTGTTTTGTCTCCCATTATCAACTATTGGGGGCATCTCCGAACCAACATCTCTGAATGTTAACTATTACGAAATTGTAAATCCTGGAAAATGGTACTTTATCCCTAAAGTACTAAATCCACCTTGGCAGTTGCATATTTTGAACCAATTGGTTTATAATGAATCAACACCACATCCTGCAAAGATCATGATGGGACAAAGTACATCGAAAGGTTCGATTATCCGTCTTGACCTCGGTTTCTACCGAAAATTTACCCTCCAAGTGATTATCAATCCGGAAAACGAAGATTCTCAAATTAACCAAATTCCATGGTATCCCAACAATGAAACAATTATTGTTCTAAGCGACTCGTATCTATCAATCTCAGATGAATCTATGAAACTCTTGAAAAAGCCTATTAATGAATTTAGACTAGACTTTCTAATCTTTTGGTCTGCTAAACATGTTCTCCTCAACGGAAAACTTCAAATCCAATGGGGAAGTCATGAAAAAGATGTTAATCCCGTTTTAGCCTTAATATACAATCTTTATGATGGGATTCAAAGAATCTCCATAGTAGAATTTGCTGTATTTGTTGTCATTCTTCTATTAATCTATAAGGGCTGGATATTTTTACTTCAACAACTGGA
>JBHIAC010000218.1:0-3743 GCA_046758365.1 bacterium
TCTTATGTTAGTCTGCTGAAAAGCGTTTTTAGGCGTGTGCCCGTTTTCATCATTCCGGTCAATCGACAGGTACGTGCGCATCTTGTCGGTACCACCGGTGATGCTCACGCTATTCTTCACGACCGCACCCTTTTCAAAGAAGTCATTCATATCCTCAAAATTTCTAAATGTTTCCTCACCGAGCTTCGGTAGGTCGTGATAACCAAAGGTACCTTTGTAGGTGACGTTCCAGTTCTTTCCACCGGCGGTTGCCAACTTACCCCTTTTGGTGGTAATCAGAACGACTCCATTGGAGCCGCCGGTTCCATAAGACGAGGCTCCTGCGGGACCTTTTATCACTTCGATATTTTCTATGTCCTCAGGATCGAGATCAATTAGGGATGAAATTCCTTGACCCTCGCCGCGTCCGGTATCCCAGGCAAAATTTTCCACTTTCACCCCATCAATATAGAAAACAGGCTGGCCGTCACCATTGATCCCGCCGCCAGAACGCACAATCATTCTAGTACCTGCCCCAAATGTTCCTTGGGCTCTTTGCAGTGAGACCCCCGCAATTTTTCCTGCCAGCAATTCATGAACAGAGGTGTAATTGCTCACTTCCGTAAGCTCTCGGGCAGAGATACGCTGAACAGCAATTGGAGCAACGGCTTTGGAAGTTTTCGTGGCAACACCGGTTACAACCACTTCCTCCGTTTTTAAAGGGTCGATATTCAATTCAAAATCAAGGCTCACTTCCTGATTCGCTACAACTGTTACATCTCTGCTCTCGGATTTGTAACCAATAAAGCTGCAGCGGACCTTGTAATTCCCTGGTGGTACATTGTTGATGGCAAAATTGCCATCCTGGTCAGAAGCAGCTCCAAGTGGGGTACCTTCAATGGCAATATTAGCACCTGGCAAGGAACCGGCGGTGCCCTGCTCGATAACTCTTCCGCGTATTGTCCCCCCCACTTGTGCTATCCCGACTTCAGTTAATGTAATGCAAAACAATGCGATCACAATAATTACAAATGAAAGTCTAAGTCGGCCTTTCCTGAAAATCAAGTGAATGAGAGCATTCATAATAATCCCTCCTTAAAAATGGTGAATACAAATTAAACAGAATTTAATTAGTAAACACAATCATTCCAACTAATCACCTCCTTCGCTCCTTTAGTTTTTTTGGTTTCCAAAACTCTTTGGTAAATTCTATTATGAAGATGTCATCAAAAATTAAGGGCGGATCGCGTAAAATCCTCGACATAATCACTCAACCTATCAGAGGCAGCCACCGCCTCAGCCTCATCACCTTCAGCTACTGCATTTATCATAGCTGCATGTAATTCTGCCGACCAAACCAAATCACCACTCCCCTGATTTATGTACCAGAATCGGCGACAATGCGCATGCAGCGTTTCAGATATTTGGGCAGCAAAAAAATTACGAGAAGCTAATCCCAAAATTTGATCAAAATCACCATCTAAATGCATAAATTCTTGTACATTACCTTCGGAAGCAGCCTCCTTAATTAAGATAGCAATTTCTTTTAAACGCTGACGCTGTTTAGGAGTAGCTCGAGTCGCTGCTTTAGATGCCAGTAGTCGATCAACCACACGCCGCATCTCAACAAGCTCAAGTTGATCAAGAATATTCACTTCGCTTACAATCATACCCCGTCGCGGCAACACTGAGACCAATCTCTCTTTAGCAAGACGATGAAGAGCTTCCCGCAAGGGGGTGCGGCCAATGTTAATTTGACGACTCAAGTCCGCCTCATAGATGATGCTGCCAGGTGGCAATTCGAGTGTAACAATCATCTTTTCAAGAATACAATAAGCCTTGTCTGCAAGACTATTGATTGGTTTGTAACTACGCTGATAAACATCAGCATACGATCCTATTTGACTTTCCATTGAATTCGTACTCCCTTTGTAAATTGCATAGATGTAAATTCTTATACCTGATTTTTGGGTGCACAATAGCTGGTTTTCACCGTGGTGTAGAATTCTACAGCCACGACCCATCACTAAATAAAAAATGCTACAACTTTGGCAATTGCGGGCGTGTAGCCAGCGCATCTTCGATAATCTTTTTGACTCTTGCCCGTTCTTCACCTACTAAAGGAAGTCTGGGAGGGCGAACATGCTCAGTACCAAGCCCGGTCATAGACTCTGCCAATTTGATATTCTGTACAAGTTTCGTCGATACGTCGAGATGGAGTAGCGGAAAAAACCATCTGTTAATCGCAAGGGCTTCTTGGAGGCGGCCTGCTTTTACAAGCTCATAGACAGCTACCGTTTCCTTTGGAAAAGCGTTAACTAAACCAGCGAGCCAACCATCAGCACCGAGCAGAAGACTTTCGAACGCCAAATCATCTACACCGCAAAAAATTTGATAACGATCTCCCACCAGATTAATAATATCTGTTATGCGTCGAACATCATCTGAAGACTCTTTAATCGCCACAAACTTAGACTCGTCTGCCAGCTCGGCAAACATTTCCGGAGTTATATCAACCCCATACGCAATCGGATTATTATAGATCATGAGTGGGCGATCCGAAGCCGATGCAACGCTACGCAGATGCTGTATCGTCTCACGCCGATCAGAAACGTACTGCATTCCGGGCAGCACCATAAAACCATCGGCTCCATTAGCTGTGCCTTTTTCGACAAAAATACAGGCAGCTGCGGTTGTGGTCTCGGCCACACATGCCAGAACAGGAACCCGACCATTAGTAACTGAGACAGCTATTTTCAGCACTTCTTGCTTTTCTGCAGCAGACAACACACCGTTTTCACCAAGTGAGCCAATAACAACCAACCCATGAACCCCAGCATTGATTTGGGCTTCGAAATGTTTCTCCAATGCGGTATGGTCAAGACTATAATCATCTTTGAACTTAGTGGTTACAGCAGGAAAGACACCAGACCATTTCGCATTCATACCTTTTATCCTTTCTTAAGACTTCGTTATAACAATTTTCGTAACTAGTATTCTTTATTTGAGGTTATTTTATGTGAATCTTTCTTTATTTCCCTGCTGTCGTGCTGCCCCTTTTGGATAAAATTTTTTTGCATAAAAAACAAAGACTTGACTGATAATACTATAAACTTTGTAGAGCAGGATTTATATTAAGATTATATTTATCTTATATTTTTATTATTTTAACAATACATTACTAATATATCAATAATATTTCTATAATGCAAGTAAAATTTTGATTTTTTCAAAAAAGTACTCTGTAAGAGACCCTAAACGCTTCTACATCTGGTAATTAGTTAGGAAGGATCGGATGTTGCAAGTAGTATCTTCGATTGCTATCTAAGAAACGGAAGTAAATTCAAAAGGGGGTTCACAGCCCTATAAATTCGGCTGCAGAAGTAACAGAGGAGAAACAACTAAAAGTGGTGGGAAATACTAAAAGATATACAATGAACTCATAATTAAAAAGTAAAAACGTGGAAAAATCGAAAAAGATAAAACGTTGTTCTAAAAAATCAATAATATTGAAATTATCCTGTTCTTGTACCAATGTCATTAATCACTTTCTACACACCCAATTAATACTTACCACGCTTTTACTCCATCTGTGGCCAGGCGCAGAATCGAACTGCGGACACACGGATTTTCAGTCCGTTGCTCTACCGACTGAGCTACCTGGCCTCAAGAATACCTTCCTTAGAAACCAAACCACTCACCAATCAAAGCTTTACAAATTTAATCTTTTAATCAAAAAAGTCAAGGAATTTCTGAAGGCTGTG
>JBHIAC010000219.1:0-3718 GCA_046758365.1 bacterium
TCAAAATCAGATCCCAGTCCGACATGGTCAATACCCACAATTTTTACAACATGATCGATGTGGGCAACCACATCATTTATGGTTGAGTATGGATAAGGATTTTTTTCTTTATACTTTTTCATTTCAGTTTTCACACGAGGATCATTATCATCGGTAATCCCGTGTTTTGTCATAAAATCACCTCTGTATGACCAGTATTTATCGCTATATTGATTTGCCTTGTGGGTGAGAAATGCTGAGCCGAAATTAATTTGAAGCACTCCACCTTTTTTAGCCAGGGCTTTTAGCATGTTGTCGTCCACATTACGCTCCCAACCTGGGGTAAAATAGCGGCAGCTTGAATGAGAGCAAATCGGGGGGACTTTAGTATAGCGCAGCACCTGGTAAAAAGTGGAGTCTGAAACATGAGAAATATCTACTATGACTCCTACTCGATTCATTTCCTCCACGACCTTCCTGCCAAACGGGCTTAACCCATTCCAGCCTTTATCGGAGTCATAAGATGAGTCACAAATTAAATTTTTCTTTGAATGTGTGAGCGTAATATATCGAATTCCTTTGTTATAAAAATATTCTATATTGGCCAAATCGTCCTCAATGGCTGAACCGTTTTCCATGCCGTATGGAAGTGAAATAAGCCCTTTTTCGAAGTTTCTTCTAACCTCTTGAGGCGTTAATGCTTTGGCAAATTTGTTCGGATTAGCTGCAATAACACTATCCATCATGGCAATCAACTTATCTGCATGTTTTTTAGAAACACCCGGTGTCTTCTGAAAACGTGCAGGAATATAAATCGACATGAATGGTGCATCCAAGCCTCCTTGTTTGGCTCGGGGATAATCAAAGTCCCCCTTTGCAATTGATTGCGTTATATCTTCGAACTCTTCGAGTAAACGATATGGAACATCAATGTGTCCGTCTAAAATTATCGTTGACTTGGCTATGTTTAATGCTTTGGTATAAATTTTGGCATCGTAGCCAGTCGGAATCGCTGAATTTTCAGCGCCATTAAAAAATAAAGTTAGACAAACCAAGAATAAATTCATCATCAACATAGGACTCCTCCTTTACAATTTATGACGATGGTGCAAAAACAGGATAATTTCAACTTTATACATTAATTAACTTTTGAATTAGTACTACTGTCAATATTCAATCTATGGTCCAGATTAGCCACTTTCCAGGCAGTAAGATAGACCAACCTGGCGATTTTTTCCATTTTTTTAAAATCTATTTTATCTACTGTGTCCGTGGCTTTGTGGTAATCTTTATGAGTACCAGCGAAATAAAATATCAGGGGAATTCCGTGCTTGGCGTAGTTGTAGTGGTCACTTCGGTAGTAGAAACGATTAGGGTCGCTCTTACTGTTGTATTTGTAATCTAATTCTAGGCCAACACTGGTGTTAGCGGCTTCATTCAATTCATGTAATTCTTTGGAAAGAAAATCTGAACCAATAATATATACCGAATTTTCAGCGTTTCGCCCAATCATATCCATATTCAGTAGCGTCACGGTGTTTTCCAGAGGTACCAGCGGGTTTTCGGTGTAGTAGCCGGAGCCCAACAGACCGCGCTCTTCCCCGGTGTGAGAAATAAACAACAAACTGCGCTGAGGGCGGATAGGGTTTTTCGCAAAGGCTCGGGCAATCTCAAGCAAGCCAGTGGTTCCGCTCCCGTCATCATCGGCGCCGTTAAAAATGTGGCCCTCGTCATCCATGCCGAGATGGTCGTAATGGGCGCCAAAAGCAAGGACCTCGTGGTTGAGCTGTGGATCGGAGCCTTTTAGATAGGCTACCACGTTTTGCGTTTCTTTGAGTTTAGTCTGGATTTTTACATCCAAGAGTATCACGGCACCTTTTATCGGCAAGGAATAGGGTTTTTCTGTTGCGGCAATTTTTTCACGCAGCTTTTTGGCCGTCCAGCCACTATTAGATAGGAGAGCATTAGCCAACTCTTCACTTATGATAAATTGGGGTATTGCTTGAGGGCTACTCCTGAGCCTATAGGTGGGTCGATTGAGCCATTTTTTAAAATGAGTGACTTGCTTAGGGATAGATTGTTGAGTAATCATAAGGACGGCGACAGCACCGACTTCCTCAGCCCTTTGTACTTTTTTCTTTCTTTGTTCTCGTAAGAGGCGACGGGGTGACACCTTCATCTGCTTTCGAGGGCTTATAAATTCTGGTACATCCGCAAAGATAAGTAAAATTTTACCTTTAACCTGTTTTAGACCCTTAAAATCGTTATAGCCGGTAGAATCATCTTTTAGCCCATATCCTGCAAAAACCACAGGAGCTTGAATTGTGTAAGATGCACTGCCGCGGGAAGGTATCCAGAAGTCGTTATATAAAGAAAATTTGTGAGTAATTTGAGCGCTATTGATGTTCATACTAACAGATATGGAGCTTGTAGTATCCAAAGTGTTTTCTAAAATGAAAAATTTTTGCAGCATCGAATCATGGCCGGGTACTGGAGTAAGTCCAGCAAGCCTATATTGACTCTCGAGGAACTTTGCCGCTATCTTTAAGCCTCGATGCCCGGTGGCGCGGCCTTCGAGTTCATCTGAAGCGAGGAAATTCAGGATAGCTTTCATATTATCGGCGCTGATGGTCTGAAAGCCAAGACGTGCATCTTCAGGAACCGGTTCATTCGCTCGCAAGAGGTTGATGTAGTTAATACTAAACCACAACAATAGTACTGCGATGCCGTGCGAAATGAGCCTCATTTTCTGAACGCCTCGAATTAACCTAAAAAAGTGATTACGCATGATTCTCTCCTTTAAAAATGATTATCTAGAAACTTCGACCTTGTTGAACTACTAAGGCGTACAAAGATTGATTTGATTAAATAGCTTTGAGATAATGAATGATTACAAAATAAGATTAATTCAATGACTATAGTGCAAAAACAGGATAATTTCAATTTTTAAGAAGGTGGAATTTTATCCTGTTGGATAAATATACAACGAGATGTATCCAAAGTGCTGAAGCAATCGTAAATTTATGACGTTGATGGTTTGTACCTACATCATTTAAAACTTTAGATTTAAAGCTTCATATCTTTTTGCACTTACATCATAGATATTTATATTTTTATGTTACTCAATTTTAATGATTAAAAAAATAATCTTTCTTCCCCAAAAATGCAAGGATTTTTTAATTGTAGAAAATGTTAAATAACAATTATAAATACTATAAAACTTTGAAAACAATACCTTATTATTTTTATTTACAAAATCTTTAATAAAGCAAGCTTTAAAAACTGAGTTTTTATATGACAATTAGAAGGCATTTGAGCTGTTGGGAAAATGTTTGTCATTAGTACATTACAAACAATGCAAACAAAATATACTTGCTATTTTAATATTAATGGTTTAACTTTTTTAAATTACCTCTCAACGATAGACTTCCAATCATAAATGTACAAATTTACGAAAAATCTTAAATTAAAGAAAGTAAAATGTTATGACACATGACTCATTTTCCAGCCCAAATGGCTATTCTTTGGGTGATATGCCACCGGAAGAATTTCGCAAGTATGGCCATAAGCTTGTTGATTGGGTGGCTGGCTTTCTTGAGCACATCGAGCAATATCCCGTCTTATCAGAAGTAAAACCCGGTGACATCCGAAATTTACTTCCCAAGTCGCCTCCGGACCACGGAGAATCTATGGAAAGCATTACTGCCGATATCGACAAAATAATCATGCCAGGCATGAC
>JBHIAC010000220.1:0-3700 GCA_046758365.1 bacterium
CCTCTTCTTTTAATTCAATGCCTATCATTAAGCCTAAGTTTCTTATCTCCCTAACCTTACCTAAGTTAAATCCGGTCAGTAAAGGTTTAAAGTCATCTCTGTATTTTGGATTGAATGTTGCGCTTAAGGAGCCTAATGTTCTGCCGTAAATTAGCTGAGAATAAAAGATTTGAAAGTATATTGTTGCAGAAAATTCATTCCTTTCTTTTTTCCTCTTATTTACATTTGACTCTAATTCCCGATAATTAATTTATTCTCTATTATTAATTAATCTATAATTAATATTACATGGAGGAAATATGAAGGCAAGGATTGCATTTTTTGTTGCGTTTTTGATAGTACTAAATTTAACTGGCGTATTCGTTTACGCCAAGAAATCCCCAGTAAGAACACCTTTTAAATCAATAGGAAAAGGACCAAACTTTTACTTAGATTACACTAACTTTCAGGGATTTGATGATGATACTTTCATTGAATTTTACATCCAAATTGGTTATCAGGAATTACAATTCTTTAAGCATAATAAGAGATTTCGCGCTGGTTATGATTTAGACCTTTTTGTTTATGATGAAAATGATAATACAGTTGAACATTACACAAATCTGGATGTTTTTGAAGTAGATTCTTATTCTGAATCTCAATCTACAGAAAAAGCTAGAGTCTCCCTTTTAGGTTTTTCTTTTAATCCCGGCAAGTATAAAATCGAGGTCATTTTAAGAGATATAGAAACTCACAAATCTTCCAAAATTGAAAGAGTCTTTTTTGCTCGAAATTATCAGTCAGATAATTTACAAATTAGCGATATTCAATTTAGTCAAAAAATTGTACCTGCTGAAGAAGGCCAACCTTATGTAAAAAACCAGCGCTATATTCAGCCGAACCCTATTAGAACTTTTGCGCATGGTTTAGCGGATATTTATATATATTTTGAAGTTTATAATTTGACATATACGGAGAACAGCGAAAATCTAAACTATACTGCATATTTTATAATTCTCGACAACAAAGGCAAAAAGATAGCACAATTTCAAAATATTGAAAAAGTTCCAGGGAAAATTTCAGCTCACAGTCTTAAAATTCCTGTGGATCAATTTCTAAGCGGCAACTATATACTCACTGTTAGAATATTAGATGAAGCAACAGGACAAACTGCAGAGACTTCGAAAAGTTTCACGGTCTTAGACTGGCCGATTTCGCTTAATGATGTTTATACGGAAGAAGTAATAAACTAGGAAAAAAATTTAGGCCAACTTAGCGCGACGAAGCCGCATATATGATTAAGACAAGAGATCACAAATCCTAATAAAACCCAACGAATAGTTACGTCAACCGATAAAAGCCACTTTCTGACTTGTACGAATGCTTCAACTGCTCAGTGGAATAAAATGCCTTTGGCCAAGTTTCTGGGTTCTTCACGGTTCAAGTGTCGAATGAAGGCTAAAAAATCTCGGGAAAACCACATAAAATATAGTAGCTTTTATAAGATCATCAACCGCGACCTGATCATTAACGGAATGAGTATAATGCTCATCACTTGGACCTAATCCCAGAGTTGGAATATTTTCAATTCCCATGGTGTAGACGCCATTGGTACTGAAAGTCCACCGCCCCACCTCAGGATTTTTTGCAAATATTGCTCGATAGGCAGTTACTGCGCTTTGAATGGCGGGGTGATTTTCTTCTAAAAACCAAGTAGGATAATATTTCTCTATGGACAAGGATTTGCCTGTGTAGCTTCTGCCTTCAAGGTGCCGTATTTCAACCTTGGCCTCCCCATTCACAATTTCTTCAATTTCTTTTAGGGCGGTTTCTTTAGTTTCACCGCGAGTTAATCTTCGGTCTACATATATCGTACATTCATCAGGAATAGCATTTATTGAGGCCGTCTGGCATTCTATTTTAGTAACCGCGATAGTGCCGCTTCCTAAAAATGCATCGTCTTTAAGCTGACCATTCAACTGTTCAATTTTCTTAATAATCTCGGTCATTTTATAAATGGCATTTTCTCCCCGTTCGGGAGCGCTGCCGTGACAGGAAACGCCTTTTGTGACAACCTTCATCTCTATTCGACCCCGCTGACCACGATAAATTCGCAAGCCAGTGCACTCTCCCAGGAGCACACAATCGGGTCGCAGGCCATCTTCTGTAATAATCGTTTGGTAGGCCAAACCTTCACACGGTTCTTCTTGTACGGAACCAACCACATATAGACTTACTTCTTCCAGCAAACCTAGCTCTTTAGCAATGGCGCCCGAATAAACCATACAAGCGCCAGCCCCTTTGTTGTCGGAAGTTCCTCGTCCATATAAGGTTCCATTTTCAAATTTTCCTTTAAAAGGGTCATATTCCCAGGCAGATGGATCACCAATTCCCACGGTATCCAAATGCGTATCATAAAGAATCTTTTGGTGCCCATTACCGACCCGCCCGATGACATTACCAAAGCTGTCAATACGCACTTCATCATATTTCAGTCTTCTCATCTCCTGTTTCACGCGCTCTGCAACTTCCTTTTCTTCACTACTAAAACTAGGGATAGCCACAATTTCTTGAAGATATCTTATTAAATTATCTTTCTGATATTCAACGGCTGCTGAGACTTTTTGTCTTAAGTCAGAATCGTTCATATTTTTTTAGTATAGTATTACCAGTCAAATCTTTGTTTTTTGTGCAAAAAAATTCTGTTTTTAATTCTCATTACTTACCTGCTCCATTGCTCTATTGTTAAATTGTTTGATTAGTAACAATGTTACAATGAGACAATGTAGCAATTATGAATTATATCAACTATTTCATTCATGATTCAACATTGTAGCTCGCTGCGCTGGGTATAACAAAGCTTATAAAAGTTCAAAATAATTGCTAAGTTTAATTTATTGGGGAATAATTTACGTACCGATTTGTACATATTACGAATATTTGAAAAAGAAGTTATTTAAATCATCTTTATCAATTCTGGTCTCGGCATCCGAGATTATCTCTTTAATTTGTTCTTTTTTATCATGCGTCGGTATTTCCCGATTAAAAAATTTGCACAGCCACGAAAAATATCGGCGCTATATTTGAATCATCAAGGCTAAGAGGCCCCTAAAACTTTGAGAAGCCGTGCTTCGATCTCTTCAAGAGTTCCCACTCCCGATATTTTCCTTAGGATTCCCTTTTTGGCATAAAAGGGTATAATTGGTTCTGTTTGCTCGTGATATTTTGCTAAACGATTTTTTACGGTTTCTTCCTTATCATCCTCTCTTTGAGTCAAGCGGTGTAAAATTTCTTCTGGTGGGGGATCAAATTTCAAATGGTAAATTTTGCCTGTGTCCGGATCAATTCTTCTACCTGTATTTCTGAGAATTATCTCGTCATCGGAAACTTCAATTAAAGGGACATGATCAAGCTGAACATTCGATTTGTTAAGGGCTTTGTCCAGGGACTCGGCTTGGGGTAAGGTTCTAGGAAATCCATCCAGCAAAAACCCATTTTGACAGTCGGCTTCCGAGATTCGCTCAATAATCATCTCAATCACTACCCGGTCGGGAACCAGTGCACCTTGTTCCATATAGCTCTGGGCTTTATTGCCAAGAGGAGTCCCTTTTGATACAGCTTCACGTAACATATCTCCTGATGATATATGTGGAATACCTAATTTGATCATTAGTCTCTTTGCCTGCGTTCCTTTACCTGAGCCTGGAGGACCGATTAAAAT
>JBHIAC010000221.1:0-3680 GCA_046758365.1 bacterium
ATAATACCAATGCAAGAGAAAATCATCGAACCAAGTATGAGAAATGTCAAATAATAAAATACTCCAGTAGCCCTAAAATTAAAGCCAGTTAGGGGTAAAATAATTAACGCAACAATGACCCCTTTGAATGCTCCTTGAATAAATCCACTAAGAATTTTTCCAGTAATTATATCGAAAACCGTAATGGGATTAACCCGATATTCATCGATGGTTCTTTGGTGTTTCCGATGAAACCATAAACTCCAGGCGCTGGCTTCCCAGGCAGCCTCGAGTGTTGCCATGGAAATTAATCCTGGTGACACGAATAGAATGTATGGGATACCTTCCACATCACGAATGTAGCCTCTTAAGCCTAGGGCAAAGATAATAAAAAAAGTCAAAGGAGTGGCAGCCGTGGTCATCACCTCAGAATATTTGCTGCGCCAAAATACCGTCATGTCCCGGTAAAGGATTGGCGCGGAACCTTTAAAAGGGAGATTGCGTACATGATTCATTCTCTTATACTCCGACCTGTTAAATGAATAAAAACATCTTCCAGTGAAGGCTTCTTCATTGCGGGCACCAATTCTTTTAGCTGAGCACTGGTTCCATCTGCAATAATTTTTCCATGATCAATTATCATGACCCGGTCTGAAAGAAAATCAGCTTCTTCCATGTTATGAGTTGTAAGAAAAATAGATACTTGGCTTTTGATTTTTTCAATATGATCCCATACGGCTCGCCGCGATTGCGGGTCTAACCCGGTGGTGGGTTCATCTAAAAATAGAATTTGTGGGTTGTGGATTAAAGCCCGCATAAAAATCAATCTTCTCTGCATGCCGCCCGAGTAAGCATCAGGATAATCATGGCGCCGCTCGTAAATACCCATGAACTGCAGCAATTCATCGATCCGTTCAGAATAAATTTTCTTAGGCAAAAAGTGCATTTTGGCGTGAAGGATAAGATTTTCTCGCGCAGTGAGATAACTGTCCAAATTATTGATTTGAGGCACTACTCCTACAATACGGCGCACCCTCATGGAATCTTTTTGAACATCGTGTCCGTCAACCAAAGCACACCCGGAAGAGGGCTGGGCAATGGTTGTTAAGATTTTTACCAGAGTTGTTTTGCCGGCGCCATTAGGACCTAATAGGCTGGTTACCTGATTTCTTTTTATTTCAAATGAAACTCCATCAAGGGCTTTTATTGAACCATAAGTTTTTCTTAAATGCTGCGCTTTGATGACATATTCATTGCGGTTCATCATCTAAATAAAGTAACATTTTAATGGTTTGAGGCTGTTTACTCAATTAAGATGTTTTTACCTGAATAAGTCAGGTTAAGTATTCATACTGGTTAAAGCAAATTTCTGATTTGCGACCGTCTTCATCCTGTGAATTCCAGTTTTTTCATATATATTGAAACCCGCACCTGAATCAAACTTTCCAAAATCAACGAAACGGTCAAAATAGTAATGATGAAGGTAAGGAAGCTTGCTGTATCTGTGTATACAAATTTGAATATTAACGGTAAAATCAAATAAATGATAAACGGGATTAAAATTAACAACAAGACAACGTTTCGAGAACGGCTGCCTTTAACATTCGGTCGTGAAAAGGGTAAGTCTGGAGAATACAGAAATGCTAATTGCAAAAAGAGATGGGCCAAAAGTCCCAATACTAGTAAGTGTAACAAAACATGCAACAAGTTGCTAAAATAGTAATAAAATATAACTCCCAGAACGAACAAAAAAGGCAGGACAAAATAAATCATCAAAAAATTCTTTTCTGATAAAATCACACGGCGCACATTAATAGGCGTTGTATAAAATACCCAGGACGCCTGAAATGCATCGCTCTGGGTCACAAAAGTGCGCAGCATCATAGGAAAAAGGAATACTAATAAATAGAGTAGACCCGTTCGTTTGAGATCAAATTCATGGATTTCAAAAGGATCTGTTAACGGACCTTTTTCTATTCCAATGAAAAGATAAAATATCGTTAATGGTAAAATCCCAAGTACGGCCAATTTAAATTTATTATCATGCAAAAATTGATTCCGAATCAACTTAGAAACGACACGTTCTTCATGCGCTTGCGCAAACCATAAAAAAGGCTTCATAAATCTTCTCGAGGCAACTTTGTTCTTTGGTGGCATTGCAGATAAAACAGCCAATCTTTCAGAATAGCCAATAGATAATTTTGAGAACGCAAAGTAAGCGATCGTTACCGTCATAAAAATTGAAACAGCCGCCAACAGCCAATCTGAAGGCATCGGTTTACCCAAAGATATTATTAAATAGCTACTGAACCAGGCTGAGGGTAAGAACTTAAGCCAGAAGGAACTGGACATTTCAAAGATTCTAAATACAGAATTTTCTATAAGCTTTGGGATAATAAAGAAACCACTATAAATAATGAAAGCAAGGCCAACTTGAAAAAAAGCCAGTAAATTTTGTAAACGGCGCAAACTTACTTTTTTTAAGATAAGCGTGTATAGAATTATAATTACCAGGGATGTGGCTATGTTAGCCAGAAACACACTCAAAAAAGCAGCAGCACCCAAAATTGGGTTGAATCCAAGTGTAAAAAAGAAAGCCACAATCGCAGGCAGGGCTAAGACCGTCGTAAAAGTTAAAACATAAAATAAAATATTGGTTAGCTTTACAAAGAAAAAAGTTTTAGATGAAATAGGACGATAGCCAAGTACTGAGTAATCGTCAGGTGAAATGACGACGGTATGATACTCAACTAATATCAGACCACCAATCATAAACATAGTGTAGCTGATGAGCAGGGTAGCGGTGAAAAAAACATCTTGATTATCTAGAACAATTGGAACAAAAATCAAACCGGTAAGAAAATAAAAAAAGACCAGCGTGAAGAATATTCGTCCACCAGAGCGGCCGTGACGCAGAGTAGTAGATAAGGAGGATTCGCGAAAATCTTTTCTGAGGGAGGCTTTGACGAGGACAGACCATTGGACAAAATCAATACCTAATTGCTGAAAACAGAACTTAAGCATTAGAGTCGTTCCAGTGCGTGTAAGAATTCATCCGCATATACGTGCATATCCTGCGAACCTGTGAGTTTGTTAAACGCCTGCTCTAAGGTCGCTTGTGAAGTTTGTTGAGTAATCTCTTCAGGAGTTCCTTCTGCAATAAGTTGGCCTTCATTGATTATGGCGATTCGAGTACAAATGCGCTCCACGACTTCCAAGATATGAGAGCAAAACATAATGGTCATACCCTGAACAGCCATCTTTTTAAGAAGCTCTTTGATAATCAATGCTGCATTCGCATCCAGACCGGTTAATGGCTCATCTAAGAATAGCACGTCAGGGTTATGAAGAAGGGCGGCTGAAAATAGAACCTTTTGTTTCATACCCCTGGAAAAACCGCTCAGAAAGTGGTCTTTTTCATTGAATAGGCCGAACCGGGTTAAAAATTCTTCCATGCGCTTATGAGCCAACTGCCGATCCAAATGGTGCAGTTCGGTAACAAGTTCTAAATACTCCCAGGCAGTCAACGATTCAAACAAAGCGCCAGATTCGGGAACATAACCAATTCTTTTTTTTACTTCAATTGCTTCGGCTAAAATATCAAATCCAGCTACTTGAGCGGTTCCTGAGGTAGGAATGAGCATTCCGGTGAGCATTTTTACGGTCGTGGTCTTGCCAGCCCCGTTAGGCCCCAAAAAGCC
>JBHIAC010000222.1:0-3655 GCA_046758365.1 bacterium
GCCGTAAAGATTGAAGATGGCGATAAAAGAGCATCGCCTCCGGTTATGTTGGAAGCTTTGTCGCAACTAAATTTAATTTCAAACAAAGAAATTGAAGAGTTATCAAAATATCAAAAACCGCTGTTTGTCAATCACGCTGGAATTGAAACAGGTTGGATGAGTGCTGAGTTTGATTTAAAGATTAAATAAAATTAAAACTATGAGTGAAGATTTAGATCCTTAACCGAAGGGAAATTTATTTCCTTTACTCAAAGACTCTCGGTCACAACGCCTGCATAGGTCAAAGAGTTCAGGAGTTGAGCCCCTTTCATTAAGCCAAATCAATCCAATTTTTATTTCTCTCCTTAAATCATCTTTAACATTTCTTGACAATGTTTTACTTTTTTTGGACATTTTGATAGTTTAATTTACTATATTGTAATGTGGATATTAAAGCTCAAACCATAATTCTACATCAGAAATGAAAATATTTACTGAAAGAATATTAGCCCATAGGAAAATAATTTTTATTTTCCTTCTGGCAATTTTTCTTCCTTCATTAATTGTGGGATATTTAAGCTTAAGCACCTTTTCCAAACGGCGTGAAGCGGTAAAAAAGCTTCTAGAATCAAATCTTTGGATTTCAGGCGACGCGGCCCTCAAATCCATCGAAGGGGCAATCCTTAATCAGGAAAAAAATGCATTAAGGTCAGAAAATTTTATTCGTATAATACAACCCAAAGAGTCTGATCAAACTTTCCATAGTTCTTCCGCACTTCCAAAGGATATAGCTGGAGAACTTTTTTTACTTGATGCTTATTTTCAAATCCTTTATCCTAAAACTGGAAGTGAAGATGTTTCGGTGTTTCAATGGGATAAGGATATCTCAAACAGTCAGTTTGTACAACTTTTCCAGAGAGCTGAATTTTTTGAATTCTCCCAGAAAAATTACACTCAAGCCGCTGAATTATATCAAGAATGTACATTGTCCGCGCCCTCGAAGCAGCACCAAGCCATAGCCTTAGAAGGTTTGGGACGCTGCCTAATAGCGTCGAAAAGATATGACCAAGCTTTTAAAGTATATAACAAACTTGCTACCGAGTATGGACAAGTCCAAAACAAAGCAGGGCACCCTTATGGTATTGTTGCAAATTTTCAATTATACGAAATCGAACAGCGTCGAAAAAAAGAAGCGAAAAGTCTGAAAATATTACTCAATCTTTATGAAAAAATACGGAGTGGCGTTTGGGTTCTTAACCGTTCTACTTATAACTTGTTCATAACAGAAATTGAATTAATACTAAAAAGTAAATGTATTAATGGAAATTTCCCCGAAATTCGAAAATCTTATCAAGACTTACAAAAACAGCAATCTCATTATAAGGTAGCTCTGAATTTGACAGATTTTTTAAAGAGAAAGGCTATTCCGAAGACAAAGGAAAAGTTATACTTTTCTCAAGTCAAAGATCAGGTTTGGCCGGTTCGTTTGCTTGTCCCTCAAGAAAAAGATTTTTGTCTGATCTCCTTTACCAAGCTGTCAAATTTTCAGTCAGAACAAACCTTTTTTGGAGGCTTTTGCTGGCATCTCAATTATCTAAAAAATCAGATAATATCAAATGTCCTTGAGGATATAACCAAGGATTCTGGGCTATATTTTCAAATCGTAGATGAAAAAAATCAAAATATTTTAAACAGAAAAGGAAACTTAGCGTCAAACGTTTCGTTGGATTTATCTTATCGTCCGGTTCCTCTGCCCTGGAAACTTCTCGTATCTCAACCGGAGTCACAGGACCTTGAACGTGCAGCGCGTCAAGAGCTTTTATCTTACGGAATACTTTTAGCCGTTATTGTGGCTTTAATGCTTTTTGGCGCAGTTCTTATTGTCCGTGATATTTCCCGTGAATCGGAAACCACACGCTTAAAAACAGAATTCGTTCATAATATTTCCCATGAATTAAAAACTCCACTGACACTCATTCGTCTTTACGGGGAGACCCTGCAACGCAAAAAAAATCTTACCAATGAAGAAAAAAAAGAAAGCTATGAGATCATAACCAAAGAAAGCGAGCGTTTGTCGCACCTGATAGACAACGTTCTTGATTTTTCCAGAATTGAGATGGGCAGAAAGGAGTTTAGTTTTAAAAAAGGCAATTTGGCGACCGTTGTCGGAGATACTTTAGAATCGTTCCACTATCATTTAGAGAAAAAAGGTTTTGCCATTCAAACAGATATTGCCTCCAATCTTCCAGAAATGAATTTTGATGAAGAAGCAATAACCCGTGTTTTGATCAATTTATTGAGCAATGCGATGAAATTTTCACCGAAGAAAAAGGAAGTGACTGTGAAATTATTTAGAGAAAACAGAAATGCAGTAATCCAAGTCGCAGATAAAGGCATTGGAATTTCACCTAAAGAAATCCCAAAAATTTTCCAAAGATTTTATCGTTCAAATAATAAAATCATCTCTGCAACCAGAGGAAGCGGCCTGGGCTTGACCTTAGTCAAACACATTATAGAGGCTCACAATGGCCAAATTAAAGTTGAAAGCGAGCCGGGAAAGGGGAGTACCTTTTCTGTGATTCTGCCATTTTCTGATCCTTTAGGGGGTGAGAATAAGTAAGATGGAATTTTGTGTTATTCTAACTTTAATAAAACAACAAAAGTTTAATCCGAAAATGGAAATTTATTTTTTCTCACCCCCTAAAAAGGGATAAAACAAAATGAAAGAAAAAATATTAATCATTGAAGATGAGGAAGACCTGGTGAAAGGATTGAAACTCAACTTGGCTGATGAAGGGTATGACGTGGAATGGGCCTTGGATGGTGAAGAAGGTCTTCGCAAAGCCCTGCAAGAAACACCAGCTTTGATTATTCTTGATATTATGCTGCCGGAGATGGATGGTCTGGAGGTCTGCCGCGAACTGCGGCAAAAAAATATAGGCATCCCGATTATTATGCTTACTGCCAAAGGGGAAGAGATTGACAAGGTGGTGGGACTTGAAATTGGAGCCGACGACTATATAACCAAGCCCTTCAGCGTGCGAGAGCTTTTAGCTCGGATAAAAGCGCACCTGCGACGCGCAAAGAGAGAGCGGAAAGCCGTTCCCCAAATTTATTCTTTTGGCGATGTTGAAATTGATTTTGTTGAATATAAGGCCACTCGCAAAGGGAAAGCATTAGATCTCACTTCACTGGAATTGGATATACTGAAATATTTTATTGCTCATCGAGGAGAAGTGGTATCAAGAGATGATTTGCTTGATAAAATCTGGGGTTATGAAAATTATCCCACTACCCGAACCATTGACAATCATGTCCTTAAGTTGCGGAAGAAAATTGAGGAAGACCCAGCTCATCCGCAATATATCCGTTCAGTCTACGCAGGAGGCTATCGATTTTTGGGGTGATGACGATCTCTTACATTTGTTTACTTTCATTTGACAATGTGGATATTTTAATGTGCTATATTGTTAGTGAACAAAAATTATTCACTAACAGGAGGTAGCGTCATGAAACTCAAAAAATCAATTACCCTGATCGTACTGGTGGCCGTTTTGTTAGCGGCTTTCGGTTTTCAGCATTTGTCCGATCACAAGGTTCTCTTCGAGAAGGCAAAATTTACCATGGAAACAAAAGGGAACCTGAAAGGAGCTATTAAGCTCTTTACAGAGATCAT
>JBHIAC010000223.1:0-3628 GCA_046758365.1 bacterium
GCACGAATCGGCGCATCGAATCCACTCGTTACGGCGGTTTTGTCAGGTTGATTCATTGTTATGTGCATGAGTCGATTAAATACCTATTAGCTTGTAATAGATTTCTCCAGTCTGAGAAGCATGTCTTCGTTTAATATAAATCATATCATTTAAGGTAATCCGACCATCTAATATCTGCATCAAATCTGGACCATCCATTAAAATCATTGATTTTGTTGTTGGGTTTTGTGTCTCTGTGCATTCATTCGAGTATGCTCCTAATGAGACATACAACCCAAGTGTATTTTTTAATTTGCCAGAAATTTTCCCGCCAAAATTGTACAGATCAGAGGCTGTAATTGGCTGCTCTTGCCATTTGGCTTCTAAAAGATAGTCAGTGTTGTCAAAAGTAAAAGAGCCATCAATTTGTTCTCCAGTTATTTTGAAAGATGACTTGGGATCCAAATCAAAAAATACAAATAGCTCATTGAGAAACTTCTCGAATTTAAACCCTTTTTGTTGAGGACTACTATCTGAAGCAATTTCAAAAAATCTCATCTTTAGGCCATCGAGTTTTTGCTGATACGCAATGCTTGACTGCATTTTTTCCTTATTTTTTTCACGTCGTTTTTCTGCTGCCTTGAGTTCTTCAAGAGTATCAAAATACCCTTGTGCTTCGTTTCTTAGTTTTTCAACCGATTCCTTAGCCTTTTTTATTTTAGTTTCCGAATCGTCCCAATATTCTAAATGGCTAAAATCATTGATATTTCCTGCTTCCTGAATTAGCTTTAAGAGATCATTTTGATACACATCTTGCCGCTTGACCATTCTATCAATTAATTCTGAAACACTTTCATATTTTGTGTTTTCAGTCCAGTCAATAGTTGAAACGATTAATGAATTCTCTACGGTGAGTTCAATAAACTGTCGTAAATCCTTCTTGCGCCAGTATATATTCACAAGAGCATCCTTTAAAGCAAGTATTGCTCGGGCTGATATTTGTTTGGTCAAACTCATTATAACTAAAAATTAAATGTGACTTTTGTGTTTCACTTAGATTCTTCCTGAACTTACACAATATTAAGTTTCTCTTTGTCAAAACCAAGTCGGTGCAGCATGGAAATAGATCTGATAAAAGACTCTTCAACAAGGCTACCTTTTGCCAGTCCTTTTTGCTCTAACTCCTCTGCGAGAACAGCAAATTTGTTGATTTCATCAAGAAACTCTCTGAATTCAGTCAGTTCTTCTTTTGCCCATTTTCTTTCTAAAAGACTTTCTTTGTGCAGCAAGTCTTTCAGCTTCATTCTTCGTTCGACATTTTTTATTGGTCTGTCAAATTTGAAATGATCGTACAAGTCAACAAAATCTCGAACGAATTTGAATTTGCAGATGTACCTTAGAAGCTTTCTCAGTTCTTTAATAGAATGCTCTAACCCCTCAAATGTAATAAATCCGGGAGATGCGAAACTGACCTGCTTTACTTGGATTTCTTCATAAAAATCCAAATAGTAGTATAATAATGAGTATCTATAATATTTCGAACGTGTAATTGAATGAGAGATTCGCAAATCAGGTGACTTTGATATTAGTTTGTGACGGACAATATTTAGCTTATTTAAATAATCGATCCCTTGAAAAAGATGCCGAAATTCATAGGATCTCCACTCTTGATTTATTAGAACTTCTAACCCTACAAATGGCTCACCATAAACCTTTTCCGGCTTATGTATATCAATTAGTTGAGATTTAAGATACTTCTCAAAATAAGCTATCGAACTTTTTAAATCGACTTCTCTGGCAGGACTTCTTTCATGTATATATGCCTCATACTCATCCTTGAACTTCTCAAAGAAATGATCGATTTGACTTTTGTAGTTGTGAAGTTGATCTAAGTATTTTTCTACATACCCAAATTCACTTCCTTCACTATTCATTTGCTGTCCTCAATTTAAATAGCCATTTCCAATATACCACATAACGGCAAAAATAACCTACTGGAACTTGCGGCGCACGGTACGTTTGTAGTTGAAGAAACCTTCTGCGTAGCTCCGTCCGTTCAGATTCGCACATGCCTGTTCCAGTCAGGTTGATTTTTTTGTTAGACACCAATACATTACCCACTAAGAACATTCACTTTTATTAAAGATGAATCATCATAAAGTTTTACTCTGTTCAATGAAATTAATGGTGAACTCCAGTTCTGTATCTTTACCATTAATGACGTTTTCAATTTTAGGATTCACTTCAATATCGGGAACAACCCCACGATCAGGATAAGGATAATCAGAGACTGCTAGTAAATAAGAACGAAGCGGAATACGAACAGTAATTTTTGAATTTGGTAATGCTAAACTAATCCAATCTCCGCTATTATTCCCATAATAAGCACCACCAGTTTCTTCACCTATAAGTTTTATTTTATTATTCTTATCATTAGAATGAGCTAAAGCAGCAAATTCAGCAGCTCCTGAAAAAGAGTATCCATTCATTAAGATATAGACATTTCCATTAAAATGAGCTTTTGTTGGCTGTATATGTTTATTCCAACTTCCCCTTAACAAATATCTCCCTGTTGATTTATCCTTTCGGTATGTTAAAGGATAAAAGTATTTAAAGAGAAAACCTTTATCAGTATGCTTCAAAAAGGAAAATCTAGTTCTAGGAGCGTCAACCCGGGAATAATATTGAAATGGTTCCGGAAGGAACTTTGAAAGCAAATAATAAATAAAATGTTCTTTTCCGCCATCATTCCATCTTATATCAATTATTAAATTGTCAATATTTTGTTTCTTAATTTCTGAAAATGTTGAATCAATAAAATTAGTATAGTTAATATTGAGTTGCTCTACTATTCTTGGAATAAATGTTTGCACAGTTAATACTGCAATTTTTGAATCTTCTATGATCCGAAACTTCAAACATTCCTTGTAGAGTTCTTGAAAGGATGGCCTACGTTTTATGATTTCTTTTAAAGATATTGCGGTTAAAGTATGGATTTGCGATTTTTCTTGTCCATATGGAATGAAAGATATTTTAAAGCTATCAGGCTGTGCAATCAAATTAAAATATAATTCAGGAAAGTACCTATCCAGAAATCTATATTTATAAGTATTGTTCTGACCATCTGATGACATCCTTCGAAAAAGTATAGTAAGGAGTTTATTTATTCGTAACTTATTGATTGCTATTAATTCAGAACCAGGAGTCACTTTATTTCCTTTATCATAGCTTTTAACTATATATGCTTTTCCAGAAATAAATGTCAATTTGAAAGGAAAATATTTACGAAGAGCTTTGACTGCTATTTCGTAATTAGACGATAATACGATCCCAGTATGGACACAATTTATTTTTGCAATAAGGGGTACTAAAAATCGAAAAAACTCGATTTCAGTCATTTCTGTGTCTATTTGAGTTCTGAGACTATCAAAAAAGAGATCGAATTCCTCCTTTGTAGTATACCTATATAAACCTGCATGAGCTTCCTCAAGCGCAGTTCGAAGAAGTTGATAATCTTCATGTAATTCAGCTATACTAAACTTATTGTTTATGTCATAAACTCCATCTGTATTATTCTCTCGTGAGCAGTTGAGTATGATCAAAAAAAGAGATAAAAATAGAAACGTCCTATTCATTCAATAAACTCCGT
>JBHIAC010000224.1:0-3619 GCA_046758365.1 bacterium
CGTAATTCCGCTCCCAAGGTTTTTAACAAAAGCTCCGCATAAAGGTTATCACTCACCTTGTTTGTATGTATAATCAAAGTGGTAAGGGGAGGCGAGCGA
This sequence comes from bacterium, assembly GCA_046758365.1. Classification (GTDB taxonomy): domain Bacteria; phylum Zhuqueibacterota; class Zhuqueibacteria; order Oceanimicrobiales; family Oceanimicrobiaceae; genus JBHIAC01. Next base: position 100 of record JBHIAC010000224.1, read on the forward strand.
TGTTTGACTAACTCGAAGCTTGTATCCGGCACCACACCTTTTAGAATTTGACCTGCAAATTCAATATTTTCCGATTTCATTATTTCTGCCAATAATGTCCCGGTATAAAGAGCAGGTTCCACCACTTCAATAACAAATTTTTTTTCTGTGGTTCGAGGGGTAAGACCTCCGTCAACAATTACGCTGTTTTCTTTTTCACGCCACTTTCTTTCAACTTTAAATGCCTTCAAGCGGGTAGTGTCTGAGGAATCCACCGTTACTCCATTATTTTCGATTTTTATGTAAGAAGTAGTGGGATCCAAATGAAACAGAAGAGTGTCGCCAAGGTCCAATCCCGGTTTAACCTTCACCATTACACAGTTACGATTAACGCTCAGTGCCCCAATCGGCGGCCAGTACTCAGATGAAGCATCGTCCCACATCCAACCAGCTCCATAATAAAAATCATCTAAATAGCTTTCATCACAAATTAAATCACCGGTAATTTTCACAATACCCAATTCCTTTAATATTTGCACCATCCACCAGAGGTCTTTTGTCGTTAAGTCAGGATTAGCAAAGCCCTTGAGATAGAGGTCACCAGAAATGGTACTATCCGCAAAGGAAGATGTGTCAGCGTAGAGGATAGTTTTAAACCTAAAATTTGGCCCAAGTTTGGACAGGGCCGCAGCCGTTGTGAGGAGCTTCATATTAGAGGCGGGATGGAAAAGCAGTTGACTGTCTTTAGCATAAAGCACCTCACCGGTTTGCAGGGAGACCACTTTGATGCCTGCGCGGGTTTGATAAAGTAATGAATCCTGAAGAATTGCATCGATTTGTTTCCGAAGTTGTAAAATGGAATTTTGGGCATAAAAGGTTTTTTTTAGCTTATTTGGAGTAGCACAGGAAGCGATGAATATTAGAATTGCTAAAAGGAAGCAATGCATCGTGAAAAAACCTAATTTCCCGTTATTCCCAGCGCGGCGTAGCCACAATTTAGCGTTTTCTATTTTCAATCTCTAAATTAATGAATATTTGGCTAAATTCTTGTGGGGTAAATCCGAAATTCGAATTTCAAAACTCAAAATAAATATTTAGGATTTCCTATTCGAAATTAGAATTTGATGTTTGCTTGCTAATTAAATGTTCTTGCCCCGTGACAGACAGGGCTTGCAAAAAAAACCAAGACTTTACTGGTAATACTATAAATCCTCGCCTCCACTGGCGATAATGAACTCTCTTTCCATCAGGTTTTGGTTGAAGCCATCGATGAGATCCTGCAGATGATTAAAATAGTCGTCGAGACCTTCATCCCATGCTTCCAGATTCTCGAGTGCCTGAACTTCCTCCAAAAGTATTTGTGCCTGTTCAGTCATGGCGCGATCGTAATCACGGATTTTATTCAGACCAATCTTGGGAATGGATTCTCGGTCAAAAAATTCAGACTCTGAATAAGCCGGGACTTGCAAATTTTGGGTTACTGTCTGTAGTTGCTTTTGAATCCTCTCAATAGCTTCGGCTAACTCCTTTTTGCCTTGTTTTTTAAATTGCCGATTAAGTTTTTTAAGAGCCTTCTGGGTGTACTGCAATTTTTCCGTGAGGGCATCCCGAAGGGTACAGTCGCTCTTTTTACGTTTCTCTTTGCATTCATACCCAGCATAGTGGGGAATAATTTTAGATAAATCTTGGGTATCGTTTTGTGGGTTTCCCATAAAGAACTCCTTTATTTATTAACTCTTTGACCATACAACCATAAAGCTCCATAGGCTGAAGGGCTTAGTTGATCCTTTTTATTTACTAAAAAGGAAGTGAGAGAATTCATATTTCCTGCTATGGTAAAAACCTGGGTCAACTCCGAAGAATGAACAGATAAACTCAAATTAATAATTTCTCCAGAATTTCGATGGCTTTTGATCAGAAAGATTAGCTCCGGTTTATTCGTAGATCGGTTCTCAATCAATCCTAGGCAGATGACGGCTTCATTTTCCGATACCTGCAAATTCACTTCTTCTTTAAGCTCAGCTTTTATGGCATAAAACGGATCTGGTACCCCAGAAACTGCATGTTCAGAAGGGTGAATGTGCCCGCCTAAAACATCAAGTCTTCCTGGGTATTCACCAACGCTTTCACTTCGTTCAATTAAAACAATTTTTTCGTCACTACTAACTAAGACAGCACTAATTCCTAAAGCTTTGGAAAGTAATTCCATCCCGAAGTGTTTGACGATTTCTTGAACAAAGTTGTTTGAATAAATGAGTTCTTTATAATTGGTGCGTCCTAAAAATAGATTTAATCTGTTTTGAGCGATTCCCCAACTATTTAACCTACAAAGATCTCCGTTAAAAAGATAGTTACTTTTTGAAGTCTGCAAAATTTCTTTATTCCAATATTCCTCAATCTTTTCCATCAACGAGTCTGGAAGAACCCTTAATGAGGGATTCCAAATTATTTTTACCTCGTTTTGATTAAAGTTACCCGAAATCAATAAATTGAATATTTTCTGTTGAAATTTATTCAAAGAAATACTTTCTTAGGCATCTTCAAATATATCGTGTGCTTTTGTCAATTCTAAAGCCGCTGGGTTACTTTAGCGTCTTTGGAATCTACTATTTTCCTGTGCTGTAAAATTGCGTGACACACATCGTTTTCTGTTATTAGTCGGCAATGGATTAAAATTAAAGGCTGAGTTTTGACGTCTTTTTCTATAATATACCCCTGCTGAGAAATGTGAAAATGGCTATTCCAAACACCAACTGGAATTAGTTTTTTATGGTTGGACATTTTAGTAATTAAAAAAGGTTCTTAAAATACTTTCCACGGAGTTTCACGGACTCACACGGAGTTTATTTAATATGAAAATTAGTTAAAATTATCAATTAACCTGAATAATGCAGAAAACTTAATAACGCAAAACAATTAATGGCAAAACTATTATTATTAAAGTCGTTAATTGTTTTGCCAAAAATCATTTTGCCTATTTGTTTTAAAACTAAGTTTGGGACGGCATGTAAACCTAACGTATTATTTAATAAAAGACTACGTTTATTTTTGAATAATTTGTGAATAATTCAAGTTAAGAACTTACTGCAAGAATTTAATTGAGATCTTTGTCAAAATTTAGTCGATCTGTTTCCAAAGATCGAGGATTGTTTAGGATTAAGACCTTTATTTAAAGATAATTATGCCGAATCTAACAAAAAAATTATGGGAAGAAATTTTAGGATTTAAAAATAGGATATAATTTCTAAATTGTCAAGTAAAAAAGCAAAAATTGACTGCTTCTAATAATGGTAATTTAGGGGGTGAGATAAAAAAACGTAATCATTTGGTATTTATAATTGTTGTTATAGAATATAGTGAAACTTAAATATCCTTTTTATTATATCTCACCCCCTAAATAACCTATACCTCGTTAGCTTGAACCGAGTGAGTGATCATATTAGATATCCGCGAATTTGGCGCGGGCTCACCACGTTTCAAATAGTCCAATACCTTTGCAGGCAAATGATCGTAGAAGGGGCCCAGTCCTACTTTTATTTTC
>JBHIAC010000225.1:0-3611 GCA_046758365.1 bacterium
TAGGCGAGAAACGCGGCATGGGTAAAGGCAGATATGAATATAATATCGATATCGTGCGGAAGTTCATGTTGCAAATCTTCAAAACCGGTATATGTGACAAGATTGACTTTATGCCCCATTTGTTCAATCCAGACTGCAACGACTTGCGGCATGATCGAAGTGTAATTCGGATTTACTATCTTGGTATACAATGTATTAGTCGGTTGCTTTTCAATCAGATCAACAATCCCAACCTTCAAAGACTTACGTTTGGTCTTTTGCCGTGTGGGTTGAGTAGGTTTCATTTTATTTATCTCCTTTTAAAGAAAAGGAAGTCAACTACAGAGTGGTTTTCCAGCGTTTGGGTGCAACGCCATTGTGGTAAAAAGAAGTGCTACTCACACTTCGACCCACCCTGTTAGCCTATAATAAGATAATTAATTTATTGTGGGATGGAAATCCTGGAGGGTTTTATTTACAGTCCACAATAAGATAAAGTCATTTTTATAAAAAATAAAGAAAATCCCTTATCAAAACAAGGAAAAAGTTCACGCTTGTATCAAAGTGTGAAATGAGGTTGCTTGATGTCAAGGTGTGCTTACGACGTTTTCAAAAAGGGATTTCATCTCCGTTAAATGCTGTAACATAATGACATTGATGCAGTACACACTTCATGCTGATTTAGGGGTAATTTGGGGGGTTTAATATTTTTGCGGAGGAAACCTAAAAAACTTCGCAGAAACAAAGGAGAATTTCACATTAATGACAAAGAGTGTACCGAATATACCAATATAAATCCAACCCCAGAACTGTAAAAAATGTGAGCGAACGGTTAAGTAAAGATAAAAAACCCTTCAAGGGATTATATCTGTTGAAGGGTTTTGGCTCAGCTTGCGATCCTTTTTAATTTCTGGCGTGTTTTTTTATTTGCTATCAGTGCCGTTTTTATTAACCAGGCTATGCGCGTAGGCAAGCATGGTACCTATCAGTTGTTCCACGCTCAAGTTTACTTTTGCGGCCCTATTTTCAAAATTGACTCTGTCGTGGATTGTCATTTGCATCAGGTTATCTAGAAAAGCATCTTCATCTAATGAAGGCGGTGACGCAGATGTTACAACCACCATACTCTGCACAATCTTATGTAACTTAATTTTGGCCAGCTTTTGCTCGCCATAATCAGTTATAGACCATAGGCCATTTTTAAAATTGGCTAATCCTTTCTGCTTCGCTTCAAATTTGGTTGCTGACAAACTTAGCTTATTTTCTAAATCGAGCTTTTCTACTTTAGCACTGAGTGCTTTTATTTCATTGCGGAGGTTGATGTCCATGGTTTTCATTTCCCCACGCAGCTTGGCTTCTACGGTATTAATTTCACCACTCAGTTCTGCAACGGCAGTATTAATTTCCCCACGCAGCTGTGTACTTACATTAACAATTCTACCGTTCAACGCTTCGCGTTCTCTGGTGGCGTCGTTTAGCCTCTCTAGTATTTCTTCCACCGACTCATAAATACTAGCTACGTTTGTGTATTCAGGCTTATCAAAAGCTACTTTAAATTCTTCTAGTTTGGCCACTCTAACCTGTAAGCTGTTTTCGCCTTTGAGGTATTTGTTCACATCATCACGTAATTCACCCACGGTCTTAGTAAGATTGTCTATCTTAAATGGAATCGCAAACCAGGCTTCAGCAGCCGCAAAGGAAAGGCCTACAACAGCTATCGCCAGCATAATAGCTGACATGCTCAAGGAGATGATATCGCTATTACGTCTAAGCCAGCCCTTCGGCTTTTCATTTGGAGTTTTCTTTTCACTTTGCTTGGGCATGCTTGCCTCCTCCACACTTTTTATTAATTCCCTTACTGTTTCTTCAATCTCTTCGTCATAAAGCTCGGGCAATAACGAACAGTATTGAATATCAAGGTCTTGTTCCATTTTTAAAGCCTCCAGTTTAATTCTCTTTGTCTAGCTGCGTTCGCTTAAAAATTAATTATTTATCGGACGGTTTAAGCGGAATCACAACCAAATTACAGAGAATTAAACTTTGGGCTATTATGACGTTATTTAGTTGTTTAATGTACTTTTTGAAAATAGAAACTTTTTTCGACTTTTTTGTTAATGTCGAGATGAATAAAGGTTTACTTCTGCCACTGCAAATGCTATTCCAGTATTACAGGTATTCATTATGGCACAGCTCTAAACGGTTTGCAAGTACTTAAATTTTAGTGAGTAAGCTTTGGTCTGCCCCCGTTGAAGAATCAGATTGATTGTCAGTATGAAAGCCGCAATGTACCAAAATGTACACCCTTGCAGTGCTAAAATTTGCACACCTCCTTTCTGTATTAAAAGTATTAAAAAAGCCTATCTCGATGATTCTTGCTTCCCTCTCGAGACAAGCCCTTTCTTAACCTATGTATAGAACAATATATAACAAAAAGTATGGCACGCTTGTTCCACAGCTACAGCTTGGGAGACTGACGGTTCTGAAAGGATAAGAGCTGGATATCCGGCTGGGTCGAGTTCCGGAGAACTCTTTGTGGTTTCGTTCCTCCTCCTCAAAGGGTATTGCTTAAACATTGATCCAAATGCGCTAGGCGTGTCCAAAGTTGCGTCTTCTTAGGTTCCCCAGTCCCACCCCTCGGTATACTTACTTATAATACATACAGTCGTAGAAACTGCGGACAAAGACGCTAAATTTACTCTTCCCCTGAGCATTGCCTAATATGAAAGCCTAATTTAAAAGAATTATTTTAAAAATCAAGCAAGGTTACGAAAGTTTAAAAAAAACGTTAGGGTTTTTAGCTGCGTACGGGATAGCTCGTCAAATAAAAACCCATGCGTCAGCTGCAAAAAACCAGTTAGGCCCCCCGTGGAGCCGAAACGTACAAATCGTTAAAATGCCTAACTTACTTCTTTGTTGCGATCCTGGTGACCCTGCATCATGCCGCTAAACCCGAAACGCTCAATGAGCGTTTCCAGCGACATATTTTTTAACTTACGAGGGTAATTTACGTTCAGTTGGCGCAACCACTCCTTCTCGGACACGATGAAATAGTCTACTATGGCAATCAGGACCGACCGCTTTTTATGTCTCGTTTTTAGCGAAATCTCTTCTAAGACAGAATCTTGGTAGTCAAATATATCTGCTGTTACGGATTTCTTTTGTGCATTAGCCACGTAGTGTGCTTCGATGGCTTCCTTATCTGGTTTCTTCTTTTTTCTGTTTTTTGCGCGTTGGTTGGCTGCCAAGATATCCCTTCTGGAGCAGTTCTCGAAATGATGTCTATCTTAACCAAGGTTTTCCTTGTGAAAGCTTGGAAATTAAATTAACATAATTTAACATAATAAATTAAATTAATAAAGTCAAGATATTTTTTCAATGAGCGCAAATTTTTTTACAAATTCGTATTTTTTATTATAAGAGTATATAATAAGATATTTTCTCTCAAGATCGTAAAAAAAATAACTATAAATTAAAAGATTAATAAATCCCCTATCTTATATTGTAAAATTTATAATACTTACAAATTCTGTGCCTTAATCACCCAATATGATTTAAGCAATATATTTTAAAAGAGTTATCTAATATATAAAAAAACCCTAATTAGTGGCTATTTGTAAGTCTTCTTAACACTC
>JBHIAC010000226.1:0-3563 GCA_046758365.1 bacterium
TACTCGAAATGCAAATAAATTTATAACACAAAATAATTGACGACAAAATCATTAATAATTATTTTGTCTTTAATCATTTTGTCTTTTTGGGTTCCGGCTTCTCCAGGTTAGGAATTATTCAGATAAAAAAACTTTGCTAAAAAAACAACGTGTTGCAGATTTGTAGTACAGATGCGAAGGATTTTCACTGAACTCACATTATTAAATTGAACAATTTCCTAAAAAATAAAACACAGGTTATTTACCTTTCCATTGGCGCTGCCCTTTTTACTCTGGCCATGAAGTTTACTGCCTATTATTTAACCAATTCTATCGGACTCTTGGGTGACGCAGCAGAGTCTTTGGTGAATTTAGCCGCTGCCATCATGGCCACAACCGCTCTGGCGTACGCTTCTCGGCCGGCTGATATAAGCCACACGTATGGCCACGACAAGGCTGAATATTTTTCCAGCGGCGTGGAAGGAACTTTAATTCTCGTAGCTGCCACCGTCATTGGATATTCGGCAACCAAAAGACTCATTTATCCGGTACCATTGGAAAATCTCAGCACGGGTCTTGTGATAGCTATTGTGGCTTCAGGGGTGAATTTTATTGTAGCAAAAATTTTATTGGCTGCCGCACGCCTGCATGATTCCATTACTTTAGAAGCCGATGCCAAACATCTTTTGACCGATGTCTGGACCTCAGGAGGCGTTGTGGCTGGACTAACTGTGGTAATATTTACTGGGATAACTTTTTTAGATTCGATTATTGCCTATGCTGTGGCTACCAATATTATAGTTTCGGGGTTCGATTTATTAAAACGTTCGTTTCGAGGATTAATGGATTATTCGCTTCCCCCAGAGGAAATTAAGGACATAGAAAAAATTTTAAAGAATCATTCGAATATGGTGTATCAATATCATAATCTGCGAACAAGAAAATCTGGACCTAACCGTTTTATTGATTTCCACATTTTAATTACTGGAGGAACTACCGTTCAAGCCGCTCATGACCTCTGCGAAGTCATCGAAAACGAAATTGAAAGAAAATTGGCCAATACTCAAGTAACCATTCATGTAGAGCCGGTTGAAGACAACTCTTCATGGGATGCGGTAAAGGGAATAGATAATAAAATTTCACGTGAATAGCTAACGCTTAATATGCTTGATTTTGATAATTAAAATTTTAAATTTATTAAGGAACTTTAATTGATTTTAGTCAATTTATAAATGATACCTGAATTATTTAAAATAGGACCATTGACGATCAACAGCTTTGGCGTAATGGCCATGCTGGCTTTTTTTGTTCCAATGCTATTGCTAAAGAAAGAGTTAGCCAGAAAAGGTCTCGACCCTGATAATGCCATGGGAATTACGTTTGCTGCTATGATTGGTGGTCTAATCGGGGCACGAATCTATTTTATCGCTGAACGATGGGATATATTTATTAAAGACCCAGCCAACAGCTTTGGCGTATTTGCAGTACTACTATTTTTAATTCCTACCTTTATATTAAGAAAAGTATTAGTTCGAAAGGGTAAAGCTCCTGATGAAGCCACAGGAATTACAGTTACTACAATGGTGGGAGTATTATTTGGAGCAATAATCTTTTATATTGCTTTTATCGATCAGAGGAGCTGGGGTGAATTTATTAAAAGTCCAGCAAATTTGATTTTTACTGGTGCTGGTTTGGTGTGGTATGGAGGTCTGGCTGGTGGATTTTTAGCTGTTACATGGTATATGCATTATAAAAAAATAGCCATTCCGCTAATCTGCGATTTGGCGGCGCCTGTCTTAGCTTTAGGACAAACCTTTGGGCGTATGGGGTGTCTGCTCTCTGGCGACGGTGATTACGGACCGCCTACGGACATCCCCTGGGCCATGGCATTCCCTAAAGGAGTTATCCCCACGACGGAAAAGGTGCATCCAACTCCCATTTACGATATGATTTTTCTTTTGACTATTTTTGGCATTCTTTGGAAACTACGAAAAAAAGAATTTCCCACGGGGTTTAAGTTTAGTATATATTTAGTATTATTAGGTACAGAAAGGACCATTACCGAGTTTTACCGCAATACCCCTAAAATTCTTTTTGGCTTAACCGTGGCCCAACTTATCAGCATAGGTTTAATCATCACTGGCGGCACTCTTTTAGTATTTTTGAAATCAAAAGAAACAGGGAAATTAAAGCTTTCAAAAACCGAAAAAAAGTGAAATCAAATACCCAGGAGATTGAAGCTACCTTTATCATTCGGTCTGAGAACCCACATGTGTTGACTGGACAAATTGCCAATCTGAGTTCGATCGCAAACTACCAATTGCTACTTCAAGACTCCGAAGAAATACATGACCGATACTTCGATACATCTGATGGGAAATTAAAAAATCAAAAATTAGCTCTACGGGTTAGAGAAATTGATACAAAGTTCTGGATTACTCTAAAAGGGGGCTCTAAGCGAACGGATTGGGGTGGCTTGCAACGATTGGAAATTGAAGCGCCATGGTCCTATGAGGCCTTGAAAAGGGTCATCCAAGAAATAAAAGAAAGAAACATTAAATTACTTCAGCAGGATTTAGAATTTGCTTTTGAACATCCCATTGATGTTTTGACGCATCTAGGGCTGAAAATCATACAAGACCGGGAGACTTACAGAAAAATTAGAAACATCGTTACTATGGGCGAAAAAAATAGAAAAGTAATTGCTGAATTAGCAATTGATTTGGTGAAATATCATTTTAGCAATCAAGAAGTTTTTCATCATGAATTGGAAATAGAAGCGAAAATGAAGAACGGCTTAGTCATGCTCAAGAATATAATCGAAAAACTAGTTACTACATTTGGACCAGAACTCAGATTATGGAAACACGGTAAATTAGTTACAGGCAAGGCCATTGAAAAACTACTTAGTGAAGGAACTCTGATAGGCATGCTTGATGAAAACAATTATTTAAAACCAATTGCTTATGACATAATAGAAGAGTACCTCAATAGTGGTAATTTTTGAACTTGCATTTCTGGTTAATACAGATGGAAACTAAAGTAAATAAATCCTCCACAGAAAAAATTACTCTACCCATAGAAGGTATGCACTGTGCCGGCTGCGTGCAAACCGTTGAAAAAAGCCTGAAAGGTACCCAAGGGGTTATTTCCGCTTCTGTGAATCTTTCAACTGAAAAAGCGTTCGTGGAATATAATCCTACCATCACTCGTAAAGAGGACTTAGTAACTGCTGTAAAAAACGCGGGCTATGAAGTTAAAAAGGAAACTAAGAAGATCACTCTAAAAATAGGGGGCATGCACTGCGCAGCTTGCGTTGGCAATGTTGAACGGGCGCTTGCGGATACCAAGGGTATTTTAGAGGTCAAGGTTAATTTGTCGGCAGAAAAGGCAACGGTAATATTTGACCCAGTTGTAACCAACGTAACAGACCTAAAAACCGCGGTTGAAAACAGTGGGTACCAATTTCTGGGTGAAGCCATGGTTGAAACAAGAGAAGCTGATTCAGAAAAAGATATCCAGAAAGTTTTAGAGGCAAAAAGGCGTATGGTGCTGGCCTGGGCTTTCACCATTCCTATCATGAT
>JBHIAC010000227.1:0-3549 GCA_046758365.1 bacterium
GCGCCCACAGCAATGTCCGTTCCCTTTTGGCCACGCACTTGGCCCCAGCCACCGGGACCAGTGAAGGCGTTCGACGCAATAACTATACTGCATATCAGTAGGCTCACAAGTATATACTGTTTTTTAAAATCCTTCATAGCTTTTCCTCCTCTCACTATACTTTAGTTATGACGCAATCCCATATTTTTAAAATATTTAACGCCATTCGAAAAATATTTATTGCTTTTGGATTAAATTTAAATGACACGTATAGCCACTTCCTCCTGGATAAATATATTTAAAAAGTATTTCTTTCTCTCCAACTTGATTTATATCCCTTACAATAGTACCTTCCCAATCCGCCCCCTCATAGCTTTTTATAAAAACAGAGTCCCAATGTTCATTGAATTCAAAAATTGAAATCCCACACACTCCTGAAAATATACTTTCTCTATATACTATCCAACTAACAACAGTCCTTGCTTTGTTATCAATGGTTGTATCTTGATTCACCGCTAAAACTTTCGCATTTTCAGGTAATTGTTTTTTTATTTCATCACTAATATCGCGTAATGTATCAGTAATAGATAAGACTTTAAGATTTAAACGTTGAAATTCTTCATCAGATAGCACTTTTCGATAAAACAATCTCTCAATTTTGTTTGATTGAGACAATATAAACAGACTCAATACTCTGTCGTAAATGGCATATGCATTTGCTTCTGGCTTGCCTTCTTGGTACCCCTTAAATTCTAATTCAGAAACAAAAATAGAATCATTCCCAACATAAATTTCCCCTTTCCACGTTTCAAAACTTTCCATAATTCTGTAAGATGGAGTAAGAGAAGGAGTATCAATACTATCACTACGAGTCGGTTGCTGGTTTTCTATTTGCTTTTCTTTTTCCACTTTGTTTTGAATCAATTCACTGTCTCTCTTATTGTGTGAACTATCACATCCAATTAAAAAAAATAAAAATATTAAAGTTATAATTTTCATTGAGCAAAGTTCTTCTTAATTTTTGGGATGTTATTATGCGCATAATCAAGCATGAACGGCGAAGGACGACAGGGACTTGAGCTGTGGTTTCAAAATAAGCTTTGCGCAGGCACAGAAGCAACCTATTTAGAAAGAGCCCTTCGTCCGCTGGAGCAAATGTTAGAGCCTGAACGCCCTGCGCTTCACGGACTTTTGACGCGACTCCTGCCAACCTCATTTGAGGCTCTCAATCCCACAAAACTTCCTGCACTCACGTACGCGGCTTTTTTTCCACTCACCATCTGAATATACGAATTCGCACAGAGCCCTTCGAGTCAGCTTAATTACCTTGTTAGCTGCTTTATTAATAATGAATTAAATGCCCTAATTAATTTGACATTTGCTGCATACGATTTTTTATCTCTTCATGAGTTAATAAATATTCATAATGATCACGTATATCATTTATATTGTTCGAATCATATTGTAAAGCTTCGTCAGGAAACTTTATTGCTGCTACTTCTAGTGCTCTTTTAATTGATTTTCCTTTTCTTAATTCTTCCAATATCACATTATCATATGCTATTTCTGTTTCGGTTCGTTCCTTCAACTCTTTTTCAAATTCCTTATTCCATTCCATATAATCATCAAATACTTCTCTCATTGATACTTTTTCAGATTCTTTCATGCAGCATTTCTTATATTTTTTCCCACTTCCACATGGACAAGGATCATTTCTGTTTATTTCTGAATCTCTCATCTTTACTCTCTCGTCTGTGTAATTTCTCTGCCATTAACTCGGAAGGATCTGTTCCTTTAAGACTACAAATCTGCCCATGAACTACTTCAAATCTTCCATCTTCAATCATTCTTTCTGAAATTTGCCTGTAAGTGAATGTCGGAATAATATCCATGTCTAATATGACTTTATCAATTAAGTCATGTGTCATTCCAACTTTCTCTTTTCCAATAATCTTATAGATTTCATCCAAACATAAATCCATCATTTGTTCAGGAGTAATATTTGGTGTAAGTCCATTTTTATTGTGTGTCGGAATTGAATCAATTGAATTAATCGGGTGAGATATTTTGGTTCCATCATCTAATGTAAAATAGGCTTCCTTTTTCTCAGGAGTTACTTTGATATAAGATGATTGATAGCAACAATGTTTGTATTTTTTACCTGATCCGCAAGGGCAAGGATCATTCCTACGTATTTTCCCATATTTTATATTTTTATGTTTAATATACTTGTAGCAGCTAACCTGCGCGAGGTGACGAAGCCACTGTGGCTGCGTGTTCGAAAATAACTTTGAGAGGACACAAAACCAACCCCAAAAACCAGCTCCCTCGCGTCAGGTTCATGTGTTGTTAGGCATTGTCTGGATTCATTGACTTTAATTCGACTTCTCAATCTTCATGGGAGTGAGTGCTCCCATTGCTCGACTTGCCCTGCTTGTCTCGGTTCCATTCCTTTTTCCAATCTTCATATAGGAGTATGTCCTGCTTTACGGCTTCCCACTTCGAATAGCTCTTAATTGAAACAGCTCCCTTTTCATTTATGGCCCACTCGATAAAACCATCCGGAGGATTCTTCACGTCATACAAGTTGGCATATTTCAGTGATTCTATTTTCTCCCATCGCTTGATGTTCTTAAGATTGGCTTGCCTTAGGTACGCACCCTCAAGATTGCTGTTAAGTAAAAGAGCACCTTCAAGATTTGCTTCTCTAAGATATGCATCTTTGAGATTAGCTTCTCTCAATATTGTTCCCGGTAAATCCGCAAACTTTAGCATTGCTCTTTCCAGATTCGCTTGTCTGAGGTCTTGATTGGGCAATTTGAGTCCTATCAAAAACGCCCCAGACAGGTCTATGCCAATGAGCCGCGTTCGTTCATCTCGAAGGTCATAAAGTGATTGAACTCTTCCCTCGCTTCCCGGCTTGCCTTGTGCAGTGTTGATAACCTGCCAAGCCTGAAAGATTTTGGCCTTTTTACGTTGAGGTATCTCAACGATCCATATAATTACAGCCAGAAGGACAGTCAAACGACCGAGATAGCCAAGAATATCTAAGAAGGCCCAACGACCGAGCCAGAAAGCACCCCATTCGCATGCCCATTCTAACCATAAAACTGGAACCTGCCATCTCGGTTTGTCTCGTTGCCTCCATTCTATCCAAGTACCCGGGGATTTTTTTCCCTGCAGCATCTTGATACCCTCCTAATGCAGACTAAAGAACATTTTGGAAACCACCAATTACTACGTTTCTGGATTTGTACACGTGTCTTACGAGACTGTCGAAAAAGCCGCATAAAATTTTATTTTTCTTAGAAAATCGATTTTTTTTAAAAAAATAACCTTTTGTTTTTATGAAAATGGATTTATTTTTAGTTTTTCTCTCCTATTTTTATGCTCACGCTACTTTTGTAAATTTTTCCAACCTGATTTACCCTAATAAGCCATTCCATAATTCATTATTTTCTCAATATTGTGTACAATTGCATATAACGTCCACTGTATATTCACTTTAGTTTTAGTCCTGAGAGTAAATCGGTCCAGGCGTTTCTGCGAGCGGATGTTGGCAAATACCGG
>JBHIAC010000228.1:0-3549 GCA_046758365.1 bacterium
CCGATATACGGGCTTCGGCTTGGTACCGCAAAGAAGTGCTTTATAATGTTAGTAAGAGCGTCTTTGAGAACTGATCATCTCAGGTTGGGATTTGTTTCATTGCTTCATTGTTCCATTGTTTCATGGTTAAATTGTTTCAATGGAACGGCAGAACAATAGAACAATAGAACAATGCAACAATAGAACAATGGAACAATAGAACAATAGAACAATCGAGAAAGTTCAATTATGACTTCAGAAACAGAAAAAATTGCCAGTATCATCAAATTATCCCAAAATGAAAATCCTTTCGGCGCTTCTCCTCTGGCGTTAAAAGCTATTAAAACTAATTATCATTCAATTTATCGCTATCCTGAAGTTACTCATAAAGCGTTAAAATCTAAGTTAGCGGAAAAATATAATATCTTACCTGATAATGTAGTTGTTTCAGCAGGTTCAGTAGAACTCATTGATATGGCTATCAAGAGCTTTGTTGGGGTTGATGAAAATATTGTAATTGGAGAAATAACATTTGTTGCTTATGGCTTATCAGCTAAAATTAACAGAAGATTGTACAGACGCGCAAAATTGGTGGATAATACGATTGATATAGGTAATGTGATTTCTTTGTGTGATGATAAAACCAAAGTTGTTATTATTGCTAACCCGAACAATCCTACCGGTACCATTATTTCACATAACTCTCTGAGAAAATTATTACAAACATTACCGTCTAATATTTTTGTGGTAATCGATGAAGCTTATGCCGAATATGTCACGGATCCCGCTTATCCTGATTCATTTGCGTTACAGAAAACGTTCCCGAACCTGATAATTTTTCGCACCTTTTCAAAAATCTACGGATTGGCAGGTCTTCGCATAGGCTATGCGATAGCTCATCCGGATGTTATAAAGCCTCTTTCGCAAAGTCGGAACCCTTTTTCTGTCAATAGTCTCGCTGCAGCAGCTGCTTTAGCAGCACTAGATGACACAGAATATGTCAAAAAATGTGCATCTATCAATGAAAAAGAACGGGCTTTTCTCTATAAAGAACTTAGAAGGATGGGATTCAAAGTAATTCCTTCGCATGGAAATTTTATTTTTGTAGAATTTAGCAAACCTGAAGAAAAAGAAAAAGTATACGATCAATTAAAAAACGCAGGAGTCTTAGTACGAAAGTTAGGACCGTTTGGTACAGAGACGGGATTACGAATGAGTGTTGGTCGCCCTGAAGAAAATCGTCATTTAGTGAATAGTTTAAAACAAGTAAAATTATAGTAGGTTCATTCCCTATATCTGCAAAATCAAAATTTACGATCACATCGCGGCCGCCGCAAACTGACTGTTTTGGTGTTTCGATTATCATTAATGAACTCAAACATTAGATATTGATAAAATTTCCCTTGATTTTAATTCTAATTCTTTTTACATTTTTTGCGATTTTGACTTAATTTAGAGGAGGACATTACAGATGAGGTATGAAATGAAGGTAAATTTTTTAGTCTTGTTATTAGGTTTATTCGTTTTAAGTTGTGGCCAAAAACAGACTGAAGAACAATTGCGCACACAAGCACAAAACTATGAGAAAGAGGAAAATTTTGAAGAAGCCATTAAAACCTATGAAAAGCAGTTGGAGTTATACCCGAATGGTAAAATTGCAGATGAAGCGCAACAAAAAATAGCATTTATATATTATAACAATTTTCACGATTTCAACAAAGCAATTGAGGCCCACCAAAGACTTATAAAAAAGTACCCTGATAGTAAATATGTTAGCCAAGCCCGATTTATGATTGGATATATTTATGCCAACGATTTAAAAGACTACGATAAAGCCCGTATAGCCTACAATGAGTTTTTAACTCATCATCCTGAAAGCGAATTGGTAGCAAGTGTGAAATGGGAATTAGAACATTTAGGACGGAATATTAACGATCTATTAATTGGTAAATTTGGTGACGAAAAATCTAATAGTGAAGCCAAATCAAGTAAATGATGTAGATTTTTCTTTAATTTAATTATTAAAAGCCGAGTGTATTAATTTACTTTAATTCATTTCGGCTTTTTTGTTTCTTTGATAATTGAGAATACCGCAAATTAATTTTTATTAAAATAGAGAATTAGCACATTGGCCTAATTTATTAGTAATCAGCTCAGTTTTCATTAATCAAGAAGGTCAGCTTTTGGATTAGTAGGGTGGAACTTTTGTTTTAATGTAAAGTATATTTATTCGGAAATTTTTTGGGGTACCTATGCGGATTATTCTATCATCTCTTTTAATAGAATTTTTATTTTTTGGCTCTTCATTCTCGCAGAATACAGATACCACTGCAGTCTATCCCGAAGTACTTAATGGAAGGATAAAAACCTCGGTTCGAGTGAATCCTAAGGAAGTGCCACAAAATCGTACGGTTACATACACAGTTGAAATTAGCTGGCAGGGGGATTTGGATCGGTATGAAATAGAGAAGTTTGAGAATCCAGTTTTAACAAATTTAGAAATCGTCGGGAATTCTTCTTCCAATTGGGTTGGTGAATTGGCGGGTGTCATGCAGGCAGTAAAGACTTACGAGTTTGTCCTCAAACCCCTCGCTCTTGGTATGGCCTATATCGATGGATTAATTATAGAATATAAAGATAAGGAAAGGGACAAATCACACAGACTAGTTACAAATCGATTGGAAGTTAAAGTCATTGATCCTATAATAGAGGGAAGTTCTGACCTATTGATTTTGACTGGGGCTATAATTTTGTCATTAGTAGTAATCTCTGGTGGAGGTTTTTTAATATTAAAGCGAAAGAAAGCCAGGGAGGCTGAAGAACAATTAAGAGCCTCGGAATCCATTCCTATTGAAGAAAAATATTTATCAGAACTCAAGGAAAAAGTAATTTTGCAAAAAAATGAAATTCAGGAATCTTTTTCTAATCTTTCTAAAATTATTAGAAAATATTTATCCGAGCGCTACCAAATTTCTGCTTTGGAAATTACCACCCAGGAGATATTAACTGACTTAAAAAAAATTGCTGTATCCGAAAGAATAATAGAAGCAGCAGAAGAATTGCTTAATTCTTGTGATGTGGCCAAGTTTTCTGGTGGACAAGTGGAGCGATCGGGTTTGGAACGAGCTTACACTTTGTTTGAAGATATTCTTGATAGAAATAAATCTGAGTATGGTGATTTTGATAATAATCAAAAGACAATAGTCAATAATCAATTGTGAACTCAACTAGGAGGTCAGATGGCAGTAGATATTCAAGCAATAAATGAGAGAATTAAAAAAGAGAGTGAGTTTGTAGAAAAGATTACAAATGAAGTCGCCAAAGTAATCGTTGGCCAAAAATATATGATTGAGCGTCTTTTGATTGGACTGCTCTGTAATGGCCATGTTTTACTCGAAGGCGTACCGGGATTAGCCAAAACCATGGCTGTGAAAACCCTTTCTTCCACGATTCAAACTAAATTTCAACGGTTACAATTTACTCCAGACCTGTTACCGGCTGATCTTATTGGCACGTTAATTTACGATCAGAGAAATGGTGATTTTACCACCAAGAAGGGACCGATTTTTT
>JBHIAC010000229.1:0-3526 GCA_046758365.1 bacterium
ATCAACTTGTAGATTGAGCAAGAATTGTATGGTTTCTTTTGTCGTGGGAAATGAAATGGATCAACAATATTTTCAATTTCATCTTCTATCAGTTTTCCGACCGCTTCGTCCAAAGCACTTGCAGAATTAACTAC
Organism: bacterium; assembly: GCA_046758365.1. Lineage (GTDB taxonomy): Bacteria > Zhuqueibacterota > Zhuqueibacteria > Oceanimicrobiales > Oceanimicrobiaceae > JBHIAC01. Next base: position 135 of record JBHIAC010000229.1, read on the forward strand.
CGTCATATGAGAGCCTTATTTAGTTAGAGTTAGGATTACTTCCTTGAGTATTACTTTATGCCTTTGAGGATTGTTCTTCCATTTCCCCCCTCGTGTTCTTAATTCTTCATATTTCTTATCAGAAAAAATAGAAGGCTTAAATGTGGGGAGAGATAATTACTCAAATATTTCTTGGAATACTTGATTTAGTCTCTCATTAATATCACCACTAAATTCGGTATGCGGAATGTCCAGTTTTCTTAGAATTTGGAGAAATTTCTGATAGCCATTTTCTTGTCTCAATTGCACCCATTCAACCCCTAAGCCTTCAGCTTGAGTTTTATTCTTGTTTGAAAGTTTGTCTGCAACAAAAATATCTGGATCCCGTGCAAAAATTACATCAGCACTTTCGGGATTTCCTTTCCCCATCAACTTAACCTCACAGCGTAATTTATCACCTTTTGAAGACAGAATATAGAAATCAACTTCACGGAAGGATTGTGGATTATCACTTTGATCATATGATTCAAATGGTACATCAAAAAGTTTGCATAATGTTATTTATGGGTTTTTCTATTTGTTTGCCGACAGCACTCCATAGACCGCCTCTAATTTTAGCTCTTTTTACGGCGAGCGTGTTAATGACAATCAAACTTTCATTAATTATTAAGTCTACACTGACTCCGCGAAATTTAATTGTAAGTGTGATTTGTAAATTTTCGTCGGATTCGATTAGTTTAGTTATAGGTTATGTAATCTTCAATAATTCCTATTATTTTGTTGTGTCTATAAATAGATTGCCAATACTATCTGCGAATTCATTAGGATTGAATACGTTGCCATCTTTGAAACTATCATCTACAAACTCAACAACCTGCCACATCCAAACTTCTTCTCCACTAACCTCAACTACTTTTATTGGCTTTAAGAATGCACCAGTGGTAAAAATTAACTTGTCATATTGAGATTGTACAATTCTCATACTTTAACCTCATTCAAAAATTGTTTTTGAAGTCGTGTAAAATTTTTAACTGAGTCAAAGAATTCATCCAATTCGGAATAGTTTTTAAATATGTATTCCTCTTTGACTTTATGAAATGGATTTTTTATTACTTCTCTTTCAAACTTAACTCTGTTGTTTTCATCGGCAATAATAAACATCTTTATTTTAAGCTTATTAACTTGATATAAACGCAATAATCCCTTTGTTATGTCAGTTGAATGTTCAACTTCAAATGCATGAGTTGGGAATCCTTCTTCATCAAACCAAATTACGTCTATGAATTTTATTGTTTCTATTTGTTTGGGAGGAATATAATCTTCTGGAATCTCTGTATCTGAACACAGTTCGCCTAAATTACCATAAACACTATTTTTAGATTTGTCGGGAGTGTACGTACGATAACCGAGATAGCTGCCTATCAAGATTAGTTTGGCCTGAATATCGCTATGAGAGACGTGTTCGGCATCTTGAACCTCAATATTAATAATTTTGCTGACGGCTTTTAAACGACTTAGATTTTTCGCTCGATTTGCATAAAAGATTTCACTTACCCGATTCAAATATAGCTCTGGTATTTCTTTTACATAAAGACCGTCTTCAGTTAGTATATTGTGAAATTGTAAATCACCATTCTTGGTTTTAACCAACTTATCTTGATTCTTAATTAATTCTGAGAGAGAACCCACACACAAATCAATCTTTGATTGATATTTCTTTGCTACAACAAGAGCTCCTTCTTTATTGTATTCCCGTAACTGTTGAAATAAATTTGGTCTAATTCCATGCCAATCATTCTTCCCCCCAAAAATAACATAGTACATCCCTTTATCATCAATAAATAATTTCTTTGATGGTTTAATAGGTCTCAATTTAGATTGCTGGATTTTCTCTAATTCTTTAATTACAAGATTTCTATCATCGGGTGTAAATTTTTCAGTCATTTTTTGAAACCTTAATTCATGCGGCTTTAGCAAATGTTCCACTACCCCCAAATGGATCAAAGACTAAATCATCAATAAAAGAGTAAAACGTTATGACTCTTCTGCATAATTCAACTAGAAACACAGCGGAATGAACGTGATCGAAAGTAGGATCAATATGCCAAACATTCGATGTTTCGTATTTTCCCAAAACCTTGCTTTTATTTATGATTTCATTACTGTATTGCCGAATATTCCAGTCTAATAATTTGTGGGTTTTTTTTCGATAAACCATAAGGTACTCGGTGCGTGGATTTGGTTTGTACCCCAATGGTTTACGGTGTTGCAAAAAGCCAGCGTTTCTGTTTTTAACGCTTGCTTCAGGTTTTACCCAAACAAGATCATCAATAAATTCCCAGTCCATTTCAAGTAAATAAGGATGTATGTCGAAAGGAATCGAATACCTTTTACTTGAATGTTGTCTACTTACTCTCGGAATAATGACAGGTGAAGTATTTAAAATGAAGAACCTACCTTCTTTTGTTATTCTGTGTACTTCTTTAAAAACGTCTCTCAAAAACTCAAGATATTGCTTATAACTTTGATAAATAGAGTAGTCTCGAGCATTGTAATAAGGTGGAGATGTAAAGGTCAAATGGATCGATTCATCTGGAACATACTTCATTACTTCTCTGACATCGCCTTTCACAACAACATTTTTCATAAAATCTGGTGATTCAGGGTGTTTTCTAATTCGCTCAGTTACAATTTCGGATTTTGAAAATTCTCTTTGGATTACTGATTGAATCATTTCGTTTGGGTGATCAACTAAACTTCTTAAATGTTCCCTAACCTTCTTGAGGTGTTTAAAAACGAGGAGAGCACGAATTACCTGCTGTACTACCTTTGGGTCTGGATCTTTCAACGTTTTAATCAATACGGGAATAGCTTTTTCAGAGCGCATTCGACCAATGGTAGATATTGCTTCCCTCCTAATCATAGTGTTTTTTTCATTTTGTGCTACGTGTGCTATGGCACCCAAGTATTTGTCGGAGTTTAACTTTCCAATATTTTTGACGGCCAAAAGTCTGATCTTATCACTTGGGTGCTTTATAAGAGGAACAAAGCATTGACCATCAAAGTCATTTGGCAATCGGCCAATATTCTCTAAAACAATAAGCAGATTATTATTATCCTCTTTAGGGTTTAAGAGTTTTGATAAAACCCCATTTTTTTCTTTTATGTTTTGATTGATATATTCTTTAGTTATCATCAACCCTCCCTTTAAGTAAAATCATCGTTAAGTAAATATAATAATTTTAATGAAAAAGGCAATGATTGGTCTTCATAAAAAGCGGGCTAAAAGCTATTAGATTCTCACCTGAGTAACATTTCTGAACAAGCTCTGATACTTCATTTGTTTTAGTCTCTTTTGAATATTTATGAGCATTGCTTATTAGTTTAGGATAATTGTGAGCAACCAATTCTAA
>JBHIAC010000230.1:0-3505 GCA_046758365.1 bacterium
ATGTACGGATTTCTCCATACATGACTTTTCTTCGACATTTCGGTATCCACACTATTGCAATCCAGACAGTAATTTTTTTGTATAGTTCATCTTTAGCAACGCCTGCTATATCTGCCTATTCGCCCACCAGTTAATTTTTCAAAGTAATTTTTTTATTTTTTTATTTCCAGGTAATATTTTTCCTTTCAATTTTATGTATAATATCATATCTTATACATAAGATATGAATGATTACAATAAAAAAATAAAAATTGATATAAGTGCCGTACGCCAGAAGCTATCTATACTTAATAAGCAGAGAACTAACTTGATTTTTAAATTGGTTCATGGCAAGTCTATGGTTCTCGGTTTGCCTCATAACGTTCTCAGGAAGTGCGGGAAGGACAATTGTAAATGTGCAAAAGGTGAAAAGCATGGTCCCTACCCCGCTTTATCTGTAAATAAAAATGGTAAACAAAAGATAGTAATGATTAAGAAATCAGATAAAGAGTCGGTTTTGGAAGAAGCAAACCGGTACAAATATTTTCAAGAGACACTTGCAAAGATACGCAGGGTAAATAAAGAGATAGATGAGTTATTAGAAAAGGTTAAATTATCAACTATAAGGAGCTATCCATGAGTGAAGAGATCACTACTCCTATTATCTATGAAGAGAATAAGATTAAGGTAATGTCCGATTTAAAAGAGGGTCATATTGATTATCTTGATCTTGCTGATTGGACATTTCAGGATAATTTTTTTGCATTTTTGCTGGGGATACGTTTTTTTGAGATTTGCGGAGCAAGTTATCCAACTCCCCGGAAGAAAGAAGAAGTCGCCTTATGGTTTTTGCTAGCCTGTAAAGTACAGATGAAGCTGCATACAACATCATCATTCGATCAACTGCCTGGGATATTGCGAAGCGGGGCTGTTTTATCCAGAGTAAAGTTTAATGTGGGTGGTGAAAACGGTGGTTTCAATAATAAAAACAAAAAAGACAGGACTTCCCCTGTTCACCATGATACAGCGAGAAAATTTTTCAAAGATACAAATCCGGAAAATTTAAGGAATTGGCATAATACAGATATTCAGCAATTTATACGGAAGAACAGAGGTTTTGATAAGCATGGTATTTTTATATTAGACCAGACCCACGTGGTGGTTCCTGAAAACAAGAATTACAAAGACGCTGTTTACATGCCTGTAGATGAGCATGGTCAATTGATTAACATGAGCAATATGACAGAGGAGCAAAAAAAGGTTGTAAAATATCATCCTTGTTATGCGTTTTCTGATCTGATACATATTGGTAAGGATGAGCAGTCATTTATTTTTGCAGGATATGAATGGGGGTCAGGTAATATAGATGAATTGGTTCAGGGAGAACAACTGGTTAATGGTTTTGTAGAAGCAGTTGGCAAAGGAGTCATGAAGTTATTGATAGTAGATAGAGGTTACATTGATGGAGATTTTATCTCAATGGTGAAACTTGGATTAGGTTCAGACGTTTTAGTTCCTCTTCGTTCGAACATGGATTCTTTAACAGATGCAGTAAAGATAGCTGAATCGTGTAACTATAAGTGGAAAAAATACGATGAATATACAAAGCATGAGATAGACTATGTTGAGGAAGTAACCCTGGTAAAAGACGTTGATCTATGGGATAAGTGTGAAACATCACTATATATATCTATTATGCGGGTTACCGGTTCTGATGGCTCAGTCAAGTATTGGGGATTAGCGAGTACTTTCAAACCGAAAAATCCAAAGGAGGCATTTGAGCTTTATGAGCTAAGAACTCAGGTTGAAGAGCGGCATCGTCAGATCAAGAATTACTGGAACCTTAACCAATTTAGTTCTCCTCATGAATCCCTGATAGAAGCCCATGTAATGTTTACAATATTGACATATACCCTTATCCAGCTTTATCTCAATAAAAAACATTTAAATGATCTGGCCAATAAGACAATTTCGTCATTAAAGACAGAAGAACAGATGGGTGTAAACAGCGTAATCGTATATTCTGGTAAATATTTTGCGGTATTTAATTTAGACGATTATACGGAAATAATAGCAGATCTGAAAGAGGAGGCCAGGCTCAGGCTTAAAAAATGGATAGGGAGGTTTAAGGATCGTAAAGGATTCAGGGGAGGATAGGAGTGTCAAATGATTTCCGTCTAGTTTCAAAGGCTGCATCAGTTTTCCCTGTACGGATAAATTAAGTTTAATAACTGTGGTATACCCCAACGGGGTTAGATATATCAGACCAGGGTCAGCGCCACCCTGTGGTTTTAAATTAGCTTGTAGCTTTTTAGGTTATGCTATTGATTTATAAGCAATTAAAATAAAAAAAATTTTACCCTTGAAAGGGTTACATAAAAAAAGGAGCCATTCAAATGCCGCAATCTTTAGCAAATATATATATTCATATTATATTTTCGAGCAAGAATCATATTTGTTTTTTGGATGACTGCCATATTCGTAAAGAAATGCACGCATATCTGGCGAGTATATTAAACACATACGATTCCCCTGCGCTAATAGTTGGAGGTTCAGCCGACCATATCCATATTCTTTGCATCCTGTCTAGAAACAATACTCTTGCAAAGATAATTGGTGAAACAAAGCGTAATTCGTCAAAGTGGATAAAAACAAAAAGCCAAAAATGTTCGAAATTTCAATGGCAAAACGGCTATGGAGCATTTTCTGTGAGTTATTCCAACGTTCAGCGGATTCGTAATTATATTAGCAATCAAGAGAAACATCATCAAAAGACAACATTTAAAGAGGAATTTCTAACCTTCTTTAAAAAACATGCCGTTGAATTTGACGAGAAATATGTATGTGATTAATGTCCCTGTAGAATTTATGTAACCCTTTCAGGGTATTTAATCGGTATTTGACTTATGCCCAGGGTGGCGCTAACGCTGACCCTGGGCTAATATATTGACCCTTTTCAGGGCAGGATTATATTTAACATTTAATTTTAACAATTAAAAATCTTAACTTAAAATGAGCTAAAAAAAAAAATAGAATTAACCGTATGATTGTTCACGTATTTTTAAAATTATGTTCAGGTACGCCCACCTTTGACATAATAATCATAAGTGATCAATTGCTAATAAAATATTTGTACATTTTTCCTTAAAAAATTAAAAAAATTTTTAAGGGAAAATGGCAATTGTTGCATTCTTTACAGTGTCTGGATTGCAATAAGATTTGACTTTTCTTTTTATTTACCCTATAATCTGGTAGCTTACTAAGTTACCAGATTATAGGGAGGGGGTTATGTCAAAAGAACTAAACAAACTATTGAAGAAAAGAAAGGCCTTGTATCCTAAACTTGAAAATATTGGAAATTTAAGGAGAGGCACGATTTCGGTAAATTATCGTAAATGCGGAAAGAAGAACTGCGCATGTGCCAAGCCTGGGCATACCGGGCACCCGCAATATCTCAGGACTACATCCAAGGGAGGAAAGAACCGCGCTCAAACGCTACGTATGGGACCCGAGTTGGAGAAGGCAG
>JBHIAC010000231.1:0-3430 GCA_046758365.1 bacterium
TCTGGCTTTTAAACAACCTGCAAAAGTGCAAGCTATTGAGGTAGTCGAAGTTCTTTCGCCGTAAGGCTATCTGCAAGAAGCAACGGCCAATTTCACCATACAGTAGTCTCGGTGGAAAATGGTTAACGCGTGGCAGCCTAACGAAGACTGAGGTATTACAAACTAGCGGCTTTTTTTATTGATTTTTTTATTTAATTATCTTAAAATATATTTTAGACTATTTTTTAGATTTATTAATGCATTGAAAATATCACTTCTTAAAAAGTCCACAATTCTTGTTTCTGGTTTATTATGGCAGGTAGCTTGTTTTAATAATGCAGACAGAAACAATCCCTTAGACCCTAGATCGGATAAATTTGAAAATGTAGGTTCCGTTACTGGACAAACCCTTACTATTTATAAACCTTCTAAGGTTATTGATGATGTTGAAATTAAAATGGAACCCGGACCACTCATATCGATGACAGATTCTCAGGGTCAATTTACTTTCACCAATATCCCTGTCGGCAAATATTATATTTGGGCGTCTAAAGAAGGTTATACTTCAGACTTCGACTCTCTTATAGTGCAATTGGGGCAAACAACTCCTATCGAGATGAATTTAGACGGACTTCCGATCATTACATCCCAATCCATGATTACAGGTCACATTAGTCGCTGGTGGCCTCAAAATGAGTTATTTTTATTGGAGATAATGGCGCAAGTAGAAGATCCTGATGGTCTCAATGACATTGAACTTGTTCAAATTCAGATACCTGAATTAAATTTTTTGGATACTTTGGAGGTTACCCAAAATCCTGGAATGTTCAGAAAAAATCTAACAGAGTCTCAGTTACCTGGAAATAATTTACAAAATATTTTAGGGCGTAATATATTTTTATACGCGCAGGACAGAGCCGGTTCACAGACCAAATCTCCACCAAATTATTTGGTCAGAATCATTGAACAAACCCCAGTAACTGAATCTCCTCAAGGTTTAGAAATTTTGCAGGTGCCAAGACCGTTACTTATCTGGAAGCCCATTACGCTGTCATTTCGATTTTCTTTCAGAGTAGAAGTGGTTCGGATTGATCAAGGGATTAATAACACTATCTGGACCCTGTCTGATATCGATTACACCACAAATTCTGTCACTATGGCGGATTCTTTAGTCACGGGAACCTATTTTTGGACTATTTCGGTTGTGGATGAATTTGGAAATTGGAGTCGCTCTAAAGAAGCTTCGTTTCGTATTAATTAAGGCATTAAAATGGAAAATGGCAGAGAAAATTACCCACGTGAATCATTACAAGCAATATCTGAAATAGCGCAAATAATAAACAGTATTCAAGAAATTAACCCACTGCTGGAAAAAGTATTGGAAATTGCAGTTGAAACTCTTACCGCAGAGAGAGGCTTTGTGCTGTTGAAATCTTCTTCAAACCCTTTAGGTTTTGAAATTAAAAGTAGTCGAAATTTTTCAGAAAATCAAATAGATGATATCACTCGTATTTCTACAAGTGTAGTTAATGAAGTATTGCGCAGTGGAGAGCCTATTCTACTCTATGAAGCACAAAAAGACCCGAAATATCGCTATACAGAAAGCATTGTCATTCAAAAAATCCAATCCATTGCCTGCGTGCCGCTCAGCATTAAAAATCGACAAATTGGTGCTATCTATTTAGATAGTTTAACCAAACGCAGCCGATTTACCCAAGAAAGTCTGCCTTTTTTAAATGCATTTGCCAATCAGGCCGCTATTGCCATAGAAAATGCCCAGCTTTATCAAACCCTGCGAGAAGAGAATAGACGATTGAGACAGGAGGCCCAGCGCTTACATGCTTTTAATGAAATTATTGGACAAAGCCCCAAAATGAAAGAAGTTTTTGAGGTCATGTCCCGTGTTATAGATTCCGATGCTACTGTTCTTATTGAAGGTGATAGTGGCACAGGTAAAGAGCTGGTAGCCAGAGCTATTCATTACAATGGACATCGAAAAGATAATCCTTTTGTGGCTCTGTTTTGTGGTTCACTGCCAGACAATTTATTAGAAAGTGAACTATTCGGACATAAAAAGGGCTCTTTTACAGGCGCCATTACTGATAAACGCGGCTTATTTGAGGCTGCCCACAGCGGCACAATTTTTCTGGATGAAATCGGTGATTTGAGCCCCCAGATACAAAGCAAACTACTCAGGGTTCTTCAGGAAGGGGAAATCAAACGGGTAGGCGAAAATCAAATTCGAAAAGTGGACGTTCGGATCATTTCTGCTACCAATAGGGTGACCATGGATTTAGTTGAACAGGGGAGCTTTCGAGAAGATCTTTACTATCGTCTCAACACCATTTGTATAAAGATGCCGCCCTTACGACAGAGAAAAACAGATATTCCGCTTTTAGCCCATCATTTTCTTGATAAATATGCTTCAAAAAAGAAGGATGCGATCAAAGGTTTTGATAAAAATGCTATGGAAGCCCTCATTGCCTATTCATGGCCTGGAAATGTGCGAGAATTGGAAAACACTATCGAACGAGCGGTAGTGATGGCAAAGAAGGATTTGATATCACTTGAAGATTTACAATTGCCTCAGAACGAGGTTTCTGACTTAATTGAAATAGGCCTCCCTCTGAAGGAAATTGAAAAGCGCTTGGTAAGCAAAACTCTGAAAGAGCAAAACGGCAATATTTCAGAGACCGCGAAAATTTTAGGGGTCTCTAGACGATGGCTTCATTATAAATTAAAAGAATGGGAACAATAAAGCAAATAGGTGAAATTCAGATTTTCGCCGAAATTTATCAGGGCGCGACAACTTTAGTTTATAAAGGTTATCAGCCCTCCTTGGACCGTGTAGTCCTTTTAAAACTCTTGCGCCCTGAATTTAATCATGATAAGCTGCTTAGCCAGAGATTGGAGGAAGAGGCTAAGCTCATTGCCAAGATTCAGCATCCCAATGTTGTAGCCATTTATGATTACGGACGACAAGATCCATTTACATATTTTGCCGCAGAATTCATTGAAGGTTTTAATCTACACGATCTCATCCAAATGAATAAGCTTCCTCCTGAGCTGGCATGGTTTATCCTTTTGGAAACGTCGAAAGGATTAAAAGCAGCCCACGATAAGAATATTATTCATAAAGATATTAAGCCTTCAAATATTTTAATCTCGCATGAAGGACAGGTAAAATTAACTGATTTTGGCATGGCTTCTCTGCACCTGCCTTCTGTCGATGAGGAAGTGGTAGAAGTGAGAGGGACATTAGCCTATTTTTCTCCGGAGCAGATTCTGGGAGAAGAAATCAAAAAAAGCTCTGACCTATTTTCTTTAGGGGCTACCTTTTATGAAATGTTAACAGGTTCACAGGCATTTTTTGGTAAAACGCCTGGAGATTATATGAATGCCATTTTACATGATGAACCAACCCAATTTTTAAAGAAATTTGCAGACATTC
>JBHIAC010000232.1:0-3361 GCA_046758365.1 bacterium
TGAGTTTATTACCCAGGAATTTGTAATTCTTACAGGTGTGGCATTTGAAAACAACTCAATGGAAGGAATTAATCTCGCTAACTTTTTACTCGAAGTAGAAGAATCTAACTACTTTTCTGCAATTTCTTTGAAAAATCAGAGAATAAGAGAAGATGGCGGTTTAGAATTTACAATAGAATTTCAAACGTAGATAGATTATGACTAAATCTAAAAAGACTTTACTGTTCGCTACTATTATTGTATTAACCCTATCCCTTGGTTGGTATTTGGTTCTTTACCAACCAGAAGCGACAAAATTAAATACCTTAAAGAAAGACACAAAAAATCTTTTAATAAAAATTCAGAGTATTAGAGTAACAGATAGACAAATTGCAGCCCTCGAAAGTCAAATTAAAGTATTGGATCATGAAATTGCTGATGTACAGGGAAAAGTATTACTCAAGTCTGAATTACCCGGGATTGTTAGCCAGCTTGAAAGAAAGGGAAAGACTTTTGGATTGAAATTTCATAGCATCATCCCTGATTATGATTCGCTCATAAAAATTCCTAATGAAGAAGAAGCTTCTGATTTACTTAAATTAACCGTACATTTTAAACTTCAAGGGTATTATAAAAACTTTGGAAATTTCATTGATTCGTTGGGAGAACTACCTTTTGTCATATCCTTGGGTGAGATAAGCCTTTATTATGATGAAAGAATTTATCCGGAATTAGAAATTAATATGGATGCTGTGCTTTACCTTCGGGAGACCCCCGGAAACAAATATCAAAATCTAACTGATAAATAAGCGAAATTTATGCTAAATTTACAAAAAAGAGAAAAATTTTTATTGGGAATTGCTGGGGTCACAGTCGTGTTTTTTGTGGTAGATCAATTACTTTGTGAGAAAGAAGCTCAACAGGCTCCTGAAACAGCAAAAAAATCTATTGTAGAGAAATCCATTCCTGAGCAATCTGAAATAAAAGAGGTTAAAAACAAAAGGAAAATTAAGCCTATTAGAAAGAGAGAATCAGGCAAGATTATTGAATATACTTCGTGGGGTCGAGACCCGTTTGCAGAGGCCATTCGTTTAGCTGAATCTGATACTACAATGAGCGATTCAAGCGATTTCGTACTAAGAGGTATTATCTGGAAAGGAAAAGAGGCCCACGTATTAATTGGAGATGATATTTTAAAAGAAGGTGAGCGGAAAGGCGATCTAATAGTCCTAGATATTGAAAAAAGTCGTGTAGTGTGTAAAAAAGGAGGGAAAATTGTAACTTTAGTGTTAAAAGAAGATGACATTTTTTAGTTGTATGAAAGCCTTTATTTTGAGAACTATTTCAGTCCTTTTTTTATGTGCCTACGCATCTGCGTCTGCTCAAAATTATAAGCTGGAAAAATTAAATTTTGAACAATTTAATGGTTACCATCGGGTTAAAATTCAATGTAGTGGTCAAGTTGTCTATGTTAGCCGCTTTAAAGACGCTCCACCCCGTTTAATACTCTACCTTCGGGATACAGTACTTAACATACCACAAAAAGACCTACAATATTACAAAGGACCGGTTAAAAAAATTACGGCTGTCCAGTGGAAATCAGCGCCAGCCATAGTAAAGATTATTATTGCTTTGGCTCATTCGGTTTCTTATGAAATTAAAAAAAGTACAGATAGAGTAATTTATATCGATTTAATTGTTGATAATAATCTGGCAGTCCATCAAAACTCCAATAGCATAGAGGATATTTCAGAGGAGACAGATAATTCTGCTTTAGAATCATTAACAAAGAATTATGATTCGTCAATCGAAAATTCACCTACTGGGGCCTCTTCTGGGATCTCAAATGCTTATTTAGAAACCATCAGTTTAAAAGAAGGACCCTCGAACAGAAGATATAATCTGCTCAACAGTAAAGAGCTCTTATCTCTCGATGTCCGTGAGGCGGAAATTTCCAATGTTCTTCGGCTGTTGGCTAAACAAAGTAACTTGAATATCGTAGCCAGCCGAGAAGTCACGGGTAAAGTGACGGTGAGTTTATCAAAAGTAACCATTAAGGACGCGCTGGACAATATAGTAAAAGCCAATGGTTACAACTATATTGTTGATAATGATGTCATTCTTGTTAAGCCGAGGGATAAATTTCAATTAGAGGAATTGGAAACAAAGGTTTATCGCCTCAAATATGTAGATGCTAACAACCTAAAATCTACCCTAACTCAAATTTTGTCTGAACAGGCTAAAATTCAAGTTTTTAACCAGGATTTTCATCCAGTAGCAGAAGGGGGAGCGGGTCAATCTCAAAGCAAAAAGAACAGAAGCAGCACTTTAATCGTAACAGATTCCCCTTCCAATATCAAGCAGTTGGATGCCATGATTGCGGCGCTGGATGTGCCAACGCCCCAAATTATGATAGAAGCCAAGCTTATCGAAATTGCTCCTCAAAATAAGGAAAAGCTGGGAATAAACTGGTCCAAAACTATCAATGCGCAAATTTTTCGAGAAGGGCTTCTACCCTCAGGAACACCATTTCGATATTCGGCTGAAGTACCTCTAACTGGTGGCAGCATTAATTACGGCACCCTTACTTTTTCTGAATACAACGCTGTGCTCGACTTTTTAAATTCCAACACCAATTCCAAACTTGTTTCCAATCCACGAATTCTGGCTATGGACAATCAAGAAGCGATTATCAGCGTGGGCAACACCGTACCTATACCACAAATTAATCGTGGGGTTGGCGGACAAGGCGATGTGGTGACATTTGATTATCGTGATGTAAATATTTCACTTCGGGTGACTCCTCACGTTGGAGATGATGATAACATCACGCTGTTTGTCAATCCAGTTATTGAAGAAATTACTGGTGAAGTGGTCGCAGGTGATAACCGGGCACCCATAACCTCAAAGCGTGAAGTAGAAACCGTGGTGAAATTAAAAAGCAATGAAACCATGGTTATTGGAGGGTTGATAAAAGAAAATACAATCGAAACAGTTGATAAAGTTTGGTTTTTGGGCGATGTGCCCCTGATCGGTAATTTTTTTCGCCACAAGGAAAAATCGAAAATGCAGACAGACCTGCTTATTTTTATTACACCAAGATTGTTGGGTGGTTCGTAATTCAATTAGTTTAGTTTTTAGACTTCTGCAAAATAGGGTGTACAACCTTTAGGTTGAGATTGTCATAGGCAGGCTGAAGCCTGTACATCCATTTAGCGCATGCTTTAAATTAATTTTGCAGAAGTCTGTTTGTTTTAACAAAAGAGGTAATGGAATGATGGATCATTGTGTTTTATCACAAGAGGTAAAATCAACATTCCAATATTCCATCATTCCAATATTCCGCTTTTCTATTAATCCATCAATCGAATACTAAAAAAGT
>JBHIAC010000233.1:0-3356 GCA_046758365.1 bacterium
TTCAATATGGGTGCAATTAAAATTTTGTACAGCTCGCCCGCAATTTCCAAATTGAAGTCACTTTGTCTTGATGGTTCGAGAACATCTACATTCAACTTATTGGATGAGAAAAGTGGATTCAGTTGCTCAATAAGTCTGCTTAGATAATTTCTACTGACTTTGATTTGTTTGTAAAACACAGAATCCGGTCGAACTACCAGAATAAAAGTAGAATTTTCTCCAACGAGATAATGGAGGAAACAGGCATCAAGCGACTTTAGCAATCTTGTAAGTCGGTCTAAAGTCTCTCCTTGGGGTTTAATGAGTTGGACATAATGACTATAGCGCTTAGCAATTTCCGATTGGAATTTGCTTCTATTAAACAGGATTTGATGTAGTTCCTGCTTTCTATCCATGAGATCATCCATATTGCTTGTGCTTTCACCACGCAATAAGCGCCAAAGTTCGCTTTGCTTATGTTTGACAAGATTATCAAATGTATCTAATTGTCTTTTGACGTAATCGGGAATCCCGGCTCTGATTCTGTATTTTAATCTGCAAATATTTTGTCGATATGCGTATACTTTGATTCGTTCACAAACATCATAAACCCGAGCGGCATTACCGACTTTTGCAAACGCTTCGACTGCTGGAAGAAACAGGTCATGATGAGGATCAAAAAATTTCGATTCATATTCGTGCTGGTAAAGGTCATCAATTTCGCTTAAATAAGCCAGGGCTGTATCCGCTTGAGCCGCGGCCATATCTGGTCGCTCTACCGCTAAATAAGTCTTTATAAGGCCGGCATACCCTGCTAAGATTGGAATATGAGAACAAGATTCTTTACCCAGTTGAACTGCACTTAACAAGAAAGTCCCGGCGGTTTCATAATCTCCTTCAAATAGAGAAATTACTCCTTGCATCCAGCGATGATTAGCTGTGAACTGTATTTGGAAATTTTGTAAAGCTAATTCTTCTGCCAGGGTGAGATAGTATTTAGCACTTTTTAAGTCGGAACCAAAATTCAGATATAAATCTACTAAATTTAGTAAACAGTTTTCTATGAGTCTAATTTGTTTTGTTTTTTGAGCATATCGTAGTACTTCTTCATAACTTTGTTTTGCATGTTTAATATCCGTTTGAGATTTATAGATGTCGCCAATATTCAATAATGCCTGATATTTTATTCCAGGGAGTCCTGCTTCCTCAGCAACATTCACACCGTTATTCAAATACTCCAAAGCCTTTTCCCACATTTCCGTATTCATATACTCACTTCCAAGTCCTATGTAAGCCCTGGAAATTAACTCTGCCCGTTGGATATTATTGGCCTCCTCCACCGTTTTTAAATAAAAATTAATGGCTCTTTCTCTATCCGCCATCATTGCATATACAGAAGCCAAGCTGTAGTATATTTGAGAGAGCGCATTATGGTCCTCAATCTCCTGGGCCATGCGGATTGCGTTCATACTATTTTGAGTCATTGTTTGATACAATCCTTCCTGGATCCAGAGATTGAAAAGAGCTTGTTGGATTTTTATTTCCTCCTCTTTAGCTCCTATCTTTTGAGCTAAAGCATTAGCTTTGTCTAAATAATATTCTGCTGAATCGACTCTTCCAATTTCCTGATAATAAAGGCCAAGATTGTATAGTACTGGTAACTTGCCAAAAGGATCTCTTTGACCCATTATTTGGATGGCTTTCTCAAAAGCGGGGAGTACACTTTTGATGTCTTTCATTTGTCGAGAATACTTCCCCAGTAAATAGAATCCATACCAATCATCCTTGTTCTTATCAAGATATTTTTTAAGAGTGTGTATGGCCTTCTTAAAATTTTTTTCTCGATAGCGCCAAATAACATAGCCCAAATCGGAAAGAGATTTCTGGGTTTTATTTCTTCTTAATTGTCTAAAAATACTTTTGAGCTGTTTTGTTTGGTTTAAATGTTTAGCAGATTCTACCAGTAATTCCAGAACTTGAGCTTTTACAGCTCCTTTTTTTAAGGAAATCTTACAATTATCAAATGCTTGGTTCCAATCATTTGTCCATTTCGCAATTAATGCTAATCCCAAATAAAAATTAGGATTTTCAGGGAATTGATTTACAGCCTCTTGGAAGTAATTTCTACCCTCACTTAATTTTCTTTCATATCTATAAAATTCTGCCAATCTCAAATAGGCCGGCACAAAAGTGGAATCTTCAGCAATGTGTTGTTTTAAAGCTAAAATAGCACTGGTATACCGGGAATTTCCAGCCAGTTCGATGGCCTGTATATACTTTGAAGGGAATACGATGCTCGCGGGAACTTGAGTTGAAGTAAATAATTCAAGAATTAAAAATGCAGATAAAACAATGTTTGCTTTGATTTGACTCTTGCTTAAATGTTTCATGAATTCGCTACACTTACTATTCGTTCAATACCTAGTCCTTACAACTCACTTACTTCCAGCAGCCGTTCAATTTTTCCAAAAGGAGTCAATTCAAAGAAGTTCTCAATTATCCATGTTGCAGGTGATGGTGTGTGATATGATTGTAAATAGACTATCTTATTTAGATCCAATATAATAAATTAAAATGCTGGTGTCAATACTTAAATATTACTTGCAAAAAAATTCAAAAAAAAGTATATTTTTTTAATGGAAATCACAGAGGAAAAAATTCAGCAGATTGTAAGAGAAGCAAAATATTACCTCGGTCCAAATACCCATCCTGCCATGCTCAAGAAGGTCGTGAAGGAAGTCGTGCGGAGATTGCTGGAAGAATCCAGCAAAAAGTCTACCTTCTCTTCCAGACTGTGTGAAAAGTAAAATTCTGCGCTCCTTGTCATCAGGAGGAATCTTTTTTGATTAGACCTAAGGTGCTGTTTATTAAAAAGATTCTTCCAGAATGACATTCAAGGTATTGCTGAGTTAAGAAACGTCACGATCGTGCTTTTCACACACTCTGTTCGAAGCGTGAGACATGAAGACACCATGCAAAATGAAAATTGCACATTGCAAAATTTAAACACACCTTGAGTCAAGGAGAATGTCATGACTATCCCTTATGTTGAACCTGCTCCCATAAAAGATACAGATGAAGATCCCTTTGAGTCGATGATGTCCAGATTTGATAAGGCCGCGGAACTTTTAGAATTAGAACCAGGCGTTTACAACTACTTAAAAACCCCCATGAAGCAAATAATCGTGGCTATTCCTATCCAGATGGACGACGGACGAATTGCAGTATTTGAAGGCTACCGGGTAATTCACAACAACGTCCGGGGCCCTTCAAAAGGGGGCTTGCGGTTCAGTCCGACTTTACGTTTAAGAGAGGTAGCGGCTTTGGCGGCCTGGATGACCTGGAAGTGTGCCGTAGTAAACATTCCTTTTGGTGGG
>JBHIAC010000234.1:0-3355 GCA_046758365.1 bacterium
CTGTATATTACATAAAAGGTCCTCCTTGATTATGAGTAAATAAGTTACGATTTTGTTAAGACCAAAGCATTAAACCACTAAATTTTATTAACCCAAACCAAGGAGGACGCTGTTATGGAAACTCTAAAACTTGAAGCCCAGTATTATTGCGGAGTCGATATGCATGCTCGTACCAGTTACATTTGTGTGTTGAACCGTCCTGGAGAGATTCTCTTGAAAAGGAATATAGCAAATGATTTTCAAATATTCAAGGAATTTATGCGGCCATTTTTATCGGATTTAGTCGTGGGGTGTGAGTCGACTTACAACTACTACTGGCTTTTAGATGGCTGTAATGAGTCGGGCATTGCCTTCTATCTTGGCCATGCGTTTTACATGAAGGCGATAACGGGTCACAAGAAGAAGAATGATCCCCTGGATGCGGAGACCATAGCGAATTTAATGCGTACGAATTATTTCCCTCTGGCCTATCCCTATCCCCGTGAGATGCGTCCCACTCGTGACCTTTTGAGACGTCGGCACTGGGTATCTCGCATACGAGCGAGTGCTTATGCTCATATACAGTTGGTGTTTCAGCAGTATGGGATTCGGGATGTTGGACCCGTGGATGTGAAGAAGCAGAAGACGCGTCAGTTTTTGGTTGAGCGCTTTTCAGACCCTGATATTCGACAAAATATTGCCACCGACTTGTACCTGATCGAGGTGTTGAGTCCTGTGATAGGGGAGCTTGAGCAGCGTATCGGGGGACAATCGGTCTATCACCGAGCGCGGGATTATCGTCTTTTGCTGACGGTTCCTGGAGTTGGGCCGATTATAGCCCTGGTGATTTTGTATGAGACCCATGACATTGGTCGGTTTCCGACGGTGCAGAAATATTCGTCCTATTGTCGGGTGGTGAAGTGTCAGAGGCAGTCTGCGGGGAAGCTTAAGGGCTACAAGAATCAGAAGATTGGCAATCCGTATTTGAAGTGGGCTTATAGTCAGATAATTATCAGTGCGCAGAACGCCTCTGAGGGCATCAAGAAGTACTATCAGAAGCTGGAGGGGAAGTATGGTCGGGCACGAGCACGAGCTCAAATGGCGCATAAGTTTAATGTGGCGATTTATTACATGCTTAAACGTGGGCAAGCATTCGATGAAGCTCGATTTTTGGGCAAAAGCCAGTGACGGGAAGGGCGTTTTTTGAGGCATGGGGGTAGCTATTGTAAGAAAGGGGTTGGGGAAGGCATCTTTGGCCTTCCCACAATAGCCACCCACCCGGCTATCCCTCAGCGGGGTAGCTCGCCAGCCATGTCCGCCTCCGTTTCACCGGGTTGGATAAGATAAGTAGAGCAGATTTTAAAGTCAATAGCTAATCAAACGAAAGGAGGACAGAATGGGGAGAGTCGCTGAAACCCTGCCCTTGCGCTGGATAGGAATGAACGGGCGAATTTCGAACCGTTTCAGCTGATTGGTCAGCGACTCTTTCCCGCGGTATGAGAGAGGACGGGCTTGAACCCTGAGAAGCAAAGGATACATCGACTACATGTATGGTTGTCTGAAACCCGAAATCTGGGGCAAACCATCGGTTAATTGCTGGGCTGGCCCGTCCCTAAATAAGCGAGCCAAGAATTTGGACATAGAACGACTGCCAGAGAGCGTCGCAATCATCTGCCCCTGGCCATAGCTCGACTGCCGCTGGAGCCCGGCAAGTGTCCGGGATATCCCAATCATTTTAAATTGAATGGCATGGTTAAGGGAGTGGGAGAGGAATGCCCTGCTTAGGAAATGCAACCAGGTGCCACTCCCTTCAGGGTACCGAGTAATTTCTGGGCTTGCGAAAGGCAAGCACTCTCCATCGAAAGAGGTTGGGAGCCAAACCACTATATGTGCATGGTGCAGGTGATTGACCTGGAACCCTTATTGAGAATAACGAAGCAGGTGAGATTGTGCGTTTGAAACCAGTCGTGTGTCGCACGGAAGTTGGATCGTTGATAACGGCTCTATTCGAACCGTTGGAAGCGGCATCAAGCAAAAGGATTCCGGCTGCGAAAATAGAACCGATTCTAAAAAAGATGAAAAGATCGGCATGGGGTAGTATTTTTTACTTGACTTTTACCTTTAATATGTGCCAAACACATGCAAGCATTTGGATTAATGAAATTCGTCTATTATCAATAAAAACAATTCCATTGTGGTCCAATTTTGGTTATCGACGTATGTCAAAATCCTCACTTTACAATCCCAAAATAAGATTTCACTTTAGCTATGAGCTGCGGGTTGGTCATTTTATCTGAAGGTTCGATGCCCCCCAGTTTTGGGGCTAAGTCTTTTCTTTGCTTAATTTCTTTTTCCAGCTCCTTTTTTGCAAGGCCTGGCCCCAGAATGTATATTTTATCGGCTGAAGTAACTTTCGAAATAATGTTTGAGTAAAATTCATGTAATTGATGAGCCACTCTGTCGCTGTATTTAGTGACGGAAACTCCACCGTGGGAATAAGGCGTTTTTGGTGGCGTACCTCCGGTGGATTTGCGCTTGCTTTCAACATTGGATTCTATAATGAGCAAAGTAGATGTTCCATCGAGAGAGAGTTGAACAATTTTGGCTACCTTGTGGCTGACCCAAATACCAAAAAGATTTCCCATTGCTTCCTCCTCAATGTACTTATGAGGTTGAAAGTAATTATTAAGGCGTATTATAAATATAAATTGAAAAAAGTTTAATGTCAAGAAAGACAGAAATACTTGACATAAAAATATAGATTGTTTATATTGTTTTAAACTTATTTAACATTGAATGGTTCGTTATTAAATGGAAAATAGCAGCTTCGAAATTAAAAAGCAGCGTTTAGCCGAATCCGTGGGAGAATTCATTAAGTATTGGGGATTCAAAGAAATTCACGGGCGAATTTGGGTTCACGTTTATCTGTCCAAAACGCCAATAAATGCTACGGACTTAACAAAAAAACTTGGTGTTAGCAAGGGCCTGGTGAGCATTGCACTTTCCGAGTTGCTTGCATACCAGGTTATTGAGAAGGTAAATTTGGGAAGTGCCAAATCACCAGGTTATCAATCAAGTACTGATTTAGTACAGGTTATTTATAACGTGCTACGGAATCGTGAACTGAAGTTGACAACAAAAATTTTACATAATATCGAATCGTTGGCAGAAGAAACAGAAAATGATGACCCGGTGATTTGCGAAAAGTTAACCAAACTCCAAGACATGACTACATTCGCGGTTGACAGTCTTACAAAACTTTTGGAGAACAAACCAATTTCAACAGGGCGCTTGAGAACCTTAATGAAAATTATTTCGTAATCTGTAATACAAGGTTGCAAAACCTTGTTTTTTTAGCAATAAAATAGAAAGATTA
>JBHIAC010000235.1:0-3353 GCA_046758365.1 bacterium
AATTGACCGTCATCTCGGAGATGACGGTCAATTAAACAATTAAAGGCGGAGATGACGGTCAACTTTAAATTTTAACAGAGGGAGCAGCCATGAAAGTAAAGCTACCCGAAATTGAAATTATTTATGTGGACAAAAAGCGCGAACGGATGGGTAAAAAAGCGGGTCGATGGCGTCCGACCACTTATAATGCCGATGTAAATATGATTCGTGAACAGCATGAGAGGAAATTTGAACTGGAAGAACAGCAGCTCACTCATTGGCACACGGAGGTAGAGCAAGATTTGAAGCTTAATAAGACCCGCTTGGAGGAAGCAGATAAAGAAGTCGAAAGATACAGTAATGATTCACGTACGGGAGAACCTATTGAATTGGAAAAAGATAAGGCGCAACTTAGGAGTTACCGCTTTTACATATTTTTCATACTGATGTTTGAAATGGCGGTTACGACTGGCATGGTGCAGCTTGTCTTTGGTGTACCTTTATGGATGGCTTTAGTTTTTGCAGCGGCTGTGCCCGTAACCGTTGCTTTTGCGGTTAAAGGTGCAATGATTCAGGTTGACCCTTCCTGGCAGGAAAGATCAAAGACTTTGAGGACTTCATACAGTGTTCTTTTCATTTTTGCCGCAATCATTTTAGCAACTGCCTTGTGTTCACTGGCTCTTGTTCGTGCTGATGTTGTTTTGACCTCGCTAAAAGAGGTGCCTGCGCTGGCGGTTAAATTAGTTGTAATAGGCATATCTTTGGGTTTAGCAATCGTTTTAGGGTTACTTCATTTCACATTTTCAAGGCTTAAACTTCGGATCAAACCTTTAGAAAAAGCTTTAACAAAGCAAAACTGGTTAAGAGAACAGAAAAATGATTTAACCACGCAAAAGGAACAAATTGAGGAACGATTAAAAAATTTACAGGAGGATTCACAAAGTGCAGTGGAATTAGCTCATGAATCTTACAAAAGAGGATTTGCCAAAGGCTGGGCCCGGCGCCAGCGTTGGTTGCGATTTTGGGACATCGTAATTTTCTGGCGAAAACCGAGAGCGGTCGAAGGTGAATTTCAGCCCCCGCAAACGAATAAAGGGCCTTCAGCCAGTCAAATTGTAGGAATGATTTTTCTAATTTCTCTCTGCGGTTTTAATTGGGGATGCCGGGAAACCTGGGAGTCGGTTGCAGAAGGGTTAGGCATTATTTCCAGAGTAAAGCATCACATCGATATCTGCGTGGACGTTACTGCTGCCGATGAATTAGATCTGGAGCTGGCCAAAGATTCCGTTTTTGTGGCGGAGGCGATCAAGCGTTTAAGCACGGGTGATCATTTACATCTCTATCTCATTCATGCTAAAGCGGAAACTCGACAGGAAGCCATTTTGAAAGCTGAAATGCCTGCCCAACCGGGACCCATGAAATCAGATTTGGAAAAGGCCAGAAATACCGCTATTGAAAATTTTCGCAAAAATTGGAGTCAGGCCATTGAAGAAACCCGCAAACGTCGCTATGAATTGCAGACGGATTTGGTGGGCCTTTTCCGGTATTTATCGCAACATACTATTACAAAAAAGGCTAAACAAACTTCTATTGTGATTTTAAGCGATATGCAGGACGTTCGTTCGGGTGAATGGAATTTTGAAAGAAAATTCCCGGATGAAAATCTTGCAGATAGGTGGAAAGATAGAGGCTTTATAGTAGATCTAAAAGGACGAGACATCTTTATTTTTCGTTGCGGCCCGGCCCATGGCATATCTAATGAACATTACGATGGAATACGAAAATTTTGGCGCACTTATTTTCAAAAGACAAGAGCTAATCTCATCGCTTATGGCTACGAACGGGATCTTGCCCGCTTACTGCCAGAAGAAGAAAAGCCTTTTGCTTTTTAATAGTAATTTGACCGTCATCTCCGAGATGACGGTCAAATTTAACATCCAAATCCAAAATTACAAATTTTTATGTCTTATAAAACAGACTTACTACTTCAGACTGATACTTTCTTTCATATTTATAACCGAGGAACCAATCGCGGTAGAATATTCTTTTCCCGGGACAATTATCTTTACTTTTTACAAAAGGTTCGAAAATATCGAGAGCAATTTGGTGTGTCGATAATTAGCTATTGTTTGATGCCGAATCATTTTCATTTTCTCGTCTTACAAAGAATTCAACATGCTATTTCTGATTTTATGAAATTGACGAGCAATTCCTATGCTAAGGCCCTTAACAAATGGCTAGGTCGAACGGGTCACTTGTTTGAAGGGAAATATAAAATTAGAAAAGTAGATTCAGATGTTTACTTGATTCATTTGTCGCGTTACCTACATATAAATCCAGTCAGGGCAAAATTAGTTGAGCGCCCCGAGGAGTGGGAGTTTTCGAGTTATCGTGATTATCTCGGTCTTCGAAAAGGAACTTTACCTGAGCCTAAATATATTTTGAACATTTTCAAATCAACTGCAGAATATAGGGAATTTGTAAATGATTTTAAACCGCAAGATTTGGAGTTGATTCAAGGGTTTATGTATGAGTAAATGAAGGGTCATGTTATTTGACCGTCATCTCCGAGATGACGGTCAAATTTCAATTGGTGGCATGATATTTATTCCCATACTTTTAGTGGTTATATGGCAATATGCACATGGTAGATAGTAAATGGTAAATGGAAGATGTGAAACCTAGAGTCGAAGTTTGCTTGATTATTAATTCTAAATATTGAAGAGAAGAAATGACACTATGGGCAAAATAAACAATAAAAAAGATGAAGTTGAACGAGATGTTACATGATTAGTCCAACTTATTCTAGACTTTATTAAGACCATCAAAAGAAAAAGAACCGAAAAACCAAATTGAGAAAGCCTCGCACTATTGCTACAAATCGTTCATCAAGGTGGAAGATAGGAGAGAGGCTTTCGAAAATTTCTAAGTGGTCTTTGTGAAACAAGATATGTTTTTAAAGCAAATTTGCCAATATAATACTCTTTACTGCGCCTGGGAAAGGGTTAAAGAAAATGGCGGGTGTTCAGGAGCCGATGGTGTCAGCATAGAAAGATTTTCATTTAATCTTAAAGAAAATCTTAGGGACCTAAGTCAAAGTCTAATAAAGCGGGTCTACCACCCCTATCCGCTATTGCACTTTCCAGTACCCAAACGAGGTGTTAAAGGGCAAAGGTATTTGAGCGTACCCACGGTGGGCGATCGGGTGGCGCAAACTTCGGCGTTTCTGGTGACCAAAAACATCTTTGAAGCTGAATTTGAAGACGTTTCCCACGGTTTCCGGGAGGGCCGGGGCGTACGCACGGCGGTATACGACATCAAAACCTGGCGGGATAAAGGATACTGGTTTGCCGTGGATGCTGACATCGATGATT
>JBHIAC010000236.1:0-3345 GCA_046758365.1 bacterium
AGCAAACAGCGTAGTTTCTCTACATCCGCTTAATTCCTTCTTGGATCTGGCCGTAATTCGAACATTAAGTATTTCAGTAAATGGATATATTAATTGAAAGATAGAGTGATATCTGTCTTGATTACATAAATGTATTACCTTTATGTAATTATTTAATAAAAGTGTATAAAAATTCTAAAACAATGAAAGAATGTAAGAATGTAAGTATATATTTTTCAATATAAACAATAAAAATAATTCTTGATGGTACGAACTTTGCAAATTAAATAGCTTAATGGTCATGAAATTCGGGACCTGAGATTTAAGAGATTGTTTTTGCATCGAGCAAAGCCGCCCGATGGAGTGAGTGTAGTTGTTTTCGGCCAGATTAACTAATAATTCTGTTTCACCTACCCTATTGAGTAACTTTCATATCTCTATGGTAAGCTAGCTTATGCATTTAATGTAGTTGGAGGGACGTGCACCATGAAGAAATTGTGTCTTAGTATTTTAGTTTTGGC
This sequence comes from bacterium, assembly GCA_046758365.1. Taxonomy (GTDB): domain Bacteria; phylum Zhuqueibacterota; class Zhuqueibacteria; order Oceanimicrobiales; family Oceanimicrobiaceae; genus JBHIAC01. The sequence continues at coordinate 501 of JBHIAC010000236.1, forward strand.
AACTTTATTTGCTGCTAATATCCAGGGTGAAGAAGCAAGTGTTATAAAAGTAACCGGTCCATATGGAATAATTAATAAAGGTACCAATCAAGGTGTTACTGAAGGTCAGATATATTATGTAAAACGTGAATCGGCCTCAGAGATAATGAAGGATGTTAAAGTTAAAGTCATTAGGACTACCGCTAATAGAGCTGCGGTTGAGCAGATTTCAAAGAGCAGTAAGTCCTTACTACAATTAGGCGATAAACTGTTCTCTGATAACATTATAAAGCAAGCCTCATTTCAAAACAATAAAGCAGTCAATAATAATAAGTCACTTTCGACAAAATCGTATAATATCGAACCTAGAAATAATAAAAAAACTAAGATAAATAATTTTAAAATGAAAAACGAGGTTCCTCTTCCCGAGGCAAAAGATTATTACTTGAAACAGTATAATTTAAAGGAGCCATGGATAAGCTTGAATGTAGGTGCCTTAGTCCCGGTAGGCGATTTGGAAGTGGTTTATTCACCTAGTTTCAGAATAGGGGCTAATTACATGGTTACTGCTGGACGGAATCTCAATTTGGGCCTTGAAATTAATAACACATTTTTCAATGGATCGTCCCTTTCCGATAGTAACCCATTTGGGGCTGAGAATATTTCTGCATCTTTATTAGAAGCTTTGTTGGTTTTTCAATCATTTCTTGGAAACAATCTTTTTATTGAAGTAGGAAGTGGTATTTATCGACCGAAACTTCGAACAACGTCTCCCGATGCTATCGAATTCACTTATTCATCAACCAATTTTGGAATTTTTGGAGGAACCGGAATTTTTGTGCCAACCAGCAAATATGCTGGATTTTCTATTAAAGGTAGGTATCATAATTATTTTAATCATGGTAGTAGACAGTATTATGGCATTACCGGAGGCTTTCGGTTCAAGCTTTATGGATTTAACTAAAAAAATATTTTAATCATTTTGATATAAAAATGGCCTCGGCATTCATTGGGGCCAGGCGAGATGAAGTCATGAGATAATACCGAGGCCTAATTTAGGACGAGCATCTATAAAAAGTTGTTATTGCATATTCCTATATCGTCAAAAGAAAGAATTTCTAAAGTTATTTTTAAAAGCCCAAGTTAATTAACTTGGGCTTTTTTTAATCCTACGTCATGAAATTTCTTAGAGAATGTGGGAATCAGGTCAACTTTTCCCTTGACTAAATATCAAAAATTTCTTATAATACACCCTTGAAAATTAGCAAGGGCTAATTTTTTTTGTCCACTTATTTGAAAGGAGTTTAATGCTTTTTAATTTTGCCAATATATTAGTATTTTTAATTTTTGGCGCTCTTTTTGTTGGTATAAGTTTACTCATATCTCGAATTATCCAAACCAGAAATCCCCATCCTGGAAAAATAAGTACCTACGAGTGTGGAGAAATTCCAGTAGGGGGTTCTTGGATTCAATTTAACATTCGCTTTTATGTCATCGCACTTATTTTTTTAATTTTTGATGTGGAAATTGTATTTCTATTTCCATGGGCGGTTGTGTTTAAAGATTTAGGACCGTTTGCTTTTGTTGAAATGATGATATTTGTCTTTATTCTGCTTGTTGGGTTGGCCTATGTGTGGGTAAAAGGGGACTTAGAATGGGAGAAACCAACATCAGTTCCAGCCCCAGAACTTTCGTCGATTACGGAACCACGAGAACATACCGAAGAGATAGTCTCTTAAATATATGGGGAAAGGAAGCTAAACAAAATAATGCGCGAACTTATAGCGAATTTAACAAACAGTCCAACATTTATAGGAGACCTTCCAGAAAAATTAATCGCAATAATTCTAATGGCACTTGGTGCCGTAGTATTTTCAGGCTTAGCAGCTGTTTTAACACTCATTGGAATATATTTAGAAAGAAAGGTTTCCGCACACATGCAAGACCGGTTGGGTCCAATGTATGTCGGCGGTTGGCATGGCTGGGCACAAACCATTGCCGATGCGGTTAAACTTCTTTTGAAAGAAGATATAGTCCCTAAAGCCGCTGATAAAAGACTCCATCTTTTGGCTCCATTCATTGTATTTGCCGCCACGTTGGCAGCGTTTGCAGTCCTTCCTTTTGGTAGAAAATTCATTATTAGTGAATTAAATATAGGTTTATTTTACATAATTGCCATATCTTCTTTTGTGGTGGTTGGCATCATCTTAGCTGGATGGGCCTCCAATAATAAGTGGTCTCTCTTAGGCGGTATGCGTTCAGCGGCTCAAATTGTGAGTTTTGAAATTCCTTCTTCGTTGGCTGTTTTGGTGATAATTATGGCGGTAGGCTCGATGAATTTAGGAGAGATAGTAGAAGTACAAGTTGGTGGGATTCATAAGTGGCTGATTTGGAAATTTTTCCCTTTCAATCTAATCGCTTTTTTGATTTATTTTGTAGCTTCATTGGCTGAAGTTAATCGCGCACCATTTGATATTCCTGAAGCAGAATCGGAAATTGTGGCAGGCTTCCACACTGAATACAGCGGGATGAAATGGGCCATGTTTTTTTTAGCTGAATATGCTAATATGTTTTTGGTGGGGATCGTGGGAGCAACTCTTTTTCTCGGTGGCTGGTCGAGTCCTTTTGGTTCCTTAATTCCATTTTTAGACACTGGAATTTTTCAAATATTTTGGATTTTTCTCAAAACTTTTGCTTTCATTTTTGTACAAATGTGGCTTCGTTGGACATTACCACGAGTCCGGGTTGATCAACTCATGTATACATCTTGGAAAGTCCTGACGCCATTTGCTTTTGCTGCTATGGTTGGAGTGGGATTCTATATAGTATTTTAAGATTATGAACCTTTTTGACATAATATTTTATG
>JBHIAC010000237.1:0-3335 GCA_046758365.1 bacterium
AAAAATATTAATCATCAAATTAAAATAAAACCAGCACAAATGCAAGTAAAAAAAGTTATATCAATATTTAATAATTGCAATAAAATTCATACATTAAGAGATTTCTAAAATAAACTATTAAAAAATTGTCCAATTTCCATACAAGTGTACCACAGCGAAACAACAGAACTACCGTACTCTCTATTATTTTTTGAAGATAAGAAATTTAAATACAAAGACTTACCTATGTATAATTAACCTATATTAAGATGGCACATTAATTGCAAAATAGGTTTAATTATAAAAAAATTTTCCGCGCTAATTAACCAGTATAATCACCAGAAAATGCAGCTTGGGGTAACGCATCATCGATGACACCTATGAACACCAGAATTCTGGAAGATAAATACGAATTCATAAGAGAAATCAAAAAAGGCGGTTTTGGAATTGTTTACTATGGAATTGACCGGAATCTAAATAAACCCATAGCCATTAAAGAAATTGCGCCAAATCTTCTGGAAAATTCCCAGTATATGTCTATGTTCCAGGAGGAGGCGCTCAACATTGCAAAGTTAAGTCATCATAATATTGTTCATATTTATGAGCTCATAAAAACTGATGATGGCCGTCTGTACATCATCATGTAGTATATCGATGGTATAGATTTAGAAAAAATTTTAAGACGTGTAAGAACCTCTGGCAGGAAAATCCCTCCTCACTTAGCTGTTTACATAATCGCAGAAATCTGTCTGGCATTAGACTATGCCCATCAACGTCGAGATGCATTTACAAATAAACCTCTAAATTTAGTCCATCAAGACATATCACCTTCAAATATCATGATCACCCGTTATGGCGGGGTTAAACTCATCGACTTCGGTATCGCCATGGTGCAAAGACATCAGGCCAAACAAAAGCGGGATCACCAATTACGTGGTAAAATTCCTTACATGGCCCCGGAACAATTAATAATGGGAAATCACTTAGACCATCGTTCCGACATATTCTCTTTGGGTGTGGTACTTTACGAATGTTTGGTAGGAACAAGGTTATTTAACTCCCGCGAAGACATAATAGCAGCTACAAAGAACACTAAGTGGTTCAAGAAAACCATAAAAGGCAAAAAAATCCCTTCTTCTATTGAAAAAATCCTTTCCAAAGCACTGGAAATCGATCTAACTAAACGCTACCAAAATGCCAATCATTTTTATATAGATTTACTCCAGTACCTTATTTCTTGCGATATTACAGGCGAATTAATGGACCATTTAGCTGAATACGTTAACGAATATCTTCAATGTGAAAAATCGTCCGAAATGAGCGTTGCGAACCATTTAAACTTTGAGGAATTGTTGCAAAATACTACACCATCAGAAATATCCGATCTGTCGGAATCTAAAGATTGGAATAAGAATCAGTATCAAGACCTCCAAAGTAATTCATCCCAAAACAGTTTCCCTATTAATACTGAAATCCTCAAACTGCACGAGCCTTCTCTTCGGGATAAAGAAGATGAAGAGGAGCTGAAAACTGAAATCGACGTGATAAGATTATCGACAAGAAAGAACAAGAAGCACACGAAATATATAGGTTTTGGAGCATTCATCACACTTATAACACTTGGAGTAATGGATACAATCAATGGCTGGACCAAAGTTGGAAACTGGATTTATGATTGGTTGTTTCCACCTGCCATTGAAATCACAACCATACCCTCAAATGCTCAAGCCTTCATAGATGGCAAAGCATTAGAGGGTCGAACTCCAATCACATTTGATGAAATCTCGCCTGGTACTCATAAATTGGAACTTTCTTTAGAGCAGTACAAGCCGATCGTAAAATCTTTATTTGTACCCCGCAAAGGGACAATTCGTGTCCAAGGAGAAGCGATCAACGGGAAAAGCCGAAGTTATCTATTCAGATTTAATACTGAAATCGAAATTAATTCAGTCCCTCCCGGTGCATTAATTTATCTAAACGATATTCGCTTTAATCAAAAGACACCCTGTACAGTTTCCTGGGAAGTAGGAGCCCCTCTATCCATTGAAATGGAAAGAAATGGATTTGAACGACTCATGGGCTATTCATTGAATACAATAAATGGTTATGACGAAGTTGAAGACCGTAGAGTTTGGGACACCAAAGTAATAAAAGAACCCTATATGAAATATGCCATTAACGGAACCTTCCGAAAAAGAATAATCATTGAAAGTCTCCCGCAAGGAGCTGAAATTTACACAATTGAAAATAATAATGCCATCGGGGTGACAGGTAAAAATAATAGCGTACTCCTAACGGCTGGCACACATGAACTCATTCTGAAGAAAGACAGTTTCATTCCCAAAAAATTGAAGTTAAAGATTGATGAAAATTCTAATGACAAGGTGTTTGCTATCCTTTCACGAAAAGTTTATTTCACAGCCATCGACGAATTAGACCTCTCCAGTAAAGATATTGGCGCACTGTTGGTGAGCTTGGATAACGGAAGAAAAAATATTCTTAATAGCAGCAAAATAACTCCTTTTGAAATGGTTTTACCAGCTTTCCCTTATTCAGCCGTTTTCCAAAAGGATGGTTATCGGCCATCAAAAGTGGAAATCTCTGCTGAATCTCAGATAGTACGGGCAGAAATGAAATCTGCTAACGCCTTAGTAATAGTTAAAGTTCTTGACGCTGTGAGCCTTACGCCGATTCAAAGTGCAAAAATATCTTATAATTTCGTTGGCAGTCCACAAATTAAATCGGCTCTTTTCCAACATACAGATGCAGAAGGTGAGGGTTCTAAAGAAATAGCTGAAGGAAATTATATTTTCAGCGTTGAAAAAGCAGGATATATATCTTCAAACAAAAACCTATCAGCAAGAGCAGGCAATACTTATAATCTTTTATTTAAAATCTACCCGGCGAACCAATAAAAAGTTGTATGATGCCAAAACTCATTATAAAGAAAGAAAATTTTTTAATCAAAAAGCTCTTTGTGCCAGAGGACCTCCTCGCATTTACCGTTGGTTCTGAACGTGGAAACGATATAATAATTGAAGATGATAGTGTGTCAATCTTCCATTTGCAATTTGAAAAACAGGTCGAGGAATACTTTGTGCGAGATTTACAGAGTCACTCGGGAACCTTTGTTAACGGCAAAAGAATCACTTCCAGAACCCCTGTTAATAATAATGACGAAATTGGATTGGGTTATTCCACGATTATTTTTCTCAATCCGAAATCTAATTCTCATTCTTCTCCTTTGACGCGGCGCCTTGAATTTGAGAAGTCGCTTTCTGAACAAAGGATCGAAGATAGAATTGCCGGAGTCCCGACCCTTAAACGATTAAATTCCTGGTTGCACAATGAAACAG
>JBHIAC010000238.1:0-3328 GCA_046758365.1 bacterium
TCGCAATGACATCAATGGTCTGTTTTGGGGTGCACGATAATTAGGAAACGGTCCACCGAACTCCCAAACATACAAAATCCGTGTGAATCCGTGTAATCTGTGTCATCCGTGTTCTATACATTGGCAATTCTTGGCAGGAAGCGAAATCGTGAACGTGGTACCCCGACCGACTTCACTTTTAACTTTAATTTCACCCCCGTCTCTTCTAATCATAATGTGTGCAATGTAAAGACCCAAGCCTGTACCAACTCCTACCTTTTTTGTAGTAAAAAATGGTGAAAAGATATGAGGTAAATTTTCATCTGGAATGCCAATGCCGGTATCGCTTATTTTAATATCAATCCATTTTTCATTTACTTGTCCAATTTCTACGGTCAATTTACCGCCGTGGGGCATTGCTTGAATGGCATTAATAATAATATTTAAAAGCACTTGCTTTAGGGAATCTACACTAAAATAGGTACAAAATTCTGCAGAGCTTTCAAAAGAAAATTCAACTTTTTTAGCAGTCAATTCCTTGCCAATAAGAGCAATCGTGTTTTCAATTAGTTTATTTAGATCTATTAGTTCTCGTTCATGTTCTGATTGTCGTGAAAACTCTAATAAATTGTTAATGATCCTTGAAGCACGCTGTACATTTTTACTGATGATCTCTAACTTTGTTTTTACATCTGGTTTTAGCTCAATTGAGAACTCCTGAATATAATAACGTGCTGTTTCGATTATGTTGAGTGGATTTCTAAGCTCATGAGCAATACCAGAAGATAAAAGCCCTATAGTGGCCAGCTTCTCTGATTGGATAAGAGTTTTTTCCAAAATTTTCTTTTCTGTTACATTCTTACAATAAATAGCTACGGATTCTATTTCTCCTGATTCCAAAAATATAGGATAACTCCAATTCTCATAAATTTGATCATTAACTGTTTTCTCGAGATATTTAGGCTCCCGATTTTCAAATGTGACTCTTGCTGGACATTCATCGCATATTGTTTGACAATTATAAAAGGAGTCATAACATTTTTTCCCAATGAGTTTTTCGGGTTGAGTATTACAGATTTTAGCAAATTTTTTATTAGCCATAATAATTTCATAATCACAGTTAACCTGATATATAATATCTGTAATGCCATCGAATACAGCTTGAAGCCTTTTTTTGCTTTTCAAAATAAGGGATTGCATGTGCTTCTTTTCTGTAATATTTCTTATGATACCCAATATATATTTATATCTTCCAATATGAATCACACTGGCGTTAATATCTACAGGTACCAATTGACCGTCTTTAGTATAAATCGTAAGATTATCATCCCGATAGGAACCGCCAGCCAAAGTATTATGGATTAATTGTTCGGCTTTAGTTTTTTGGTCTTCAGGATATAAATCCGTGAAATGTTTTGTAAAAAGTTCATCTTTTTTAAACCGAGTAATTTCTGTTGCTTTAATATTGACCTCTACTAAAATAAGGTTTAATGGATTAATGATAAAAATAGCATCGTTAGCCTTCTCGAAGATGTTTTGATACTTTCCTTCCGATTCTCTGAGTTTTCTTTCCAGATGGTATTTTTCAATGGTTTTTTGAACTACTTTGGGAAGCACAGATAAATAACTGGTGTCTTTGACGATATAATCATAAGCTCCTTCTTTTAAAGCCTTAACAGCAATTTGTTCATTTCCTTGGCCGGAAACCACGACTACTGGTGTATCAATCCCTTGTTTTGCAAATTTGTTAAGAATTTCTAATCCATTCAATACAGGCAATTTATAATCTAAGATAATGGCTTCGTATTCGTTGTCGGAAAGTTTTTTGAAGCAGGCATCCCCTGTATGGATTGTTTCAACTTGAAAACGGGGGTCAAATCTTTGTAGACTAGTCTCGACAAGTTCCGCTTGGTCGAGATCATCCTCGACTAAAAGAACCCTTATCTTGTTCTCCATTGTTGTTGCCTCCAACTATGAACCATCGATTTTTAAATTTACTTTAGGTAAGGTGAAATAAAAAGTTGAGCCCTTATAAATTTTAGAATCGACCCAAATTTCTCCACCATGGCCTTCAATAATGCGTTTGACAATGGCCAATCCAAGCCCTGAACCACTCACACCCTTCTTATTGCCTAATCGGCTAAAAAAATGGAAGACTTTATTTCTATCTTTTGCGCTGATACCTATGCCATAATCTTTAACAAAAAATTTATGAAAAATTTCATCACAAGCATAACCAATTTCTATTACCTCTGAGTCCTCACGAGAATACTTAATGGCATTGGAGATTAGATTTGTAAATACTTGTATCATGGCATTAGCATCACAATAGATGTCAGGTAAATTACTATGAACAACCAACCTAAGCCGCCTTTCCTTAAGTTCAAACAAAAAGGGTTCTTTTGCCACTTCAATGATTTCGTCAACAGCTACCATTTTAAAATCGGCTTCATCAATGATAACCTGCGCAAATTCTGATAAATCCGACAACATATCTTCTGCTTTTTTTAAGTTGAAAAAAATACGTTCTAAATATCTTTTGCCTTCCCTGGGTAAATTGCTACCATATTCTTCAAATAAAAGGGATGCAAAACCCTGGACCGATACCAAAGGACTTTTAAGTTCATGTACAATGGTCTGAAGATATACATTCAAATCCTGGTCTTGGCCCAAACTTTCCTTTTTTATTGGGATTGATTTGTTTTGGAAAGCGTAAACTTCTTTTTTGATTTCCATCACCTCAGTCCTACCTTTCATAAGTAATAAATGATGTATTTCTGTCATTGATTTAAATCAAATGTGCTTCAGGAAAGGATCCAATTGAAAGTTCTGTTTTGAATTAAAATCTACCTGTGAAATTTTATAGATAGGGAAGTAGAGATAGGTTTATTTCAGGTTTCCTTACTAATTCAAACACGGTTTATCCTAATTAACGACTTTCTTATTACTTTGTGTAATGAGTCGCTCAGCTTTTGGTAATGTAAAATAAACAGTAGAACCTTTACCAATATCAGAACTTAACCTAATCACACCTCGATGTCTTTCAACTATCCGTTTGACAATGGCCAATCCGACGCCTGTCCCTTCTATTTTGCGTGAAGCACTCCCTCTATGAAACAGGTCAAAAACTTTTTCCTGAAATTCTTTCGAGACGCCAATTCCGTTATCTTTGACCCAGAATACATAAAAATTCTTCTGTTCCTCCCAGCCCACCTCAATTTTGGGATTTTTATTATCACCTAAATATTTTATGGCATTGTCGAACAAATTATAATATATGGTAATTAAATCTTCTCGATTGGCTAAAACAGTGGGCAGATCACTTGCAATTTCTAACTTTATATTTCTA
>JBHIAC010000239.1:0-3259 GCA_046758365.1 bacterium
CCGAGCATGATAGGGGTGTCGGTATTGATAGGCGGACCTTGGGCAAAACTATCTGCCCAAGAACCTGCATACAAAAGAATGACCAGCAAGATAAAGCTGATTTTTAGTGGTTTGATCATATTAATAATTGCCTTTTCACCTTTTGTCTTTTTTAAAAGGTTCAACAGAGATTAGTGAAGCTTTAAATCCAGCTCGTTCAACAACATTAATTAATTCATCCAGTGACACTTTATTCTCACGGACGATGACTTGCGCCATTTTATCTTTAAGGCTCACTGTTGTCGAAACCACACCTGGTAGCGCGTTGAATCGTTCATTAATCGTTTTAACACAGTTTTGGCAGGCCATCCCTTCCACTGATATCCGGACTTGTTTGGTATTTTTAAGATTTAACTTTTTCTTGAACTTAGGCATAGGTAACGTGAGTCTAGTCGTAATAAAGGCATTACGTCCGGGTTCAGGAAGGAGTGCAAGATTCAAATGATCTCGGTAATTTTTGTTGAAGATATTTTTAACACCAACAGAGAATTCAATACCTTCTTTAACTTTCCATCCTCCTCTGAAGTCAAATACGGCATATGCCGGAGTGTGTTCTTCTCCATACCGTTTAGCATAACGATTTTGAGCGGCTGCTACTTTTACAGCAAACTCAAGCCAGTATCCCTTGTCGGCATTATTGTATCCAAGCTTTGTAGCTGACTCAAGTGGTGCAATACCGGGAAGTGGGTCACCGGTTGTTTTATCCTGCCCCCAATCGTAAGATACATTCGTGCTAAGAAATAATGATTGTGAAATAGAAAATTTAACGACAGCACTTCCACCGATAACATTCGCCTTATTAATGCCATCAAATCGTTTGACTCCTTTTGACCCCCGGTATGGATTTGCTATGTTGGAATCTACTTCGGCAGAAATCAGATTCGATAGACTATTATGATAGATTTCAATATTCCAGTTAAAACGATTTTGCATTCCTTTAAGTCCAATACGTTTGCTGGTATTGGTTTCTGAAGTTAAATCTGGATTACCAATTCGGTAATAACCATCTATCATAGGAGCAGCAATAAAACGTTCTACAGGCGTGGCTGCCTTAAATCCCTTACTTACAGAGGCAGTCAGTGCGGTGTTTTCTGCTAAATTGTAAAGCAGGCCCGCAGAACCACTAAGTATGAATTCTTCAGATTGCAGATTGTCCTGGAAAAAGGTAGATGTAGTATCTTTTTTGGCATTTGAACTTATATAATTTGCTCGAACGCCAGTTTGCACTTTTAAGCGATTGAAAATTTTATATTCATCTTGTATAAAAATACCCAATTCACTGACTGACGACTTTGGAAGAATATCTATGAACAGTGAGCTTACACCATGGTTAATAACGCTGCTTTTCTCATACATTTTCCATAAGCTATAGAAGACCCCCGTAGTGAGCGTATTTTTTTTACCGATTGCCCAATAGCTGTTTACATTAATATTATAGGTATTTGTTTTTGAATCGCCTTTAAATTGCAAATTACCGGGCAAATAGTTTATCATATTGTGATACATGGGTGAATATGAAATATTAGCAGTAATCATTTGCAGTTTTTGACCTAGATCACTAACAGTATAATTTAAGGCATACGTATCTCTTTTTTCTTCAGGGATGATGGTATTGGCAGCCGGCCAGCCAATATCTTCAGCTCTATAAATTTGAGTTGTGAAAAGCAATTGTTGATTATAGCCTGGACGATATCTGCTTTTCAGTTGAATGTTACTGGATTTAAATCCGCTATTTTTGACAACTCCTTGTTTTGTTTTATAGTCATCGTGTAAGCCTGCTCCAACACTTGCAACAAAGTCAAATTTTTCATTTCCGCCACTAAAAGAGAGCATTCCAGTACGTGAATTAGACACGCTTTGGTATTTGCTGACAAAATTGATATCTGTTTTAAAGTTTTGACTTTTAGTATATTTGGAATTTATCGTTGAAATATTAATAATGCCGCCCATATTACCGGAGCCGAATTGTGCTGACCCTGGTCCTTTCTGTACCTCTATATTTTCAATCATATCAGGTTCTATCGTGGCGGTGCAGGCATCCATGCCCATCGGACAGGCTTGATTTATTTTTACTCCGTCAATGAATACCAGTATTCTGGAATCTGTCATACCTTGAAAGTAGGGTTTTGTACCCCAACTTCCTGAGCGTGAAGTTGATACACCGGGCACTTCTTTTAATATATCGGCTGTGGTAGTAGGTACAAGCCTTCTAATTTCTTCTGATTCTATCTTCATTACTGGCATGGGACCTCTTATTTTTTTAGCTTCTATAGTGATTTCATTTAGTTCAATTAATTTAGAAAGAAGACCAAAATTTAATTGAACGGTTTCCCCCTGTTTAACGGTAACACCTCTTATTTGATTTTTAAAACCAATCATTCTGGCTTCTAATTTGTATTTTCCAGTCGGTACATCTTTAATTTCATAAAACCCTCTTTTGTCTGTTGCGGCTCCCTGAGTTGTGCCCAGAATCAAAACGTTTGCCCCCGCTAACGACTCACCCTTCTCCGCATTTCTTACGTACCCTTTGATGGTCGCATTTTGTTGAGCATAAACTCCAGATGTAAGGAAAGGAAGAATTAAGTACACAATCTTCATTAATTGTTTAAGCTTCAATATATACCTCTATTCAGTTTTGTTCTTCGACTGAGGCTTTATTAACACCAACGAATTTTGCCTTAAAACCGAGCTTCTCTACGGTCTCGATCAATTTCCCCCTGTCTTTTTCATCCCCCGAACAGAGAACCGTGGCTTCATTTTTTTCAAGACTGACCGATACCTCTTTGGCACAATTGATTTTATTTAACGCAGCCTCCACTCGCGATACGCATCCCTGACATTGCATGCCTTCTATTTTCAAAGCCACGTTGTGGTATTTGGATTCTGACTTGGTTACAGGCTTCTCGAAAGTAATTTCCCGTGGCGTGAATCCAGCCTCTTTGACTTTCTTCTGAATTTCTGCCTCAGTGAGTTTGGCGCCTTCTTTCAGAAATAGATTAACCAGACCATCGTTGATTTTAATTTCAAGCTTTGCGACGCCGTTCAGTGATTTCAGCTTTTTCTCCAACCCGTAGGCACAAAATGGACAGGAGAGCCCATTTACCCGAACCGTGATTTTTTCTCCCTTGACTGCGTTCTTAGACTGTTCCCCAGCGTAGGTGGAATTTATTAAAAATGTGCACGCCAGAAGGAAAGCGGTTAAAATCAGCACAATATTATG
>JBHIAC010000240.1:0-3255 GCA_046758365.1 bacterium
ATATAAATATATCAAATAGATATTTAATAAAAATTAATAGAAGGTCAGCTTTTTGTAGATTACACATAAATATACTGAACGATCAAACGATCAATGCAGCACTTTATTTTTTGAAAATCTTAAATGACTCAATAGCCTCCACTCTTCGGTCCGCATTAATCTCCGAGACCCATTTCCAAACATCGTTGAGGCCGGCTTTAAATGTTTGCGCATAACCAGCGCCCGGTTTTACCGTTTCTCTGGAACGAAACACCAGCGAGTCCTTGGTGGCAATAGCTATGAGATACTCAACCGCTATCCTCTTCCCCGGTGGCAGAGCCGCGGTAAAAGAATAGTCAGATCCGGGTATTCGGCGTTTTTCATTGGTCAAAAGCCGGTTCGATTTTTCCAAAACATTTGGGAACATCAAATAAACCGAATCATTGCCAGCCAGGTTGAGAACGTTCAGGTAACAATCCTGTGTGGCTGCCACATCAAACGACAACGCCTCACCTTCCTTATAATTCTGCTTTGACAGCGACAACTCCAATTGAAACGAAGGATCGGCTTGCTTCTCTTCTGCCACGACATAAAAGCGGTTTCTAGCATACCGTTTCACGATTTCTGTGCCATCCGGGTTTTTGGAAACTTTGGTCTCTTCCTGCCACTTGCCTTGCTGGATTATCCTGCCTCGTCTGCTTTCATGGATGAACTTGGCAAAGGATTCACCTGCATCCACAACTTCGCCTGAATTTCTCATAACTTCAAACTGCTGCAGAAATTGTCCAGCCGAAATATTAACCCCGAGTGCTCTTTCAATGGCGTCATTGCGGGCCCGTGAGCGAGCAAGTTGTTTGGCTTCTGCGGCGGTCATGAATTCAGCCACAATGACTTCTCCAACGCCTTCAACCCACTTCCCTTTGTCCTGGGAAGACTGCAAAGCGTTGAACGTGAATAAAATAAATACGAGTAGTAGAGATATGAAATTCAAATTAATCCTCCTGTAGACTTTTTAATGTTTAATTGCATCATTTGGTGATAAGGTCGGTAATTGTATGAATCGAGGGTTACTATAATTTAAACTAAAATAAATATAACCAAAGAAATTAGACATGTCAAGAGGATTTTGTTAGCTAAAAGAAATTAGTGAGAAGTGAATAGTAAAATGTGAAAAGTGAAAAGTGAATAGACGGCACTTACCCCCGTTCACTATTCACTATTTTCTTTTCACTTTTCTCTTAATAAAACTTGATTTTATTTCAGGAAAACTTTATTTTTGATTTGAGTTAATTTGCTTCAAAAATTTAAAAGTACTATTGCAACATGACCCAGCAAGTTCGAGTAGCCTTGGCCCAAACCAACTCTACGGTTGGCGATTTAGAAGGTAACTACCAAAAAATCCTTTACTACATTCACGAGGCGGAAAGGATGGGGGCTGACCTAGTAATTTTTCCAGAATTAACCATCCCTGGTTACCCGCCGGAAGACCTTCTGCTTAAGCGGAAGTTTATAGCAGACAATAAATTATATCTTGATCGCCTTGCCAAAGAAAATCAAAAAATTATTGCGGTAGTGGGATTTGTGGATGGCCACGAAAAGATTTATAATACCGTTGCTCTATTATACCAAAGGCAAATTGCCACCCTATATCATAAAATCTGTTTGCCCAATTACAGTGTGTTTGATGAGAAGCGTTACTTCGCGCCGGGCGACCGACCCTTAGTTTTTGAATATAATGGCATTAAATTTGGCCTCAACATTTGCGAAGACATTTGGATACCTGATGGAATTTCTGAATGTCAAGCTTTCTGTGGCGATGCGGAAATTATTATAAATGTTTCCGCTTCTCCCTATTATGTAGAAAAAAGAAAAGAACGGTTGGACCTCGGTATGACTCGAGCTCGAAGGACCCGAGCAATTGTAATTATGGTTAATACAGTAGGGGGACAAGATGAACTGGTCTTCGACGGTAATAGTTTTGTGGTCGATCACCAGGGTGAAATTATCGTAGAAGGACGTCAATTTGAAGAAGATTTTATACTCGTAGATATCGATTTAACCGCTTTACGAAGATTTCGTGATGATGAGCCAACTTTTGCATTAGACAAACGGGAATTCCGCTCTGACTACCATTTGAATTCTATCACTCTCGAACCATCGAAGATAATTTCTGTGAAACCTCCTATTCCAAAAAAACAATTCAAACCCTTAAATCGTTTAGAAGAAATTTATCAAGCTCTGGTTTTTGGCACAAAGGATTATGTGACTAAAAACGGATTTCAAAAAGTCGTGATTGGTTTAAGTGGCGGAATAGATTCATCCTTAACGGCCACCATAGCTGTTGATGCCCTAGGTGCAGAAAATGTAGTGGGCATTCTTATGCCAAGTCAATATACTTCAGAAGAAAGTTTGCGAGATGCTGAGAAACTTGCCCAAAATCTAAATATACAAACAGAAACCATTTCCATTAAAAGAGCCTTTGAGGCCTACTTAGAAACTCTGAAGGAAGTATTTAAAGACCGCCCCACAGACGTCGCGGAGGAGAATCTGCAAGCCCGCATTCGAGGAAATATTCTCATGGCCCTTTCCAATAAATTCGGGTGGCTGGTGCTCACCACAGGAAACAAAAGCGAAACCAGTGTGGGGTATTGTACGCTTTATGGCGACATGGCGGGTGGATTTGCCGTGATTAAAGATGTACCCAAGACCTGGGTTTATCAACTGTGTAAGCATATTAATGAGAAAGCCAAACAAGAAATTATTCCTACCTCCATTCTCAAAAAGGCTCCCACTGCTGAGTTGCGACCTGGACAAAAGGACCAAGAGACTCTGCCCCCTTACGATCTTTTAGATGCTATTTTAGAAGAGTTTGTGGAAAAGGACAAGAGCGTTAAAGAAATTATTGAGCAAGGATTTCCCAGAGAAGTCGTAAAGGAAGTGGCGCGGTTAGTTGACCGCAACGAGTACAAACGCCGACAAGCTCCGCCTGGTATAAAAATTACTCAGAAAGCTTTCGGCAAAGATCGGCGCATGCCGATTACAAATCGGTATCATACTTGACTAATATTATCTTGGAATTTATTAAATTAAAATACTTAAAGAGAGGTGGTGGATAGCAAAATTGGAGTATTGGAGCTTTGGAGTGAAGGAATAACGGGAAATTCAAATACGATGATAAGTCCTAGCGCAGCGAGCTACAATGTTGAATTATGAATGAAATTGGTGATATAATTCATAATTGCTACATTGTCTCATTGTTACATTGTTACTAATCAA
>JBHIAC010000241.1:0-3209 GCA_046758365.1 bacterium
ATCTGAGGCAAAACTAATAGCTACTACTTTAACTAAAACATTTTCATCTAAAGAATTGCCTGACAGAACCTTTGATGTATTAATAATAGATGAGTCAAGTATGGCACCTATTCCTTATATTTATTGGGCAGCAAGAAAAATTGCCCAATCTGTTATTATTGTTGGAGACTTCTTGCAATTACCTCCGATATGCGTTTCTAAAAATGAAATGGCACAAAAATGGCTGGGAAAAAGTATTTATGATGTATGTACTGTTTTTCTTGAAAGTGGAATTTTGACACTTAGAATTAAGTTGTGGTTTCTCATAAAAATTGTTATAATAATTTAACTAAAAGAAGGAGAAATCACAATGTCTAAAAGAAGAAAATTTACTCCCCAGGAGAAATTAGAGATAGTATTATCTGGATTATCCAGCAGTAATGGCATAGCCGAGATATGTAGGAGTTATGGAATATCAACGGTTCAATTTTATCAATGGAAAGACCAATTAATAAAAAGTGCACCAGTAATATATAAGCGTAAATCTCGTAAGAAGAATGATCAGGAAGAGAAGCTTAAGGAACAAATAAGTCATAAAGATCGAGTAATAGCAATAATAACAGAAGAGAATCTCCATTTAAAAAAAAATCTTGGTATATAGAGCGCTACCATCATATATCGGAGTATTATCAGAAACTTATCATGGATACAGTAAGAAGAACAAAAGAACTTTGTAAATTCTCAACTAAATGGATTTTAAGACATTTAGATGTAAAGCCCTCAACTTATTACAATTGGTTAAGGAGTTCAAACAAGGATAAAATAACAATTAATCGACACCCTGATAAAATATTATCAGAGGAACGGAGAGCAGTAATATCATATGCTCTTAGAAATCCGAACATTCGTCATCGAGAGTTAACGTGGCGGATGGTAGATGAGAATGTTGCTTTTTTATCAGCTACCTCAGTATACAAGATTTTAAAGGAAGAAGGACTTATTTGCAGCTGGCAGCCAAAAGAAAAACGGAAAAAGAGAACCAGAGAACTACCTTCATCACCTGATTATGGATGGCAGTCGGATATAAGTTATATCGAAGTAGACGGAAGAAAATATTACATTATAACATTTGTAGATGAACATTCTCGTTATGTGACTCATCATGAGGTAATGACTTCAATGGACGGAAATTCAGTTTCTTTAGCGGCTGAAAGAGCCATTAGCAAACTTGATAGAGAAAAGACTCCCATAATCCAGACAGACAACGGCAGCGCATATATAAGCCACGAATTTAAGATGGTACTGAGTCAAAATGGAGTTGGTCATCACAGGATACATCCTTACTGCCCTGAAGAAAATGGGTTAGTAGAAAGAGTCAATAAAACAGTAAAAGAAAAAATAGATGATTATGAATTAAGAAACATTGCTCATGCCAGAGCCATTATAGACGAAATAATACGTTATTACAACGAGGAAAGATTGCACAGTGCTATTAACTTCCTCAGACCTATTGACTACTACAGAGGCGATCCCGAGAAACTCTTAAAAGAAAGATGTATTAAAATATTCCAAGCCCGGCACAGAAGAAGAGAGAAAAATCTTAAAATTAAGCAACATTCTCTCGCTCTTGTTGAACTAGAAATTAATCAAAACCATAACTTATTTCAAAGAACAAAAATTCCACTTTTATCGTAAACATTTCATCAAAACTTCTATGAAAAAGAAAGTTCCATACCGATGCTAAAAAAAGTTAATTTTTAGAGAAAAGTTCTCAAACTTCTATTCGTGCCTATTGTGGCACACATCGTATAATACGATTCTTGAGTCCCTTAACCTTTGGCACAGTGCACCCACCGGGGGTCACTAGTTTTGTTCCAAGGCGACTCAATATGTTCTTTGGCATTTATCAAGTTTCCGATACATTTGAAATTTTCTTCTGTCACGTAATATGCTGAATGAAATCATGACCATTCTTCTTGCAAGAGCTACAGTTGCTTTTCTTATGCCTTTTCGTTTTACCAGTGGATAATAAAATGCATTAAATTGTGGATATGTTCTTTTTACTCTTGCAGCAGCCTCGACATATGCCCAGCGCAGCCATTTATTGCCTGTTTTTGTAATTTTACCGTGACGAACCTTGTTTGCTGAACTACGGGTTGATGGTATTAGCCCGGTATACGACGCCAACTTATCAGCACTTGGAAAACGCTCAATGCCGTTGATTTCTGTAGAGATTAAAACCGCTAAGAATATTCCTATTCCAGGCATAGTGGCGAGAATCTGGGCATCAGGATCATCAGAAAAGAACATTTCTATCTGTTCATTACTTTTTTCTATTTCCATTGTGAGACTGTCAAAAATTGTAAGCATTTGATCAAGCAATATTCTGTCGTTTTTTGAAAGCTCTTTTACATTACGAAGCCATTTCATACCGGTTTTTCCGAAAAGGTCTGATAAACCTTCAACTTCTTTTCGTATTTCATATGGCTGACGGTCTACAAGAACATGAATCCGATTCTTAATGCGAGTGCGCATGGAAACTAACATCGCACGCTGGCGTAAAACTGTTTGTCTTTCTCTATTCTCTTCGGGCCTAATATACGCCTCAGGAATAAGGTCTGCTGATAAAAGCTCTGCTAATATCCTGCTGTCAATCTTATCGTTTTTGATACGTGCAGAAGCAATAGCTTTCACTTTTAAGGGGTGTGCTAAAGTTATTGTTGCAACACGCCCTCTGAGTAAATTATAAAACACTGGCCAGGTACGGGAAGCTTCTAATACCGCATGAGAATCACTTGAATCCTTTAGAAAACTTTCAACGGCTTCAGGTGTATTAGCTAATTTAGCTTGTCGTATCTCACCAGTCATTTTATTTATGCTTGTTGCAAAAGTATGTTGCTTATGATAATCAAATCCTATATATTCCATATGGCACCTCCTTAAAATTTTTTGTGGGGTTATTGTTTATATTTTACCCACTAATATAAAAATTTTACATCGGAGGTGCTATTCTTTTTCATTATACCTTTGGTAAATTTTCTGTAAATATAATTTAATATATCCTAAATAATTATAAACCTGTTGTCATGCTGAATTTATTTCAGCATCTAAGCAATTAATAAACAACAGATTCTGAAACAAGTTCAGAATGACAGTGATTTTGTTATTCATTGATTTTATGAACTGTTATACTTAATATAATAATAAAATATCAATGATTTTCAAAAATT
>JBHIAC010000242.1:0-3129 GCA_046758365.1 bacterium
CTAACCACAAGGACACAAAGTTTTTCTTCTGGTTGCGGCTCTGCGGCGCTGTGAGTTTTAAGTTTCGCCAAGATGATATATGCATTCAATAATAGATCTTAAAAAAATCTTTAATTATCTTCTTATTCTAACTACAACGTCGACAGGGTGTAGATCTTATAACATCAAGCCCAATATTACCACAGTAGAACGATTCAAAATAGCCAAGCAAATGTTTAGCAAGAGGGATTATTTTGAAGCTAAAAGCCAGTTTAAGATTTTGACTTTAAACAATCCTGGCTCACCGTTCGTGGATGAAGCACAGTTTTTTTTAGCAGAAAGCCATTTTAACCTAAAAGAATATATTCTTGCTGCTGATGAATATAATAGACTATTTCGTTTGTATCCAAATAGCAAATGGGCCGATCAGGCTCAATTTAAAATTGGCATGTGTGCTTATAAACTTTCTCCAAAATATTCATTAGACCAGAAGTACACTTTTCAAGCGATTGAAAGTTTCCAAGGATTTATAGAAAATTTTCCTGATAGTGATCTGGTGCCTGAAGCAGAAAAGTTATTGAATGTTTGTAGAACTAAATTGGCTAAAAAGGAATTTAAAACGGGAGAGCTTTATCGTAAGTTGCATGATTATTACGCGGCTTTAGTGTATTTTAATAGCATCTTAGACAATTATTATGATACCAAATTTGCAACGGATGCTTTATATTGGAAAGCAGAATGTCTTCACAAATTAGAACGAAATGATGAATCTCATGACGCGTTCACAGAATTAATCCAGAAATACCCGGACAGTCGTTATAGTTCTAAGGCTAAAAGTCGCATTGAAGAACTTGCATCGAATATTACTAAAATTGGTGAAGCAAATGATGTTCCCACCTTAAATGATCAAAAAAATTGATGACAGCATTTAATATGCCAATGGCAAACTCCACTAAAATAATGGCTAAGAGTTGAGTTAAGATTACTCTGTAAGGGATAATTTCACAGCCTTAAGCATGGAGGTGAATCATAACGCCGCCTAAAGGTTTGGACCAAAGCAGTACTGATCAGGTACTTTATTGATTTTGAGTTTCGATAAAATAATATAATGCATTGCTGTAAATTTTAAAAAATAAGAAGTTATCAATGTAATAATATTAAAATAGATTTTTATGGAGGTTATTAATTATGTGTGGAATCTCTGGCATAGTAAGTAGTAACGAGAATGAAACTGGCAATTATCTTAAGAAAATGCTGCATTCAATGCAGCATCGTGGCCCTGATGGGGCGGGCTTGATGATTGGCGGAGTCGTAAAACGCAAGAAGAAATTAGAAGAACTAAACTTTAAAAAGATGAAAGGTTCGATTGCTTTAGGACATGTACGATTAGCCATTACTGGCGGTACTGATGGCTTGCAACCATTTCAATCAAAAGATGGACACCTTAGCCTGCTTCATAATGGCGAAATTTATAATTATAAAAAGTTACGACAACAGCTAAAAGGTAATCTTGAATCAGATACAGATAGTGAAGTCATTATACGACTTGTAGAGAAACATTACCAGGGTGATTTGAAGACTGCTGTTGAGAAAGTTTTACCAATGTTAGATGGCGTATACGCGTTTGTAATAACGGACAACAAACAGACCATTATTGCACGAGATAAAATAGGCGTTCGGCAACTTTATTATTACATAAACAGTGATCACATTGCCTTTGCCTCTGAAAAAAAGCCGCTTTATGCAATCTCAGGTGAAAGTATAGAAATCCATCGTTTGCTGCCGGGTCATCTGGCAGTTATTACCGAACAATACTTTCAGGATATAGCCTACTGGACCCCTGAAGCCATTCGAGCAACCCATCACATAAAAGTCAAAGAAAAAGCGATTAAAGTTTATAAACAAGCGATTCAAGAGGCTATTCGTAAACGGGTTGCTGGGAGAAAACATGTGGGTGTTATTTTCTCAGGCGGGATAGATAGCTTCTTACTAGCTTATGAAGTGCAAAAATTAGGCATTTCATTTACTTGCTATACAGCCGGAAGAGAAGGGGCTGCAGATATTAAATGGGCTCACAAATTAGCCGAACAATTCAATTTTCCACTAAAAATAAAGATCCTGACTGTAAAGGATATTGAAGAGCTTATTCCACAGATTATAAGGGACATCGAAGATCATAGCCTTAACCAAGTTGAGGTGTCTGTTCCCATTTATGCCTCCGTTCGCATGGCGCAGGAGGCGGGCGAACGAGTGATTCTAACAGGCCAGGGTGCTGATGAACTCTTCGGTGGTTATCCTTGGTATTCCACAATTGTCAATCAAGAAGGATATGAAAGTTTTGAGCGCTACTCCTGGGAAGACACCTTTCTTTTATACAAGGAATGCTTAGAACGAGAAGACAAGATAGCCATGGCCCACAGCCTTGAGTTGAGGGTTCCTTTTTTGGATCCAGCCGTCGTTAAGGTTGCATTCCAGATATCTCCAGAATTGAAGCTTTCGCCTAATAACGATGCGTTTGGAAAACGAGTGCACCGTGAATATTGTGTATCTAGAGGAATTCCAGCAGAGATCGCCTTTCGCAAAAAAGAGGCAGCACAGCATGGCGCAAATGTCCACGATGCTTTCGAAGAATTGGCAAATGGAAATGGCGTGACGAAATCCATGCTGGAAACTATTGGTTATGACCCTGAGAAAACGGTTACCGAAATACTCGGAAGTTCATCCCGATATGGATTTCGTTATGGAGACTATCACTTATGGAAACCTTCGCCGCAAGTGCAGTATTATCTTGATTCACATGCTGCGCGGCTCGGTCTCCTGCCACCAAAATCCAGTAACTATTTGGAAAATAACATTCGTAAGTTGCATTCTTTAAAGAATCAGCTTGAAGGAGGTGTGAGATGAGAATAGAAATCCCCAGAGAAATTGAGCGATTTGGTGCGGTGCGCTTTTACGGGTTGCAAAAAGTACTTGAGTTAGACTCAGGTCTGAACGGCAGCGCTTCTCCGGAACCAGGCACGGGTATTCAACAAATTCCTTATGAGGCTCTGTTTGAAATTGAGAAAGACATGGCGATTGTTATTCCGGTGCGCAACGAGCGCCTCAAACTCATTGAAGGAGTCTTGGCTGGTATTCCCCACCAATGTCTGA
>JBHIAC010000243.1:0-3088 GCA_046758365.1 bacterium
TTTTTAGTTACGTTGCAGCTTAACTCCAAAATCGTTAGCCAGTTTCTGTATATCATTACATATTGAATGTTAGACAGAAACTAAATACTCACTTGTTAGCCCGTTTAATAATAATGAAAATATAATTAAAAAGGATTTAAATTGTGGAAAACATTTTACATTTAACAAATTTAGCATTTCGATTTGGTCCATTTTTATTTGCATTATTGTTCACGCTGTATGTTAGTCGATGGGGATATAAAAATTATAATAAAGCAAATTTAAGAACAAATCCACCTGCATCAGAAAATGAAATAAATACTTTACGCTTATATTTTCTTGGTACAGCTACATTTGGTTTAATTCTTGTAATAGTATCAATAATTTGGTGGTTTAATTATCAAGTATCATTTCATGTGTTTAAAGGGAAAATAGTTAGTCTTAAAGAATATGAGAAAATTGCATCCAATGATTTATATTTCAAACCAATAATAATAACAAAACTTGAAAAAGGCTTACCTCAAATTAGAGATGAACACTTTATCTTCATTCAAAACAAACCTTTTGAAAATAATCAAAGGTTTAAAATATATTATAGCAAAGGTCAAGGAAAAGTAGAAGAATTTATAATAAATTATAACTCTCAAATTTTTGTAGAATTTTGTATAGATTGGGATGAAAATTCTGGTAATAATGTGTTAAAGTACTTGACTCCTCGAAATCAGTCTTCTTTATTTTTTAATTCTGCTTATGCACAAGAAATAAAGTGGAATATAAAACAGGAAAGTACTCCATCCGAAAATAATCGAATAGATAGTTATTTAATTGACTTATTACAAGAAGAACGGACCGACATTGGACAAAAAATCGAAGCTCTTGATAAATTAATCAGTTTAGGTGATTCTCAACTTAAGTATTATATCGAAACAGTAACTTATAAGGAACCTATGGCTTTAACATTATTAGATTTAAGTCGACATACAGACAAAGAACTGGCTTACAAAGCAAAAAAGCTAATTAACGACAGATTTAAAGTTGATGATTATTTAGTTCAAAAATTAATTTCAAATTCGCAAAATAAAAAGGAAGCAGTTGACATAATATTCAGAATTGAAAAAGACCGAGCATTAAAAATTTTAAATAGCATACCTTCAAATATGAGAAATTCATGGATTAATAATATAATAAAGGAAATTGAATTAGGAGAAAAGTCAATAGTTTTGTATCCAACAGGCTCTTCAAAGGGGGATAGATATTACGTTCATGCTAAATGGGATTTTAAAAATATCAAAGTTGTGGAATGTTTAACAAAATTATTTTATAGAGAACTTATTCATAACAGGACATATGAAGAAGAAGTTAAACTCATGAAAGGGAAAGATAACCAAAGAAATGAAAGATGGGTTTACTGGTATTCAAAAGAATGGGCTCTTTATATAGCAGAAAAAATAGAGAATTGTGGTGGTAGTGCATCTTTTGTTAAAATAAGATATTAGTCTATAATTAAATTGTCTTTTATAATAATACATTGTGTGTCGGGCTAACAAAATGTTCAAGGCGACTGGAAACGCGCCGTGCGAATCTGATTCTTGGGATGCCCGCATAAGTTTAGTCTTAATATTAAAGTACAGATGCACCGCAGTTTCCAGCGCCTTAACATTGGCGTTAGGTGTCTCGCCGTCACTCCAAACTAGAGATTAAAATAATCATTAAGGAGGTTACAATGAGAAAACCTTTGACACTTTTATTAATATGGTTTTCTATATTATTCTTCATTTTACCAGGTTGTGCACCTGAGCACAATCTGAAGGTTCTTTCTGCTGACAATGTTCCTATAAGCTACAATGTAGAAGGGAATGGTAAACCAGTCCTGGTGTTTGTCCACGGTTGGTGCTGTGACAAAAGCTATTGGAAGCTGCAAGTGCCTCACTTCTCAAAACAACATAAAGTTGTGACTATTGATCTTGCGGGGCATGGTGAGTCTGGTCTTGATCGAAAAAATTGGACAATTGAAGCATTTGGCAAAGATGTTGTGGCAGTTATCGAAAAACTTGACCTTGACCAGGTCATTCTAATTGGGCATTCTATGGGAGGGCCTGTAATTATAGAGGCAGCACGGCAAATGCCCAAGCGTATAATAGGATTAGTTGGGGTAGATACATATCAAAACTTTGAAGCTAAATACACTCAGGAACAAGTTGATGAATTTCTTTCCTCTTTTAAGGCCAATTTTGTAGAAGCGTCCAGTAACTTTGTACGCAGCATGTTTCCACCTAACGCAGATTCTGCCCTGGTCGAACAGATTGTAACAGACATGTCCTCGGCTCCCCCAGAGGTCGCAATAGGTGCGTTGCAGGGATATTTTGACTTTGATCCTATAGCAGCACTAAAGGAGGTACGAATTCCAATACATTGCATAAACTCAGATAAATATCCTACGAATGTTGAGGTTGGACAACGACATGCTCTCTCTTTTGAATTAAAGCTCATGCCAGGAATTGGTCATTTTGTAATGATGGAAGATCCTGACAAATTTAATCAACTCCTTAGCGAAACCGTAAACGAACTTAGTCCTTAAGTAAGGTGATTTTTCTTTGTAGGTTAATTATCAATTAAAATGCCAAAGAAAAGCTTTTAGCCTGTGTATTGCTTGTACTACAAATCTGCAACAACTTGTTTTTTTAGCAAAGTTTTTTTATCTGAATAATTCCTAACCTCGACAGCCGGAACCCAAAAAGACAAAATGATTAAAGACAAAATAATTATTAATGATTTTGTCGTCAATTATTTTGTCTTATAAAGTTATTTGCATTTCGAGTAAAGATTCTATTGTTCAAGTACTAACCACAAGGACACATGGTTATAAATTATTCAGGTTAGTTGATATCCGGAGAGATTAATTCAGGATATTTCAATCCGGCGCCTGTGTTAAAAAGAACAACTTTATCTTGAGGCTTGATGGCGTTCTGCTCTTTCAAGTGCTTCAGCGCTGCCCAAGTAGCCGCTCCTTCGGGACAGGCGAATATGCCCTCTGCTTGCGCCAACTCTCTCATTGATTCTAAGATCTCCTCATCGGTTACTGAAATGGCCATGCCGCTGCTCTCCCTTA
>JBHIAC010000244.1:0-3082 GCA_046758365.1 bacterium
TTCCAGAATCCCGATAATCGTTTATGTATCACCCCCTGGGTCAAGAGCCGCTTCGGCAGGCGTGTTTATTACATACGCAGCTCATGTGGCGGCCATGGCTCCTAGTACGAACATCGGAGCCGCACATCCAGTCACAATTGGAGGCGGTGCAGATACCTCCTCTGTCATGACGGACAAAATTACTAACGACGCTGTGGCTCAAATGAAGGCATTAGCTGAAAAAAGCGGACGTAATGTGGAGTGGGCTGAAAAAGCGGTCCGGGAAAGTGTATCAATTACGGAAAAAGAAGCCCTTGAAATAAATGTAATAAATTTTATCTCCCCGTCCGTGGATAGTTTATTGATTCAACTGGACGGCATGCAAGTGGAAGTCTTCTCTGGCAAATACACCCTAAAAACTAAAAATGCTCGAATAAAGTATTTGGAAATGAATTGGCGCTATAAAATTCTTGATAAAATCTCCAATCCAAATGTTGCTTATATCTTGTTAATGCTTGGCATTTATGGAATCTTTTTTGAGCTTTCCAATCCCGGGGCTATCTTTCCCGGAGTTGTCGGTGTTATATTTCTTATCTTAGCCTTTTTTGCTCTTCAAACTCTTCCTGTAAACTATGCGGGTTTACTCTTAATTATATTTGCAATAGTACTTTTCATATTAGAAGTGAAAATTACCAGTTACGGATTACTAACGATTGGAGGGATTATATCAATGCTCTTGGGTTCCCTGATGCTTATTGAACAACCGCCCGAAAACTTTGAACCGATCTTATCTATTTCCTTAGAGTTAATTATTACCGTGGTAGCATTTACAGCCGCCTTTTTTATCTTTGCAATTGGTATGGCAGTGAAAACCCATCGTACAAAGGTCACCACAGGAATCGAGGGCATCGTGGGAGAAAAGGGTTTTGCTCAAACGAAAATTTCGCCAGAAGGAAATGTAGATGTCCACGGAGAAATATGGAAAGCCTTCAGTGATAATACAATTAAAAAAGGTGAAAAAATTCGTGTCGTGGCTGTTGAAAGGTTAAGACTAAAAGTTGAGAAAATCACATAAAAATTGTGACTTTTAGATTATCAAATAAAGTCTTCTAACTTAAACCAAAAGGAGGACAGGAAATGCCTATTTATGCTTTAATTATTATCGCCGTTATGGTTTTGGCCAGTGCCATTCGCGTTTTGCGAGAATATGAAAGAGGAGTAATTTTTCGATTGGGACGCTTGGTCGGCTCTAAGGGCCCAGGCCTCATTTTACTGATACCTATTATTGATCGAATGGTAAAAGTGAGCCTTCGTACCGTGGCTATGGACATACCCCCTCAAGATGTGATTACCAAAGACAATGTCTCTGTAAAAGTAAACGCCGTTTTATATTTCCGAGTCATGGACCCATCCAAAGCTATTACAGAAGTCGAAGATTATCTGTATGCCACCTCTCAATTAGCGCAAACGACTCTACGGAGTGTGTTAGGCGGTGCTGAATTGGATGAAATGTTGGCCGAAAGAGAAAAAATTAATACCAATTTACAAGAAATCATAGATCGCCATAGTGACCCGTGGGGAATCAAAGTCTCGTTAGTTGAAATAAAGCATGTGGACTTACCTCAAGAAATGCAACGTGCCATTGCCAGGCAAGCAGAAGCGGAGCGAGAAAGACGGGCTAAGATTATTCACGCAGAAGGCGAGTTCCAAGCCTCGCAAAAATTAAGAGACGCTGCTGAAGTTATAACCGTTTTTCCACAGGCGCTACAACTGCGTTTTTTACAGACCTTGACAGAAGTAGCAGCAGAAAATAACTCGACTATCGTTTTCCCATTACCTATCGACTTGTTTCAACATTTTTTTAAAACAAAAGAATAGGTAATATTCATTCTTAGTGCAGAGTGAATTGAATATAAAAGAAAAATTAAGGCAACTTGAAAGTCTGCCCTATCACAAGAGATCTATCCAATATAAAAAAGCCCCGGTCAGTTCTCTTGCGCCAATCGATAAAGTTATTGAAGGCAAATATGAAGATTCGCCGTATGGAGTCTATTTTTGTCGATATAAGAAGTTCCCGTTAGATTATTTTCATGGTAGCGTTCAAATATCTTCCTATCTCGATAAATCCTCCAGATTACTTTCTTTAATTGGTAAAAGCCTCGAATTTGATGGCGTCGATCTGCGCAAAACAATTTTTGTAGACACAGAAACAACCGGTTTGTCAGGAGGAAGTGGGATATGTGCATTTCTGGTTGGGGTTGGATACTTTACGGAAGAATATTTCTGCCTGGCGCAATTCTTCATGAACGACTTTAATGAAGAAAAAGCTCTTCTTCACCAATTCAATCAGTTTATTAAGAAGAATAACATACTTATAAGCTTCAATGGTAAATGTTTTGACCTTCCCCTGTTGGTTTCAAGAAATATTTACCATCAGATGAAGTTGCCTGTCACAGATATCTTGCATTTAGATCTTTTATTTACTGTTCGGAGACTCTGGAAACATAAATTACCAGACTGCACCCTTGGAACTGTAGAATCCTTAGTATTGGGAAATATTCGCAATGGCGATATCTCGAGCTACCTGATTCCTGAACTCTATTTTGAATATTTACGTAACAAGGACGTAAGACCGTTAAAGGCGATTTTCTATCATAATCAACAGGATATTTTATCCCTGGTGGCATTGGCGACTAAAGCTTGCCAAATGTTCGAAAATCCGATAGAAGAATCGGACGGGGCAAAAGAGATTTTGTCTATGGGAAAAGTTTATGAAAGGCTTGCAAAATTTAAAGACTCTCTCGAATTATACAATCAGTTTTTTGAAAAAGCTTCCGAGCGAACAGACAGAAGAGAACTGCTGTTCCAAATGGCCTATAATTACAAAAAAATAAAAAATTGGTCGAAAGCAGCCAGTATCTGGAAACAATGTGTTTCAAACCACAATTTTCACCCCATCCCATTTATTGAGCTGGCAAAATATTTTGAACATAAAGAAAAAAACTACTCTAAGGCGCTAGCCATTGTGGAAAGGGCTTTAAAAGTAATAAATATAATTGAAGAACTAAATATTAACGATGATTGGATTAAATATAAACAAGAT
>JBHIAC010000245.1:0-3057 GCA_046758365.1 bacterium
AATTAGAATAAGCATAGAAATCAGAATCGACCTCTGGACAATTTGCGGTAATCAGAAATAAATCAGGGATGGAATTATTAAGAAAGATACATAAATCTCTTAGAAAAGTCAAGCTCTTTTTGTGAACATTGACCAAATATTTTTTCACAGTTTACGGAATGATTAGTCAGATTTTTTAAAATTATCTTGACATTACAACTTTATTTTTTTATAATGTTTATAAATTTTAACATTTTTTACAACTCAGTAACTTCGGATACCTATCTAATGGCAATCACAACTAGAATTTTGGAAACCCTAAATTCTTTCATATATTTTTTATCTAAACGTACTAATAAGCAAATGCCTACAATTCTGAAATTTGCGGCTTCGCAGCGCTAAGTTATACAACAATAAGTAAACCCGCTGTTTATTTACGTGGAGGAGCAACTCAAAAGTAATATACCTTTTCGGCCAAGTAATATCTTTAACTTTATAAATAATTAATAAATAACATTTATAATTTGAGGAGGCTTTGATATGAAAAAAATTATCTTATTTGTTATCTTGACGATTATTTTGTCATCTACGGCTGCTTTTGCCCAACAAGAAAAAGGGGATACAGAAATCCAAATTGCTGGAACCTATTTTACAACCGTAGGATCGGAATTTACATTTAGTTCAGGATTTATTCAAGCAAAACTTGGCAAATACATAACCGATAATCTGGAATTGGGAATAGCCCCGAATATATCGATAACTACAGTTGATCTTGGATTTGGAGAGAGTGACACTAATGTAACGTTTGGAGGTGGCGCATTTTTCGTGTATTCATTTTTAGCTGGTGATGCCAAGACCGTTCCCTACTTTGGTGGTCAGTATTATAAGTCAGATTTTTCGAATGAGGATGATAATGGGAGTGTAGGCGTTACCGGAGGTGCAAAATTCTTTGTCACTGAGAAGGCTGCTTTCGACTTTAGTGGTAACTATCTGTTTGACTTGAATGAAGATACAGAAGGTGGATTATTACTATTTGCAGCCGGCATTAGTTTTCTGTTTTAATGTAGGTAGGAATGCAGGATATGGCGAACCTTTAAAATCACCATATCCTGCTTTTTATATGGAGGTGATAATTAAATGATGGGCTTTAGAAGATATGAGAGGTTAATACAATTTTTATTGACTCTTATTATGCCCGTTTGGTGCCAGGCCCAGGATATTTCTGTAAAGCCGTATTCATCATTGCGGATGGAAACTAAAAAGAATGTGACCGCGCTGGCTTTTTCAAGTGACGACAAACTTTTACTCTCGGGTGATTCTAAAGGAAATATTCAATGTTGGAATTTGGAACGAAAAATACCGATTACATCAATAAAACTAAAAAGTGAGGTTATTTTTCTCGATTTTTTGGATGAAAATAATACTATTGTTGGAGTAGATAAATCAGGAAATGTTACTGTTTTTAACCTGCTAACGGGTAATTCGGTGCTATCTTTCAAAACCAAATCAAAGCCAAGTGAGTTAGCATTTGATACGGGAAAACGTTACTTAGCAATAGCTACAGAAAATGAACGTGTAGAAATCTTTGATTTGAAGGCGGGGATGCCGGCTGGAAGTATTGACGCTAGGGGTAAAATTGACCATTTACTTTTTCTTGGCTTTAACCGTTTGGGTGAACAATTGGTGGCAATTACAGAAAGGGCAAAAGTGGTTTCTTGGAATCCAGCCACGCAGCGTCTCATTCGAGAAATCTCCCTTGGCAGCGGCGAAATTCACGGGTCTAAATCAGTCATCCACTGTGCGTCTACAAACCGGGCTTCGAATATCTTTGTTGTGGGATTGCAAGAAGTGGCACTGCCAAAGGGAGGACTAAGAGGCAGGGCCAGACCTACTGACCTTATAAGACAAAATATGGTACTTGCCTACGATTGGAATAGTGGTATTGAGATAAAAAGAGTAAAATTTCCGTATGGTACGGTTAAGAAAATTGCCTTGGGGCCAGGCAACGACCATGTGGCGGTAATTAATAACAAAAACAAAAATATTACACTGATTGACTTACGAAAAGGTGAGTTAGGCGTTAGCGTGACTATGAATGAGAACCCCAAAGTGCTCGCCATATCTGATGATGATACCTGGTTAGCAGCGGGAACTAAAAATGGTCAAATTTCAGTCTGGGAACTTCAATTCCGTGCAAGGCCAACTGCCGAGACCATCTCATCTTCGCTTCCTACCCTTTCAGGACGGATTCGAACCCAAACCAACTTGGGACCTGCTTTGACTCCAGGTGTTCCCGTAACTCTTGCCATACTAAACTTTGAAGCTAAAGGTGTTTCACAGAGTGTTGCAGACATCGGTTTAGATTTATTGTCCTCATCACTGGCAAACTTTGATTATATTACTTTAGTAGAACGAAACAAAATAAAAGACGTGATCAATGAATTAAAACTACAATTGTCCGGGTTGACCGAGGAAAATGGTGCAGAAGTTGGGAAAATTCTAAATGCAGATATGGTACTTTTGTGCAGTGTAGGGGCATTAGGTTCCAGTTATATTTTCAATGCCCGTTTAATAGATGTAGAAACTGCAAGAGTTGTCAAAGGACGTCAGGTAAATTGTGAGGAGTGTCGTGACCAGGATCTATTTGATGCGATTAATCTTTTAGTCTCTACGATCGCCCAATAAATGTTATGTATAGGGGAGGTTAATTCCTCACGTCACTCTGCCGCAAGTAAAATTAACTCGGATATTGGTAATACAATTGAAAGATTCAAATATGCAATTTCTAAGAATGGTCATAACTAAGTATAAACACTTATTAATCCTATTAGTTTTACTTTTTACCAACTTATCTTTTGCAGATGATAAAAAACCAGCTTGGGTCAAAAAGCGACCTGTTAGTGCACAGTATTATTTAGGTATTGGTGTGTCTCAAAAAAAGGGCGTAAATAGAGATTACATCCAAAGTGCTAAAAACAACGCCCTAAACGATTTGGCATCTGAAATTACAGTTACTATTTCAGGCGAATTTATTAATATCGCTGTTGAGCAGTATGGCATGCTGGAAGAAGAAGTGAA
>JBHIAC010000246.1:0-3045 GCA_046758365.1 bacterium
CCATTTATTTGCCCATGCTTAAGCATTTTAAGGCTTTCGTTCGCCTCCTCAAGAGGATATTCTTGCGTGTGGGTATGGAGAGGAATTTCACCCGCTAATTTTAACAGTTCCTTACCATCCTGTCTGGTACTGGCGGTTACGCTGCGGAGATTGCGTTCCTCAAAAATATATTTCATGTAATCCATTTCAGGTATGGGTGACATATAAATGCCTGCTAATGCAACAGTGCCGCCTTTCTCGACATTTTCCAGGGCCGGCAGTACCAAGTGTCCAACCGGAGCGAACACAATGGCACTGTGAAATTTTTTAGGTGGTTTCTCATCCGCTAGGCCCACCCAGGAGGCCCCCATCTCATAAGCTAATTTATGATGCTGCTTGTTATGACTGATCACGTAAACCTCACATCCCCAGTAGTGTGCAATTTGAATGACAATGTGTGCAGAACCACCAAACCCATAGAGCGCCAATCGCTGCCCTTTTTGTACATCACTTCGCTTCAAAGCTCGATAGCCAATAATCCCAGCACACAAAAATGGCGCGGCTTCGCTGGCCTCAACCTCTAATGGTATCGAATAGACAAATGCTTCTGGCGCGACTAAATACTCTGCGTAACCCCCATTTACATCGTATCCCGTAAATTTTGGGGCATCACACAGATTTTCCTGATTTCTTTGGCAAAAGGAACAGTTGCCACACGACTGATGCAACCAGGCCACCCCAACTCGATCTCCAATTCTGAAATGAGATGCTCCTTCTCCCAATTTTTCAACTTGACCTATCACCTCGTGGCCCGGAACTACAGAACTTTTGTGGGGTGGTAATTCGCCTTCGGCCACATGAAGATCCGTTCGGCAAACACCACAGACTTCAATGCGAATTAAAATTTCGCCAGATGCCGGCTCTGGCGTCAATAATTCTTGCAGTTTAAGAGGATTCTTTTCAACTGGGCCGGGTTTTTCTACGACCATAGCTTTCATGACTGTCCCTCTTTAATTTGATATGATTACCTAATCAGTAATGATTCAATAATTAGGCTATTAAAGGAATAAGGAAATAAGGGTATATTATTCCAAACCTGATAACCTATATCCTTATACCTTTTTTTATACCCATTAGAAAGCTACCCAAGAGATTTAATATTCTTGGCAATTCTCTTTAGGATCGTTTTTTCCCTTTAAAATGATAAACAGTTTGATAATGAAAAGCAAGTAAATTTTGTACAGTTATCTACTGTCCTATTCTTGGTTGGAATTTCTCTAACTAACTTAGTGTTAAATATATTAAAAGAATTAGTATTCTTACCAAATCTTATTTCTACAATATGTGCTGTTTTTACGAAGCCAAAACCATTCGGGTTAACAACAAGCATGTGCCTAAGGAACCTTCCGAAACTTTAGATGTCATCGCGATTAGGCAAGAGTACGCTGGACAAAAATGTCCTATTTGTCAAGGCTATGGCCGACTGAAGTGTGTGGCCTGCGAAAAGGGCCAGGTGCCTTTTTTAGGAGGATACCAGCAGTGCAGTAGATGTTGTGGCTCTGGAATTAAACCCTGCCCTGTTTGTGAGAGACGCGGGGTGATTAATGAGAAATATCATTCGATCCAATCAAATTCAGTTCAAGAATCCATCAACCAATCGAAAAGTAAGTTATCTTCCAAAAACCCAGTTTACTAGAATTAGTAAGTAGTATTACCATTAATGGACTTCTGATTTTAGTACTGTATTTAAGCAAGGATAAAATTTCCCTTTGAAAATTTTTAGTGACTGACTAAAAAGCAGCCCAATTTTGTCATTGCGAGGTTTCTAAAACGCTGACCTGGTTTATTAAAGTCAAGTGTTTTTTTCACTGAACAAACGCTAATCTTCTTGAAGAAGGTCAGCGTTTCCTAGAAGCTATCGCAACAAATATTTGTTGTTTTAAATGTCAGAAACGGTTCTCAGAAGAGTTTCCTCAGAAGGCGACTTGGAAGTGTAACTCAACTCGTCTCGATTGAGCTGCTGACCATCAGCCAACTTTGCCTCCTTCTGGGCAGCATCGCAAACGAGGACGTGATGCGTTACAAGCCTGCGGCAGGCTAAAGCATGGACTACGGACTGAACGTTTCCTAAGAGCATCTGATGGTTAACACCATTTTATCAGAAAGAACTGTGGGTTTAGATGTTGCTGTCATTCAGGATGGAATCTTTTTAACCTTCGAGTATGTGCGCACGATTTAAAAAAATTCTTTTAGACAGAGAGCGTGACTCGTTTGGTAACTCGCATAATAAAAATAGTCCTCTCCAAAAACAGTACTTATGCCAAGATCTTGTCGAGGTTTAGCTTCAATAACTTCAGATTCTGTAAGTTTTTTTATAACTAATGAAACACCGATCCGCACCTGTATTTAAGTAGCATTCATTCTTCAAATATTTCCATTGACAATTATTAAATCAATTTTATATTATTAAGTCATATAACAATTTAATTCGTTAAAATTAAAATGGATTTTTATCCATTTACCAATACTGAGATTTACTCTTGAAAAATAAAAAAATAATCCTAAAAGAGCTCATCTCAAACCTCAACCCGATTAATATTTCAGGAGATTTAGAAATAAGCATTCGAGGCATTGCTTTTGATTCGCGTCAAGTCAAAAAAGGGGACCTATTTGTAGCGATTCGAGGTTTGCAGAAAGATGGAAATATTTACCAAAAACAGGCGGTTGAAGCTGGTGCAGTGGCCATTGTTTCGGAAACTTTTACATCAAATTTACCCGTAACTTTTATTCAGGTAAAAAATGCTCGTATAGCACTGGCCAAGCTTGCGGCCAAATTTTACGAATTTCCAGATAGAAAGCTTCATCTCATCGGCATCACTGGCACCAACGGAAAAACCACTACGGCTTATTTAATTCGCTCTATACTTCAAGCTTCAGGACGCTCTACGGGTCTTTTGGGTACGATTGAGTACATCGTTGGCGATGAAAAAATTCCTGCTAAGCTGACGACTCCGGAATCTTTAGACCTGTACAGATTACTCGCCCAAATATGTGCTTGCGAACAAA
>JBHIAC010000247.1:0-3008 GCA_046758365.1 bacterium
CGGCTTAAAGATTGCCGGAATGACATTGATGGTCGAGTTTTCGTTCAAACACTAAATAACAAAGATGGTCCTGGTCGCCAGTTACACTCCTGTGCTGTTTATAGTCGTAATCTCACACAGGTTGGACAAACTGCTTGCCCACAAAGATTCCGTGTTCAGTCATCGGGCTTTCAAATATCTGGCTTATGCTCATATTTTTTCCCTTGTCTTTATCTTTATTATCCTCTTCATCATTTCCCTGGATTCGAGGTCCGATCAGATCATCTGAACAGGAGACGAATGTCATAAGCCACAAGAGTACCAGCCCTAAAATCAACAACCATTTAATATTCTTTGAAATTTTTCTAATACTCATAATTATTACCTCCTTTTTGTTTTATTGATTTTGTTTCAGTGATTATTGAATTGTTATTTTTATTACGTCCAAGGATGATTAATAGTTTATTCTCCTGAGTTTTAATGGATAGAAGAGCTCTGCACAATATCGGGCGACAAGCTGAATCGATTAAGCTTTAAGGGAATTGGAGCTAAGTCGCCTTCACGAATTCTGAG
Source organism: bacterium (assembly GCA_046758365.1). Lineage (GTDB taxonomy): Bacteria > Zhuqueibacterota > Zhuqueibacteria > Oceanimicrobiales > Oceanimicrobiaceae > JBHIAC01. The sequence goes on from JBHIAC010000247.1 coordinate 553, forward strand.
AATCTGGTCCATTTCGACATTCTTAAAAATTTGGATATTGCCTGTTGTAGGCCAAGTAATTTCAATCTGATGGATTGAAATTGCCCGTCCTAATCCGATCTCCTGCTGCAGGCTTGATGCCCCAAAGCTTCCTCCGGTTGTCACGGTGGTATAAATATCCCGCCTCCCATTTTCAGTATTTACACTAATTTTTATACGCGCCCCGATGCCGGCACGGTTGGACTGAACGCCTTCTAACTTGAGCGTTATCCAATGATTTCCGTGTCCTGGATTCTCAAAGAGAACGTTTTGAAAAGCATCCCCTACAAATGCCCCACCCATAACTGCATAAATGTCCTGATCACCATCATTATCGATATCCCCAAACGCAACGGCATGGCCTTTTTGTAAATGGCCAAAGCCACCAGATGTTGTAACGTCTTGAAAGTATCTACCCTCCGCATTGCGAAACATAAGATTGGGAATAATCGTCTGAAAATCTGCATCACCAGTGCCAACGTAAAAATCTAAAAAGCCATCATTATCGAGATCTCCGAAGTTGCATCCCATAGTATGCAATATTCTAAACAAATTACAAGACTCCGTGACATCAGAAAAAGTTCCATCGCCATTGTTTCGGTACAATCGTGGACATTCAGCGTTGGTAGGCAGGCCAAGATAATAGGCAGCGACCGCCCCCGCAGCGTCGTCACCCCCCGACATGCCAGGCCCAACAGTAGCGCTTTCGCTATCGTAAAACCCATACCCGGAAACAAAGATGTCCAACCAGCCATCGTTATTGTAATCCCAAAACCAAGTGGGGAAGCTGTAGATGGGCTCAATCACCCCCGCTTCCTTGCTTACATCCATAAACGACCACGGACCAGATGCACTTTGCCCCTCATTGCGATATAAAATATTGGGCTCATACAATCTTGAGACATAAAGGTCCAATAAGCCATCGTTGTTATAATCTCCCCACGCCACCCCTTTTACTGTTCCCAGAGCCGCCACGCCTACTTCGCCTGCTAGTTCTGTAAATGTACCATCTCCGTTATTATGGTAAAGTTGACAGGGGTGTCTTTTTGATTTATAAGATTCGTTTCCAATAAAAAGGTCTACCCAGCCATCGTTATCATAATCGCCCCAAGCCGCCGTCTGAGTGGGATGGAAAGTAAGCAATCCAGCTTCCTCAGTAACATCATCAAAGGTGCCGTCCCTGTTATTTCGCAAAAGGGAATTCGGCTGATTACCTTGACGCTTAGACCAAAGCCAGGCACCTCGTAGCACGAGTACATCCGGGTAGCCATCGTTGTTATAATCGGCCTGGCAAGTATTCAACCCACCAACAATCCCCGTTAATCCTGCCTGTTCTGTCCGTTCAGTAAAAGTGCCATCTCTATTGTTGCGGAAATAGCGGATTTGATCGCGCATTCCCCAGGAAGAAGCTAAGATGTCTAAATAGCCATCACCATCAAAATCTTCCATGATACTCCCCCCTGAAAGACCCATCACATCCAGACCCAGATGTGGGGCTACGTCACGGAAACGCTTGATATCGTAGTCAGAATTAAATACCTCTGGTGGAATGAGCCATTTTTCTGGTACTTTGTCTGGATACTCTCCCAGAGTCATGTAAGCGATATTCAGAAGCCAACGAAAAGCTATATTATCCGGGTCTTCATTAAGAAGCGCCGAATACCCTTTAATAGCCCCCAAGGAACCACGTTTAATGGTATGAATCCCTTTTCCTTTAATGGGCAGTAAGCATGAGTCACTAGTATGTTGATTAATGCAATTGTCCTGCTCTCCCAGACGTAAATATGAAAGGGCCAATAAATTTCTTATAATCTTCACACGATGGGGAGGAACCAGATCTTTATGTGTCCCAGTCGCTTGTTGCAGCACTTGGGTAAATTTGTCTATGGCTTCCTCCATTTCGCCAGCACGAAGAAGTTCAAGTGCTAGATTGTAATTTAAGATCAACCTTTTTGTGGAATCAAGTGGCGGTTCACGCTCAGCTATGTACTTGGCTCTTTCTGAACTTGCATATATGTTCGCTCTAAAATCGATGTTTTTTGTGAGCTCTGCTAAACGCTCCGCCATCCGCCGCGTACTTTCTGCTTGATAGGGAGTAGAGGGTTTACATACAAAGATAAAAACAGCGATGGTTACAACTGCAGCAAAGACTGCAATCAAGTTATATATTCTTTTTCTGTTCACTTGAATGAGTAACCTGTAAAAAGGTAATTAATCTAAAAGCTGACCTTCTTACTTTAGGTAAATTAGGTTGATTATTAATGAGTTATATAAGTTAATCCGTGAAATTCCGTGGTTTTTACGAGTTTCGCATTATTTTGTTGCACTCACTTTTAAGTTTCCATCAATGTTTACTATGACTTCATTTGCTCCATCGGGGAGCTCTACGTTGGTAATTTTCCCACCGGGCCAGCGCACCCAAACTCCCATCGGATGAT
>JBHIAC010000248.1:0-2954 GCA_046758365.1 bacterium
TGCTATTTCTGATTCTTCCGATACAAATTAAAGCCAAATATTTAGTGATGTTATTTGCTGGAATCTCTCTGTTTTTAGGCTATTTTGGAGGTAGCGATGGGGTCGCACATTTTGCCCATCTGGGTGGCATGATTGTTGGTTTTGTTTATTTAAAATTAGATTGGCGCATCGACTATATCGGAAATTGGATCCGAAAAAAACGGGAATCTCGGCATATAATCCAAACCGTAAAAAAGCGGCAAGCTATGCAGCGCATCCGGGAAAGAGTTGACCAAATCTTGGATAAAATAAATGAAGTCGGATATGATAATTTGACCGAAGATGAAAAGAACATCTTAAAAGAAGCAAGCCACTTGTTTAGTAAAGAGGAAGAAAAGAAAAATTGATTGTCTCGATCAGGTATGTCAGTTAAGTATTGCATGAATATTTTTAAGCTTTCCCCACCTAAATTTCAGATTTTTTTCTATCTGTTTTTGACAATCATTCCCCTTTTTTCAAATGCACAAGATTCAAAATGGGAAAGGAAGATTACTTACCAGGCGCGTAAGATAGGAAGGGATTTTTATTATGTCGGCCTCCATGATGTGGCTGAGGCAATCAACGCCCGCACTTACTTCAGTAGTAAAGCAAGAAAAGCCATATTGTACTTGGATGAGGAAAAAATTACGGTTACCGCTTACAGTCCTTTTATCATTATTGGACAAAATGTTCTGCAAATGCCAATTAGTACTTACTATGTCGATGGTGACATTTGGGTTCCGGTAAAGTTTTTTGTACCCATTCTTAAAAATGTTCTTCGAGCTTCAGGCATTGATGAAGGTTATCTGGCTCACCCGATTAATGTGACTGGCGTCCGGGTAGAAGAAAAAGCTAATGGTACATTAATTCGAGTGCAGACAACCAAGCCCTTTGATAAATCTAACATCAGCACTCGTTACAGTAGAAGATGGCTTTATCTGGATATCCTCAATGGCAAAATTGACGAAAAAAGTTTTCATGCAAGTACCGACCAGGGACTCGTTCGTAAAGTTGTACCATTACAATTGGAGCAAATGGTGCAACTTTCTTTTCAATTAAAAAAGGATATTTCAAATTCAAATTTTGAAGTCACCCAGCAACCCAACGAAATTTGGGTTTCCATACCTATCAATGACAATCTATCGCCTGAAATACTAGAACAACTTAAGCTTGATCGAGAAAAATGGCGTATTGACAAAGTAATTATCGATCCGGGCCACGGAGGCGTGGACCCAGGTGCAATCGGTCCTCGGGGAGTGTACGAAAAAGATGTGGTACTAAAGGTTTCCAAAAGATTGAAGAAATTAGTAGAAGAGAAACTCAAAATTGATGTAATCATGACAAGAGAGACCGACAAGTTTGTACCATTGAAAGAGAGAACTCAGTTGGCCAACAAAGAACAGGGAAAACTTTTTATAAGCATTCATGCTAATTCCAACCGAAGCTCAAGGGTCCAGGGAGCTACCACTTATTTTCTTGGACCAGCTAAATCAGAGGAGGCCCTTGAAGTAGCTCAACGTGAAAATTCCGTAATCCGATATGAAAATAGCATTGCCGATTATTCCCACCTTACTGACGAAAGTTTTATTTTAGCATCCATGGCCCAGAATGATTATAATAAAGAAAGTCAAGATTTGGCAGCCTTCGTGCAGAGGGAATTAGAAAACCGTACTAAACTAAAGGACCGAGGAGTTAAACAAGCAGGGTATTATGTGCTGGTGGGAGCCTCTATGTCGAATATCTTGATTGAAACGGCCTTCATCTCTAATAAGAAGGAAGAAAGGCTTTTAAAATCTTCGTCTTTCCAACAAAAAGTCGCTGAAGCGATTTACACAAGTATCAAGAAATTCAAAGAAAAATATGAATGGGCGTTGCGAAGTAATTGATTGAGGCTAACTTTGTTTTATGGTTCTAATTGGATTCTTTAATTTTTAATCCTCTCTTTTTAGCTGTTTGAAACTTCCACAATAGAAATATCCCACCTAATAATAGGCCAATCAATATAGTTTTAAATAAGTAGCCAAGGTATTTCGACTGACTATGTGTCAATTCGGGATTGCCATATATAATGTAGGCGGCCCAGTAATAAGGATTACGATTTCCTTTTTTTAGATAATTGATTTTAGCTTGCTGTAATGCGGTACTCTTGTTCATGCCCATATTCAAATTCCCATAAAAATCAACCAACAAATCAAAGGCGGATTCCTTATTATGAATATTCCAAAGACTCATTAATAAAGTTTTGGCTCCTGAGAACATAAATCCCTGGGCTAACACATTTCTGGCCTGGCCATTCAGCAACAAACTTTGTTCATTTCCATCAATATCAAGGGTTACTAATTCAGCGTTTAATTTTAAGTTGTAAAATTCGTAGGATTCTAAATAGTCGGATGCCCCGTCAGGAGTAGAAAAAATCAACTTTGAATTCAACGGTTGTTTCTCATCCAAAATCCCGGGAATCGCCAAATATATAAATTTATATTCAGACACTTCGTTTAAAAATCTTTCTTTTGTAATATCTTTTTTTGAAACGAAATTAGATTCTTCATTTCCGAATACTGCGGCAATTTGTTTTGTTGGATGCTCTGATATTCTCGCAGATTCATTTTTAATAGGACGGGAATTTAACTTTCCATTTGAACCATGATTGATTTTGGCAAAAATTGCATAATTTTCAAATTCCTCTGGAATCCAATTTGAGTGGTCAAAAATCAGGAAGGTCTTTTTTGATTGTCTCTTTTGTTTGTGATACCCATTGAGAAATTGCGCGTGAGGGACATAGGCTATAGGGAAATCTTCTACCAAATATTTAGCCCGAGCATAATCAAATTTATCTGACAGTTCTGTTAGATTTCTTACCAAAGATTCAAACGGCAGACGGTTTAAGACATCATCTGTAGAGATGATGATTGTGCTTTGTGGGGGTAACGAATTCA
>JBHIAC010000249.1:0-2933 GCA_046758365.1 bacterium
AACCGCTGGAGATTGCTTCGGCAAAAACCGCCTCGCAATGACGGCTACTATTGCATGTTATTTAGGAAGCGGCTCACTAGGTTTCATTGAAGCTCTATTATTTAATTTCCAACGGTTAGAAAAGCCCAACTGATTTCAATAAATTTAATTCTATCATCTGTTGGTTTTTTTATCCGTTGGAGATAAGGCGTTCTAGCCGAACGCCGAAATCAGGCTCTAATTAATGTAAAATGGAGGATTCATGCAAATATCAAAATTATTAACTATTAAGTTTATGATTATTTTACTAATCACCTCATTTGCTTGTCAAAATAAACCTGCTGATGGTAAAAATGAAGGAAATATTGAAGGAGAAGAATCGGGTCCGCAACTTGCTATAAATGATACATATGATACAGTTAGAAAAGGTGTACGATTAATCTTGTCTTTCGATAGCACATATTCTTCTTTTATAGGAACTGTAGAAAATGTTACTAACAAAACCATAAAATCAGTGCGTGTAGAAGTTCATCTTTCAAACGGGGTTGAACTTGGCCCTACGAAACCTATTGATCTCGCATCTGGAACTAAAGAAAATATCAGGCTCTCTGCAATAGGACAATCTTTCAAGTTGTGGAAAGCACACCCAGAAGCAGATGCAGGAGAACACGAAGGAGAGCATGAACATGAACATGAGCATGGTGAAGAACATGAACATGGAGAACATCATTGAGGTAATATAGATTGATAAGAAACAATTTCGTTGTCGCGAATAGTCAGTTTATCGTCCGGCAGGTAGGCAACCCAGATTTGTACTATAAGGGCGAGATGCTACCCTTGAAAGAGATTAGCCAGAATGTGAAGTTAACCGAACGTGATACGGTTCCGAAAATCACAAAAATAATAAAAAAGAAAAAAAATATTTGACAATAATAAAATAATTTTGTATACTTACTATACTTTCTATTCACATTATAACAAATTGATTCCTACTATACTCAGTCTACAATAATAATAGCCATAGGGAGGAAAATTATAACTGGATAGGAATAAATTTCACAAAACCGACTCCCTGGAATAAGCTTTGTAATTATTAAATATACTATGACAGATTTCATAAAAGGAGACAATACTCTTTAAGTAGCAATAAAAAATTTTTTTAATATTTTTGCAAACGTTTGCGGTTTCGTTTGCATAATTTATCCAATTCCCAATACTTATAAATGAAATAACCGTTTCTCAATTTTACGGATTATAATGGAAATAGGCCAAACTACAATTAAAGATATTGCCAAAATGTTAGACATTTCCCCATCGACCGTCTCAAGAGCTTTACGCAATCATCCAGATATTAGTAGCGAAACTAAAAAACGGGTGCAAATTTTAGCTGAAGAGTTAGAATATCACCCTAATATTATTGCACAAAGTCTTAAGAGCAGTAAATCAAATATTATAGGAGTAATCGTACCCGAAATCAAACATCATTTCTTTTCTTCAGTGATTAGCGGTGTTGAGGAGGTGACTTACGACGCAGGATACACCATTATGGTGTGTCAGTCCAATGAAAGTTATGAACGAGAAGTAATTAACACACGAGCTTTGGTATCTAATCGTGTGGATGGATTACTTGTTTCAATTTCTCAAACTACTCAAAATTCAGACCATTTTACAGTTTTGGAACGCCGAAAGATTCCTTTCGTTTTCTTTGACCGGGTATGTGAAGATATTGAAGCAAGCAAAGTCGTAGTTGACGATTATGACGGAGCTTTTCAAGTCGTAGAACATCTGATTATTTCTGGTTATAGAAGGATTGCTCATATAGCTGGCCCAGAGCATTTGTCGATTGGCAGAGATCGATTTAAGGGCTATTATTCAGCTCTTCAGAAATATAATCTTCAATTTGAGAAAGATCTTGTGGTTTATGGGGGATTAAATGAAGAAAATGGGATTCTTGGTTTTCACAAACTGTTGCAACTCGATCGCTTGCCAGATGCAATATTTGCAGTTAATGACCCAGTTGCAATTGGGGCTTTCACTCAAATTAAAGAAAATGGCTTAAGAATACCTGATGATATTGCCCTGGCAGGATTTAGTGATAATCCTATTTCTACATTAATTGATCCGCCATTAACCACGGTGGCGCAGCCAGCTTACGAAATTGGCAAAACCGCCGCAAAATTATTATTAGAGCAGATTGAATTTACGCAGACGAGATATACTCCCAAAATAGAAGTATTAAAAACAAAATTGATTATTAGAAAATCAACTTAATTTAAAGGGACAAAAGATGAAAAACATAACCTGGTTAGCTGTTGTGCTCTTTTTTGTTTTTATGCAAACAAGACTCTTTGGAGGAACGACCGGCAAAATTTCTGGCACAGTGAAAGATGCTGAGAATGGTGAGCCACTTCCTGGAGCCAACGTGATTATCGAAGGAACCACAATGGGAGCGGCAACCGATATAAATGGCTTTTATTTTATTATTAATATCCCCCCAGGAAGATATACCCTCACAGCCTCTATGATAGGTTATACCTCTGAAAGGAAAACCCAGGTAAAAGTTATGTCGGATATGACGTCCAAGGTTGAGTTCAAATTATCTTCGACTGTAGTGGAGGTGGCTGGTGTAACGGTGGTGGCTGAACGGCCGGCTATCCAGAAGGATCTCACCTCCAGCTTTCAAGCGTTTGCCGGAGACGAAATCGCCGATGCGCCGGTGGAGAATCTTCCTCAGTTACTGGAAATCCAGGCTGGGGTTTCACCGCTTGAAGTGACGGAAAGAGCCAGTGTTATTAGGGATGTACCTGGGGATGGTCTACATATACGAGGCGGACGGGAGAACGAGACCGCTTTTTTGGTGGATGGTGTAAGAGTGGAAAACCCTATGTTGGGTGGAGCTGATTATGTCCAAAATACCTCTGGAAGCACAGTGACCGAAATGGCGACCATCCTGG
>JBHIAC010000250.1:0-2930 GCA_046758365.1 bacterium
TTCGGTTTTTCAAGATTTCGGGTGATACCTTGCACATTACCGCGCCGCCGATATTGGCCGGGGGCATCCGATGGGACTTCAAGGCAGTCCTTTTGAAATTATAAGACTTGCATAATAACCCAAAAATCTCTATATTGTCCAATAGAAATAGACTAAAATAATTAAACTGTCAATCAGGATTGGACAAATGGAAAAAGAAAAACAAATAATAAAAGAATATGAAGAAATTCCTTTTGAAGGTCTACAACGAGGTTATGACAGAGAATTATATCGCTTAAACAGCGCTTTAACTGTTATTGGTCCACGTCGTGCCGGAAAAACAACTTATCTTCGTGAAATTATTAAAACTTTAAAACTTGAACATTTCCTGTTTTTAAATTTTGAAGATGAGAGAATTATACCTTTAAATAACATGGATATTTTTATTGAGGCTTTTTATGAATTGTACCATCAAAAACCGCATATTTTTTTGGATGAAATTCAAAATGCTGAAAATTGGCACTTGAAAGTCCGACGCCTCATTGATCAAAATTACAAAGTATTTATCACTGGATCGAATGCAAATTTATTGAGTGCGGAAATCGCAACCCATCTGGCAGGCAGGACTTTTATCCGCCGAATAATGCCATTTACTTTTCAGGAGTATTTACAACTAAAAAAAATTGCATTTTCTAAAGATATGATTTATGGCAAAGAAAGATTTCAGATTAAGGATGGATTCAGGGAATTTTTAGTTTATGGCGGTTTTCCTGAAGTGATTAAAACCGCATTGAAAAAAGAGCTGTTAAGACAGTATTTCGATATTGTTTTTTATAAAGATTTACTTGTACGCCATAACATCAGACAGGAAACCACATTGCGACTTTTAATACAAAAATTGATAGAAAATATTGGAAAAAATTATAATGTGACCAATTTAAGAAATAGAATTTCACAAATTTCGAAAATCAGTAAGCAAAGTGTATTTGATTACCTTCGCTTTTTAGAGGAGAGCTTTTTGGCAGTCCATATAAAAAATTATCAAAAATCTTTTCTACAGAGAGAAACTGAAAGGAAATCATACATTATAGACAATGGTTTTCTTTCTATTTTAAGTCTATCTGTAGAGCAATCAAAACTTTTAGAAAATCTTGTCTTTCTGGAAAATTTTAAAAGAGGAAAAGATATTTACTATTTTAGAATGAAATATGAATGCGATTTTGTGATTAAAACAGATCAAAAAATTACTGATGCGATCCAGGTCTGCTGGGAGTTAACCGACATGAATCGTGAGCATGAAATCAATGGATTACTGGAAGCTTTGAATTTTTTGCAGCTCGAAAAAGGTTTGATTCTAACCAACTCTCAGGATGAAAGTATTGAAATGGCTGGAAAATTTATTGAAGTAAAACCTGCCTGGAAATGGCTTTTGGAAATATAGCTTTTAGAATATTTAACTGTAATTAATCTAAGTTTAAAAAATTACTCTGAATGCTCTGTGGTTAGCTATTGAGAAATCCTAATTCAAATTGGAGGTAACAATTATGAGGAAAATTAAAATTCTTTTATTCATTTCCATTCTACTATCATTCTTTTCCTGCACAAAAATTGAAAAGGCAGATCTCGCCATCACCAATGTTACGCTTATTGATGCAACCGGCGCGCCTGCTCAATCCGACATGACCGTTCTCATTGTCGATAATCAGATAATAAAAATTGGCAAGGCAGATAAGTTAAAAGTAGCCAATGAGGTTCAGGTCATCGATGGTTCAGGCAAATTTTTAATCCCCGGGCTGTGGGACATGCACGTCCACTGGTTTAAAAAAGAGTATTTACCGCTCTTCATTGCCAACGGCGTCACCGGTATCCGAGTGATGTGGGGTACGCCAGAACATTTGCAGTGGCGCAGGGAATTGGCTGAAGGAAAATTATTATGTCCCAGGATGGAAATTGGCAGTCCCATTATTGACGGGCCCAATCCGATGTGGCCTGGATCTATCGCAATTAGTAATGCAGAAGAAGCCCGTGCGGCAGTTCATCGTTTTAAGGATGAAGGCTATGATTTTATTAAAGTCCTTAATAATCTTCCCAGGGAAGCTTTTTTAGCCATTGCAGAGGAATGTGAAAAACTCGAAATTCCTTTTGCTGGACATTTCCCATTTACGATTTCTTCTGCTGAAGCTGTTGAAGCTGGATTAAATAGCAATGAACACCTGATCTCTATATTACGATTTTGTTCGACACAAGAGGAAGAGTTTCGAGAAGAGCTAACAAAATTGATCGCGGCAAAAACGCCCTGGATGAAGATGATGCCGATGTGGTTGGGTCAACGTGCACAATATTTAGAAACGTATGATCAAAAGAAAGCGGATCTTTTATTCAAACAACTCGCTCAGCACAAAATTTGGCAATGCCCGACATTAACCGTGAACCGCTCAGCGGCAAATATAAGTAATGCCGATTTCAGAAACGATCCGCGTGTAAGATACATGCCCTCGGATATTATGGCAAACTGGAATAAGCCGCGACCACTGCCTCCTTTCATTTCGTTAATGTTAAGGAAAACATTCCAGAAATATCTCGAGCTCATCAAGCCAATGCAGGAAGCTGGCGTCAGATTTCTGGCTGGAACCGATGTTTTCAATCCGTTCTGCTTTCCAGGATTTAGCCTGCATGATGAACTGGATTTACTCGTGCAGGGTGGGTTGACTCCCATGGAAGCCCTTCAGGCAGCCACACGCAATGCAGCAGAATACCTGGGACGACTCGATTCCCTTGGTACAATCGAACCAGGCAAAATAGCGGATCTGGTGCTACTTGACGCCGATCCGTTAATTGATATTCGTAATACACAAAAAATAAATGCGGTTGTATTTGACGGGAAGCTTTTCAAAAAAGCCGATTTGCAGAAAATGCTTCAGGATATTGAGGCGCTGGCGAGTACAAAATCA
>JBHIAC010000251.1:0-2884 GCA_046758365.1 bacterium
TTGGTTGGTGTCATCGCCAAATCCACCAGGGTTGTGATCTATCATGATGCCGTCCTGGGCAATGAGTTGCAGAAATGGATTGATATCGGTTTGAAACGCCTTGACTCGCTGCATCATCATGGTTGTATGATCAGTTTTTAGCATGGGGCCAAGGTTGGTTTCATTCACATCCATAAACATGTTTAGTGCAGAAATAGCCTCTACGGCTACACTTGGAGAAGCAGTGATTCGAACGTATCTGGCGGAGTTAAGTGTCGTTTGTGCCAAATCAAATTGTTGTGTACCGGCAAATGTTCCTGGAATTGAGACAAACGTTCCTGCAAAAGGGGTGTTACTTACTGCTACCTGGTAACTACCTGACGTGACAAATATCTGAAAATCATCTCCGCTTCCGTTGTAAATTTCGTGTCCGGAACCCATATCACAAATGATGCTTTTGATTGCATTCATATTTGACAATGGCAACGAAACGGATTTGGTGTTTTTTCCAATCACGGCTGCAACGGTGTTGTTCCAATAATTGTTGATTGAGGTTGAATCTGGAGGAACAGGGTAGGGGAGTTGAGTGAAATCGATAACAAGGCTATCGATGCTTCCGATAAACGCAGGATTGAGCGCATCGGTCATTGCCGTTGGAGTGGTAATACTAACGGGATTTTGGGGGTCAGGAGCTCTTAAATAAGCCCCGCCCAACGGCATGCCCTCAGGATTTTGTCTGGGCGGCACTAACACAGCCACAACATTAGGATTGATTGAAGCATAATTGGTGAATTTAAATAGGGCTGTTTCTGCACCTCTGCTGTGGTCTGTGTGGTATTCTAACAGTTGCTGCGGACGGGGCGCCGGATGATTAAACAAAATATCCTGCCGTGTTCCTCTTGGAAATTCCGGTTCATTGTTGATCAATTTTCTTGGATTTCCTACATTTCCAGCCAGGTGGATCTGAAATGGCGCTGGAAAGCCGGGAGGATTTACAGCTTCATTTTTTTCCTGGAAAACACAGACGCAATAAATGCTGTCATATTTTACATCAAACTGAATGGCTTTGTCTCCTGGTCCTTCATCAAAACGCTGAAAAGGTGGTACTTTCCCCAGGCCTGGAACACTGACCCTCAGATCCAGCGTAAGAGGGGGGGAGTAAGTTGTACGCTGGATTGTATTCACCACCCGCAAGCCCACCATTTCATCCTCACTCCGGCCGAGGAAGAAAAAAGAACTCACGTCAATAGGGTAACCTGCCACCAAATCATATTGTGGTAAAATTTGCTGCAGGATGGCAACCGGTGGATTGACCACCTGATCATAAATAAGTAATTGGGGTAAAATCCAGATCAAGGAATCAGTAATAGTGGTTTCATTGGGTTGTCCTTTGTTGGTTGTTATTTCATAGATTACCGTGTCTCTTGTGACGCCTTCATTAAACTTTTCTAAAAATAGTTTTTGCGAAAAAATCAGGCCACAGGGAAGAAGAAAACGGATGGTGTCCTCCTTCACTTCATATATTTCCGCCTTTATTTCCAAATTATTTTTGCCAAAGACTCTAGTGAATTTTACTTCATTTGCATTTGTTACTGTGCTGAATTGACCATCGTGTTCTACCATCTCGCCAATTTCTGCTTCTCTGATTAGTGTACTATTGTAGAAAATATCAATTATAATGATATCCTCATATTCATATAAGTTCTCATAAGAATCATGAAGTTCAAAATTTATTCGATGTGCTATCCAATTGCCATTATCCCATTTTTCAAATTTTCCCTTCTTCATATCTCCATTAGGAAAATAGGAAAATGTTCTTTTATAATTATGTTTCATTTGCCACTGGTTATGTTCCCATTCTTCATATAGGTCTGAGGTTAAATTTCCATTGAAATCATACGTAAACGTTTGACGCCAGGAATTTATCCAATTGACATCCTTGTATTCATATAATTCCGATGTCTTATTTCCATTTAAATCATAAGTGTAAGTCCATCGTTTAACTTCCTGCCAATAAGTTAACCACCAGTCCTCATATAATTTAGAAATCATATTTCGCTCGCCATCATAAGTATAAGATTCTCTCAGGGCTTTCTCCCATTTATTATGAATCAAATCCCAACCTTCATAAATCTTTGATGTAATATCACCGTTAGAATCGTAGGTGTAAGTGAGACGCTGACTATTTTCCCATTTATTATCTATATTACTCCAGTCTTCTATTACATCTAAACTAATATTCCCATCAGAATCATAGGTATATGTATGCCGGTGTTGAAGATTTATTATCCAATTATTACCATCCCAATATTCGTTCAAATATGTTAATTCGTTACCGTAGGTATCGTAGGTTTGAGTCCATTGTTCATAATTAGTCCATTGGTTATTCTCCCATCTTTCCTCAAGCTTTGATGTCTGATTTCTGTTGGAATCATAAGTCATTGTCAATCGCTTTTCCCCAATCCATTGATTACTATTCCATTTTTCTGATAAGTCTAAAGTTAAATTTCCATTTGCATCATATTCGTATATTTTTCGTTTAAAATCTAGCCAGCGATTAGACAACCATCCTTGTTCCAGATCCATGATGATTTTATCGTTAGAATTATAACTGTATTTATGTTTGATCTTACTTCCATTTTCTAAGGTTACAATAGCATGGTCAATTGAATTTTTGAGTCTATAGTTTTGTTTATCATTGGAAATTAATGCTTTGTTAAGAATTGCTGAAGATCCTCTCCCAAGATAATCAGGTTTTTCTTGAAACTGTATATTTTGAGAAAATAAATCTGAAACAAGGTGCAAAACAGCAATCAATAGCCAAATCTGCTTTTTCATTTTTTATTCTCCTTCATTTTCTAATTAAGTCAAACTTTTTTTATTTTCTCTTCTCCACATATTCTTT
>JBHIAC010000252.1:0-2783 GCA_046758365.1 bacterium
TTTCAATTCCGTCTATGGTAATTTTAGGCATTACTGATTCCCTGCTTGGTTATCATATTAAACTCCAGAGATAAAATTTTAACAACTAGAATAAATAAAACGCATCATAAATTCAGTTGGTTACCTGTCATAAATTTTGATATTTTTCAAATTACAATGATCTAATACGAAGCAGCCATTAATTCTTCTCGAACGTCGTGATTACATCGTTTCTCATGCACATGAAACTCAAATTCGTCTCTAAACTTTTTTACATAGCTTTGAACAGGTAAAGCGGCTGCATCGCCTAACGGACAAATAGTATTACCAAGGATATTATCAGCAATAGAAGCAACATTGTCCACGTCCTCCCGTCTACCATGACCATCGAGAATTCTTCTCAGAATCTTTTCCAACCAGCCGGTCCCCTCCCGACATGGCGTACACTGGCCACATGACTCATGATGATAAAATCGAGTCACTACATACAACGCACGAACAATGCAGGTGGAGTTATCCATCACAATAACCCCGGCAGAACCAAGCATGGAACCAATGGCGGCCAGCGAATCGTAATCCATTTTAACATCGATTTCTTCCGGCCGCAAAATGGGTGAAGAGGAACCGCCAGGCACTACCGCCTTCAGTTCATGTGAATTTCGCATACCGCCAGCATGGTCATAAATAATCTCGCGTAAAGGTGTACCCATGGGTAATTCATAAACACCTGGCCTTTTGACATGACCACTAACACTAAAATGTCGTAGTCCTCCGTTGCGTTCTGAGCCTAAGTTGGCGAACCAGTCTGCACCTTTAGTTATGATGGTTGGTACGTAGGCAATCGTTTCAACGTTATTGACGATTGTTGGACACCTGAAAGCTCCTTCTATGGCTGGAAATGGTGGTTTCATGCGCGGCCACCCTTTTTTCCCTTCCAAAGATTCTAAAAGCGCGGTTTCTTCACCACAAATATAAGCGCCAGCCCCACGATGAATCACCACCTCTAAATCATATTTTGATCCAAAGATTCTTTTACCTAAATAACCCTTTTTGTAAGCCGCTTTTATCTGATCTTCAAGGTTCTCAGTCTGTCTAACATACTCACCTCGGATATAAATGAAAGCTTTATGAGCTCCAATGGCATAAGAGGCAATCATCATGCCTTCCAACAGGCCGTGGGTGTAATTGTCCATGACATAGCGGTCTTTAAATGTTCCGGGCTCGCTTTCATCGGCATTAACGACCAAATACTTGGGCTTAGGGCTATCCTTGGGAATAAATGACCATTTTCGGCCTGCTGGAAATCCCGCTCCCCCCAATCCCCGCAGATTAGAATGTATTACTTCTTGAATGACTTCTTCAGGAAGCATTTCTTTCAGTACTTTTCTTATGGCCTGATACCCGCCGTGTTGCTCGTATACCTCAAGCGTATGGCTATTTTCGATTTCATAAAATTTGGAGATTATCTTTTCTGTCATCCTATTTCAAATTTTTTAATATCTTTTCAATTCCTTTCTTGGTCAAATTTCCGATAAAATCTTCATTCAATTGCATCATGGGAGCCATTTCACACGCACCCAGACACTCCACGGTGGTGAGCGTATATTTCAAATCGTTGCCGGTCTCACCGGGAGTTATTTTCAGGCGCTTTGTTATGTGGCTAACAATTTTTTCGCTGCCACATAGGTCACAGGAAAGCCCTCGACAAACTTGAAAATGGTATTTTCCTATCGGTTCGTGTGCAATGAGTGTGTAAAAGGTCATGACTTCGTGAACCTTCACTGGCGGAACCTCTAACAATTCACCTACATACGCCTCCACTTCAGGAGAAATATAACCAAACTCCCTTTCTGCCAGGTACAAAATTGGAAGCATGGCCGCCTTTTTTTCTGGATATAGCCCTATGATTTTTTTTGCCCTAGATTTGAATTCTTTGGTAAATGCTACTTTCAACGGTCTAACTCTCCAGCAATCATATTAACAGAACCAAACGTAGGTATAATGTCTGCCACCTGAACGCCTTCGATCATTTTACTAAAACCTGACATTAAAGTAAAACACGGCGGTCTCACTCTCACACGGTAGGCTTTGTCAGTTCCATCACTCACAATATAGAACCCCAATTCTCCATTAGCACCCTCAACAGGAAAATACGCCTCACCTCTTGGCGGACGGATACCATACCCCTCCATAATTAGCATAAAATGATTCATTAAACCCTCTATGCTGCCGTAGGTTTTCTCCTTAGCTGGTAAGCTAACCCGCTTATCCGATGTGTAAACTTGCTCATGGTAAGGTTGATTACTTCCTAATAACGTCGGGTCTGTGACGGCGACTTGATGCAGTAAGTCTTTGGTTTGCCCAAACTTTCCTAAATCTGCCATTTTTTCGGCGGGAATTTCTTTACCCTCAAAATCGACCATGATATTGCCTTTGGGCATTTTTTCCAAGGCTTGTTCAATAATAAAAGCACTTTGTTCCATTTCTTCCATGCGCACCAAGTAACGGTCGTAGTTATCGCCATTTTCCCCATAAGGGATATCAAAATCTAATTGGCTGTATACTAAATAAGGAAACTTCTTCCTAACATCATATTCAACCCCGCAAGCTCTTAGCAAAGGCCCTGTGAAGCTATACGAAATTGCATCCTCTTTTGAAATGGCTCCAACATGTTGCACCCTATCTACAAATATTCTATTTCTTGTAAGCAGTTTATGCACTTCTTTGATTTCATCACGAACTTTCTTCAACTCGTTCTTTACACGTTTTTCAAACCCTGGTGGCAAGTCTGCTTTAACGCCGCC
>JBHIAC010000253.1:0-2757 GCA_046758365.1 bacterium
GACATTTTGCCGCCACCACATTCTTAGAATTGGAGAGTTATAACGATATACTTTACTATCATCATTGTTATTGATATAACCATCATAGAGCAAAGAGCCCACAAGATCTTTGTAGGTGTTTTCCAATTGATATTTCACAGCCAGATTGAATATCTCATTTGAACTGATCGTAATATTCTCGGAAGTGATATTTAACAGCTCTTTGACAAAATTGTATTCATTACCTTTTAAGGCGGCCCTCAGCCTTGTATGCCAATGTTCGAAATGTTGTCTTTGTTCCAGCATCCTTGTTAGAGCTTGATGCACAGTTTCTTCTGTAATCTCGTCTAAATTTTCATCCCGATGCAGATTCTTTAATTCCTCGATAATCAGTTGAACGTAGAAGGGAATCAACCATTCGATTTTTTGGAGAATATAATCAATAATACGCTCGGACAGATCGAAATCAACATTTTCTAAAAGAAGTACAATAAGCTGTTTTGCTTCTTCTTTTTTAAGTGGTGGAATTTCAAGTCTGGCGAGGTCGATTATTGTTTTCACTATATTAAGTTTACTGACAATATTTTCCAAACCTATGGAGCCGGTATAAATAAACTGCACACTTTGATTAATCTCGGAATCTTGGCGCAGTTCCCGATTACTCTGCAAAAAATGTCTTCCAGAACTTTCGCCTTCATCTTCAATTATGTTTTCGAGCGTTTCCGGAAATTCATCAAGCATGATAATTAATTTCTTATCTTCTGATCCAGATGATTTTAATATTTTGATAAGCATTTCCCAGTAATCAAGGTCATCACTGACACCAAATTCAACACCGTTTGGTCCAACCTTTTTAATTGTTGGTTTATGTTTTTCCAAAAAGGCTATTACCTTTTTTGATTTTTGTACATAATCTGTTTTCAAGACCTTATTCACAAGCCTCCTGAAAAATTCATTTTCATTATTCACTGATTCTGTAATCAAGTAAATAAAGCTGTAATTATCTTTAGGATTATCCATGAGGTAGTACATAACCGATGTTTTTCCCACCCTTCTGGGTGCTGCAATCAGGATATGACTACCTGATTTAATCAAATCCCACGCTTTTGCGATCAATTTCTCTCGATTAAAAAAATCTTCCCCTCTAACTGGGTTTCCTGTTTGAATTCTCATTGCTTGTTCATTTTAACAAAATATTTATTGCCATTTTGTTTAACAATATAAATTTTGTCAACCAAAATGTCAAGCTTTTTTTAGAACCGGAAGACCCAGTTCGTAGAGTGCAAATAGTCACCTATTTCTGAAAGTACTGAATATGATTTGACCGCAAATGTCTTTTTTCGGTCTTATACAATTTTAGGATTTGCACTGCAACTAATTTTTTGTTATTGTATTTGCGAGATTCTTAGGTGAGCGGGATGCCATTGATGTCAACCAAGAGATCCTCAGTCGAAAGTGACCCAACGCCCACGACAATGTGGGCAGTTAGGCTCTCGTTTGCAGTCTGCATCAATGGTTCCACCGCGAAGATACTAGACATTGCTGAAGTACAAATGCTAAATCCAGGGTATGTCGTGTGACCGGCCAGATTATCCGGCAGCTTGCAGTCTAAATGAATAGCCTGCAATTTGTAAATCTATAAGGAATCCTTTTAGTTGTCAACAAAAATTTAAATAGCATCCTGGCGACCCTGGATTTTAACCGATCCTTCTTCTCCCAATTTCCCTTGCACCGTAATTTCTGCTTCAATAAATGACTCAATGACTTCAATATTTGTCAAAAGGTGCTGGGTAATCTTTGGGGTTTGGAATTCGGAAGTCCCTTTTGCTAAAGCCAGTGGGATTAAAAGTTGGTCTGCTAAATGTTCATCAAAGACTCCGGAGGTGCCAAGAAAATTTAAGAAATCTATTGCAGCTTCTGCGGCCACTTTTTCGGCGGGTTTGCCCCGTGCCCCTAAAGCATAATAACAACATTGTGAATGTTCAAATTGTCCTAAAAGCAGCATCATGGTATTTTTGCCGCGAGCTGGCATCTTTAATATTTCAACATTTGGAACCAAACTTTCTTTGCGCAGTTCTTTTTTGGCTTGGTTACTTTGACGCTCAGCAACCTGCGGGTTGAGATTGGCATAGGCTGAAATCCCTCGAATATTTGTTAATCTGCCTCTATCTAAAAGCTGCAAAGCTGAAATAGTCCGGGTGGATTCAATTTCAGCAATAATTTTCCCGCCTCCCTGCGGATAAAAGCCAGCCTCGACCATTTTCAATGTTGCATTAAAACCCAAACGCTTCATAAATGGCAGCCACTGTAGTTCTAAATAATGATAGCAAGGTGCCCAGGGAACGTGCGTGCCTCCCTTGATAGATACCCAGGAAGGATTTTTCGCCAGGCTTAGGGGAATAAAAATGGTTTGCAGAACCAATGAAGTTGAGCCAGCCGTGCCAATCTCAAACCAATACTCCCCGCCTCTAATTTCCCGCGGCTCAAAGGTTAGTTGGGTGGAATTCAAATGATTGCCCACGATGTGCGCATTGGTAATGACCCCGGCAGCCTCCACGCTCTTGAGATGTTGGGCTTTCAAACCCGGCTTGGGACGGTTCGCCCGAATATTTTTGATGGTAAATGGTTTGCCGGTTACCGTAGAAAGGGTGAGAGCTGAACGAAGAATTTGCCCTCCGCCTTCTCCGTAGGAACCGTCTATGGTAATCATTTTATTCTTAATTCCTAGCGCGGCGAAGCCGCAAATTCGCGTTTCTAAATTCAATCACTAAATTAGAG
>JBHIAC010000254.1:0-2756 GCA_046758365.1 bacterium
TCACCACTTTTACTTCCGTTGTGACGTCTTGATAACCCACGTAAGATGCTTTGATAGTGTACGTTCCGGCCGGGACACGTTGAATGACAAAATCTCCTTTCATATTGGTTGCGGCCCCCATATTCGTACCCACGATTTGGACATTTGCATACGGCAGAGGAGATTTTGAACCTTCCTCAGTGACCCTACCAGTAATGCTCCCCATCTGTGCTTTGAGCAGGTTAACGGTAAATAGCATCAATACGATTAGCGCAAAGCTCATGACTATTTTGGGATTTTTTCGCTGCATTTTATCCTCCTAAGTTCTATTAGAATTACATTATTTATTGTTAAAATTCTCCGGAAGGGATGTGATATGTTAAATACATGCAACAAATATGCCAGGTCCTCCCTGATAATTTGTAATTGACTGTAAATCAAAAACATACCGTTCGTTTGTCAGGCAAAGGCTGCAGCGTAATATTGTGGGAAATCCTAATTTCCCACGAAAACGTGGGAAATAATTGTGGGAATTAGTTACCAGGCTATTTCGTGAAAATGAATAATAGACTTCTTCAAAACAGCGTGGTATTCCTTGGGAAGGTTTTTGTAGAGTGAAGCCTCTTGTGATAACTTACGTTTGTCACTAATGTTTTTTAAATAACCAATAATACGTGTCTTTATTATTTCTTCCGTTTTGCCATCTAAAGAACCGACAATGAGCTCCGACGCTGCATCTATATTCCAATCCACTCTTGAAAGTGCTTTAAGACATATCCCTCGTAAATGATGCGAAAGGGTACGCGAACCGCGTCTGTACCCCAGCTCGTGTTCACTTGCTTCCATACGAAAATTGTTTTTGCGAAGAACGAACAGTTCATTGCATTCTTTTCTGTTAAAAATTCCAGTAGAGAAATTCGACTTTTCGATGACTTGATACTCCATTTTTGCGATGGCGGGAAAGTGTTTTTCCGAAATGGTCGAATCACCTTCGATTCTGGCATTTTCACAAGCAAGTTCAATCAGCATCCGCAGTTCACCAATATTGCCTTCATAGTAGTCATGGCCTGTGAGCAATTTCAGGGCTCCAGTTGTGATCTCAAAATCTACTCCAAATCGATTAGAAACCTGGCCAATAAAATAATTCACCAGCAATGGAATGTCTGACTTTCGATCTCGAAGCGGCGGAATCTCAATCTTATTTACACTTCCACCCATCCTTCTAAACAGGTCTTTACGAAACGAGCCTTGTCTTAATCGTTGTTCAAGATCAACGTTGGTCGCAAAAATAAAACGAATATCTGAGCATATATTTCGAGATTTTCCTGCGGCCGGGTGGAAAGGCAGTCCGTCCACAACTCGTAAGATTTGTGCTTGCGTCTCCAAAGGCAAAGCATCGACGTCATCAATCAATAGTGTACCGCGGTGACATTCTTCAACAATTCCCTTCTGTCCATTTTTATCTATGCCCTGGATACCATGACCCGGGCCATATCCGAATAATTTTCCCAATACAATCATTGGGTCAGCCGCGGCAAATTCCGAAGCTTCAAAAACATGAAACGGCTCATCACACCTGGGACTGAGCAGATGCATTGCACGTGCTAATGCTGACTTGCCAACGCCCGATTCTCCATAAATCCATGTAGGAATGGTCATTTGACTTAAAGGAACGATTTGGCGCAGCATGCGAAGAAATACCGGGCTATTGCCTATGTAAATTTCCCTTCGAATTTCTCTCAACTTCGTGTATTCTTTTTCGTAGAAATTAATCTTTTCTTCCAAAACATTATCCGATTCTGTCTCATATTCATGTTTCCAATAGGAATCCAACTCCTTTTTCGCTTCTGCTAATTTCATGTTGACAATTTCTAAGTCCTTAACATTTTGATTTAGTTTTTCTTCTTTATCTTTTAAGTCACTTGCCAGATTTTTGACTCCATGGGACAATTCTCTAATCTCTTGAATGGAACTGTTAATGTTTGGAACATCAAAATTCCCATCACCAATTTGATTAAGAACCTGATTCAATTTGCGCATTGGCTTGGCCATTAATTTGGCAACAAAGAAAGAGAAAAATATAACCCCGATTAAGATAACCGCCGCGATAACGATCATGCGATTCTTGGTAAATTTATTAATATTTTCAATTTGCTGCGTGAGAATCTTAGTGTTGGCTAAAAATTCTTCTAAGGATGTGCCAATCACCACAGCCCCAAATATTCCGTGTTTGTCATAAGGGCCCGAATCATAGTGTATGGGCGCATAAGCGCGTGTACGAATAATTCCTTCAGACTCTCCGTAAATTCCCATAGATTTCATTGTAGTAATAATGGTCTCGCCGCGTTGTACTCGATTTATGACACTGCTCATCGGCTCATTGGTGTAGATATCATGTAACCGCCAGTCCATTTTCTGTAAATTGATGGGGATTAATCCCGCATCAAATTTCCATTCTGGGGTGTTTTCTGATAACGGTTCAATTGGCACACCGTTTTTGTCCAGTCCGCGGATATCCCAGTTTTTGGGGTGAGCTATTATCCAGCCTTCATCGTCAATAATGTAATTGTAATTGCCGGTCTTGTAAGTGGTTACCAAAGATTCCTTATCCATCGGTGCGTGCCAGATGAAATCCATGATGTGACGATGATCTAACGCTAACATGTACATTCCTGCAAAATCACCTTTGTCATCCGTCAGTTTCTTACAAAACCGGATCACGCCACTAAACGATTTGCCCTGCTCTAACTGTTCCTGTCTACTGATATACCAGCCTT
>JBHIAC010000255.1:0-2740 GCA_046758365.1 bacterium
TAAATGGTCTTCTATTTTTTCCGATTCGCTCTTGTTTAAAAAAGATGGGGCCAGGAGTGCTGAGTTTAATCGCAATGGCAATTAGTAAAGTTAAAGGCAGCGTGATTACAAGCACTAAAAGTGCAAATGCAATATCAAATATACGCTTCAGAAATTTATACTGCCATGAGTCGACTGGAGTCCGTCGAACGCTTACAATAGGAAGGCCATCAAGATTTATTACCTTCGTAACCGGCTGTACTACTTGAAAAAGATCTGGCACTATATCTGTCTCAATACCTTCATATTCACAGATAGCCACAATGTGATATATTTTTTCATAAGCCTTGATTGGAAGTGTGATGACGACCTTATCAATATCCCTTGCTTTTAAACAATTTCTTAAACTCGAAATTCGGCCTAAGATCTCAAAGCCGTACTCTTCATACATTCCGTTTGAATGATCATCATCCAAAAAACCGATGACTTTATATCCATAACTGGCATGGTTTTGAAAAGTTTTGGCAACCCGCAAACCCAGCTCACCAGCTCCTACGATTAATATTCTTCTCTTGTTAAAGCCTTTTTTTCTTAGGCTCTTTAAGAATCCCCGAATAAAGCAGTGGGAACTCAGGAGTAAAATAAAATTTACGCCACCAAATAAAACAAAGGTGAGACGTGAGTAAGAATGAGCGCGGTAGAAAAAGGAAATTGAACAGAGAATTAATATACCCAGAGTATTAGCCCAAAATATTGGTTTGGCATCTACAAATATTGAGCTTGTTCTTCGTGGTTTATATAACTCGAAAGAAGTTAATAGAATTATCCATAATGGGATAACGAGTATAAAGAATTCAAAATAAAAATTAAAAGGATGAATGTTTGGGATTTCAAATATGTTTGAATGAAATCGTAGATAATATGCCAGTAAAAAGGACAACCCGATAATAAATGCATCAAATATTGCAAGTAGTAAAACGAAAAGTTTTGAATACTTTTTCAGCATTTCTGGGAAGTAAAGTAAAAAGTTAAATTATAATAGCTTCGGTCTAAGTGTTAAGCAAAATTGGTAGTTAAACTTTTTTTATCACTCTTATTTAAAGTTATACAGACATTTAGCTTAAATTGCAGAAATTGAGGAAAAGGCCGGTTTTGTGGAAGATCATTGAGGTAATGTTTTGGAGCCATTTAATATCCCTGTTTTATTATGTAACATTGCTTTATAAAATTGTTCTGTCGAATGAATCATAGTTTTCAAATTATGATTTTCAAAAACGTGCGTGTAACCTGCAAGCCCTAATTTTATTCTTTTTTCTGGATGTCGTATTAAATATATCATTGCCTGAGCAATCGCATCTGTATTTTCAGGGGGCACTAAAATCCCTGTTTTATTGGTGATGACTAATTCAGAGGTACCTGTAACGTCTGTTGCAACAACAGGTAATTTTAATGCCATGGCTTCAAGAATAGAATAGGGTAGTCCTTCGTAGCGTGAACAAAGCACAAAAATGTGAGAAGATTTCAAAATATCAAGGACATCATTACGGTAACCTGTAAAAATGATTCTGGAATTCAAGCCTAATTTCAATGCGAGCTTTTCAACCGATTTTCTTAATTCTCCTTGACCTATATAGAAGAATTTTGCATTGTCAAACTTTTTGGCCACAATCGAAGCGGCTTTAACGAATAAATCTGGTGCTTTTTGGAAAGATAGTCGGCCAACCGTAGAGATGATTATATCACTGTTTCTAATAATTTCTGGATACTTTTCACTCAAATCGATTTTTTGAGCTGATTTGATTCTTCTAAGATTAATGGCGTTAGGAATTACTTTAAATTTATTCTCAGGAGCAACATTAAAGCCAACCGCTGTACGTTTTTCACTTTGAGAAACGCAGATAATGCTATCACAAAATTTGGCGCCTAACTTCTCGAGGTAAACATGAAAAAGCCTCCTAATACTACCATTATTGCTGAAAAAAGAAAAAGCGTGAGGGGTGTAAATTACCACCGGGACTTGTAGGATTTTAGAGGCAAACCGCGCCAAAAAGCCCGCTTTGGAACTGTGGCAATGTACAATGTCAAATTTTCTATTTTGAATAAATTTAAAAACATTCAATAGTGAAACTAGGTCTTCAATCGGGCTTATCTGTCCAGAGAGATCACATCTAAAAGTATGTATGCCACGCGCCTTTAAGCTGGCTAATTCCTCAATGAACTTGGGATCGCTACGTTTGAGGGAGAAAAGAAGCGTTATTTCGTAGTCATGGGTATTTAGATTCGAGAGCAGATCAACGATGTGGGTTTTAACCCCGTCTATCGTTGGTTCGGTTATATGGAGAATTTTTAATTTATCGTTTTGCATATTTAGAATATTGAGTGGGAGCCTTTGACAAAGATTGGGGCATCCTTGAATCCCTCAAATACTTTATAGAGTCCTATCACCGCACCCTTGATCGGAGCAAAAGAGAGAGTAGAAAGAGAACTTCTCACGGCATCTAAAAACAGACCAGTGCACAACCAGCCATAGCACAATTTATTTAACACTTTGCCACAAAAATTCTTTTTATATAAATAAGACATTGAAAGCATTTTGCATTCATAGTGGTCTTTATTTTTAACGCGATTTATATAGTATGCGTTGGCAGTTGATTTTCTATGGATGACAAACGTATCCAATGTAATGGCAAAATTGAATCTTGGTCTTGCTCGAATGAAAAAATCTTGATCCTCACAAATACCAATTAAGTTTTCGTCATAT
>JBHIAC010000256.1:0-2721 GCA_046758365.1 bacterium
GTCTGCTGACTATGAGAAGTCCTTTTAACTTTCGTTTTGTTTAACTTGTCCATTTCTTTTGTAATTTAACCTAATTAAGTAAATTAAAAATTATTTCGTTATTGTCAAGGACATTTAGTATTTCAACTATATTTGGACTACAAAAAAGCTTTCATAGGTTCAATTTGATGATAGGGTCACTGAGTAAAGACAACAAAAATAAGGAACTAAGACAAGGTTAATATTTATAATCGATCATAATCTGGTAGTTTGTGCTTCAGCACTTTTCCACTAGAGGTACGAGGAAGTTTAGATAAGAAAACTACTTTTCGTGGGATTTTAAAAGAAGCTAATTTCTCATTATAATAATCAATGATTTGACTTTCGGTAAGCGTTGTAGCCTCACTACAAACCAAATAGCATTTAACGACCTCTCCTTTAAGGGGGTCAGGAACCCCAAGTACAGCGCATTCTAATATTTGGGGATGCTGTAATAGGCATTCTTCGATCTCCCTGGGGTAAATATTATATCCACCAGAGATAATCAAATCTTTTTTTCTTCCAATGATATAATAGTAGCCTTCAGAATCCCGTCTGGCCAGGTCGCCGCTTTTAAACCAGCCCTCCTTGGAAAAAGCAGATTTAGTTTCCTCAGGGAGATTCCAATACGCTTTGAAAACGTTTTGTCCTCGAATCCAAATTTCACCTACTTCATCGGTTTGACACCCTTTTCCTTTTTCATTTACCAAGCGAATTTCCACGCCCGGCAGCGGTAAGCCAACAGATGCTGGGCGACGTTCATCAGAGTAAGGGTTGCTGATATTCATGGCGGTCTCAGTCATCCCGTACCGTTCCAGAATAGTATGACCGAACTTTTCTCGAAAAGCCTTGAAATCCTCTTTAGATAAGGGCGCGGAACCAGATACAAAAAGCCGCATGGAGGAAAGATCATATTTATTACCAGCATTTGGAACTTGGAGAAGCCGTGTGTACATCGTTGGGACGCCGTAAAACAGAGTGCATTTTTCACGGCTGAGCGTATCTAAAATGGTTTCAGCGTGAAAGCGCTCGAGAAGGATGGTAGTCATTCCTGTGACTAATGCACCATGAAGACCATTGTGTAATCCATGCATGTGACTCAGCGGAAGACAGAGAAGAAAATGGTCCTTTTCGGAAAGTTCCCAGGTAGAAATCAAGGACTGAATGTTTGTGAGTAAATTGTTCTGGGTTAGCATGGCACCTTTCGCGCGTCCGGTGGTACCAGAGGTGTAAAAAATTCCTAAAATATCTTCGGGATAAATAGCTGCGGTTATCGGCTCAGGTGAACCTGAAGCCATAAAATCTTTAAAAGAAATTATAACGGAATTTTCTGTATGACCTTCCACCACAATTATTGTTTCTAACGAACAACTCACGGTCTTAACTTTTTTAACCATATCGATTTGGGAAGCATGGGCTACTAACACCTTAGCTCCCGAATCAAGTAGAATATGACGAAGCTCCGTTTCACGATAAAGGAAATTCACTGGGACAGTCATGGCGCCTATTTTAAGGTTTGCTAAATAGGTAAGCACAAATTCAATGCCGTTGGAAAGATAGATACAGACTCGGTCGCCCTTTTTGATTCCTAAAGTGCAAAGCGCTTGAGCTACTTGATTTGATAGTTTATCCAGTTGTCCAAATGTAAATTCTTGGTCTTTACATTTCAATGCCACCTTGTGAGGGATTCTTTGGAAGGTGGTCTGGATGGCTTGAGTTAGAGTTGAAACTATTTGAGTTCGTAAAGCCATGCTTTAATAAAAATTTTCTTCTATAGAGATTTCGTAACCATAGAGTTAATGAGTTTACTAAGAATACATATTTTTCGATGACCAGGATTGGTTGGCGCTAAATTTGTAGCGTAAAAGTAGTTTTTTTGTCGGGAGAACCCCAAACGTAAGAACCAAAAAGAATAATTTGTTCAGGCTCAAATTAAGCAACTAAACGCTTAGTAATTTCTTTAAGTAATTTTTTAGGGTCCGTATTCATAAGATGAGACTTAAATTCTTAGATTGACTTTAAATTAAAAATACAAATAATATTAAATAAAAAAAAGAACAATTTTTTGAATAATTCTTTTTCTCAATACATTTATAACTGATCTGTGAAAATTTCTTGACTTTAAATATTTTTGATCTGTATATTGTACAATTAATCTGAATGAGAGGGAAATATGTTACGAAATATTTTAATTAAAGTTATTACTATTTACTATCTTTTATGTATATTCATTTCTAACTCAGCCTTCGCGCAAAATAGTACTAACGACAGTACTCGACAGTATTTAAATGTAGCCATAAAAATTATTGAAACAGCGCTTGCCCAGGGCAAAGCCTATTCCATGTTAGCAGAATTGACTCAGGATATTGGACCCAGATTAAACGGTTCACCAGAAGCGGCTGCTGCGGTAGAATGGGGACGCCAGACCATGCTTAAATATGGTTTAGAGAATGTACATCTGCAAGAAGTGATGGTCCCCCACTGGGTCCGTGGACCAGTTGAAGAAGCAGCCATTATTAATTCTCCTACTGTGGGCATAGTGCCCTTAACCGTTTGTGCTCTCGGTGGCAGTATTGGCACTCCTGAACTGGGCGTGGTTGGGGAAGTCATTGAAGTGCATAATTTTGAAGAGGTACAAAAGCTTGGTTCCAAAGCTCAAGGCAAAATCATTTTTTATAACCGTCCCATGGACTCACGCAAAAT
>JBHIAC010000257.1:0-2708 GCA_046758365.1 bacterium
ATCTTCAGGCGTGATTGGTGAAATTGCCGAATTTGACTATAACTGGTCTTCTAGACTATTTGTCAATACTAGCGTGAGTTTACTACATTCAAACAAAAACAATACTGTAACTTACTGAAAATAATGTAATAACAAATAGAATTAATTGTATACACTGAAAGGAATTTTGGATTTAATTATTTTTTTTATTTTTTCATTGATTAAGCCCATGCCTTGTGCAAGAGAATAAATATCTTCGTCCATATCTTCGAGACAATAAGTTGCCCTATATTGCCCTCTAGTTTTTTTCGGTGGGGCTTCAATAAAGGTAGCGAGTCTTATCGAAGACAATTTTTCTATCAAAGTGTTGGGACATCCTTTAAAATTAGCTTTCTCTTTTGCTTTTTTGTAGGCGGCCATGCATAAGAGAAACGAGATAAAACAAATGAATGCATGAACTTGTATTTTTTGATCTGTCCAATGGTATTGAGGTCGTAACGCTAGATGAAAAGGATTTTTCATGTTTTTAAAGGCATATTCTACATTGGATTGTCCCCAATAAGCTAAAATGATTTCTTCGGTGGACCATTGGTGACGATTGGTAATTAATATCCGACGTCCAAACCATTGTTCTGTTAAATAATTATAATGTGTTTCATTTATCCAAAAGTCAAATTGAAAACTATCTTCTTCTTTGGGATGAAGTTGCCAATCAATGAGCTCTTCAGAGACGTGGGAAGTAATAAGAGATAATATCTTTTTTTCTAAATTTTCTTGTTTTCTTTTTGCTCCCTTTTTGGTGGGATTACTGATTTTTTCTTTTAATTCATCTAATTGTTTAAAAAGTTTTGTTAAGCTTTGGTTTAGTCCCCTAATTTGTCCCTGACGGAGTTTTTCCGAAATATATACGACAACGGTAAAATCGAGTTGCCAAATTTTAGTTCTAATGCGATAACAATCAATCGAATTGTTTTTTACTATTTGCTTTGTCATCGCTTGATTTGCTTGTTCAATCAATTTTTTATGATGATGGGGAGATAAAGCCCCGACAAAGTACATATTTTCAATTACTTCTTTTAAATTTTTTTTAGAATTATTTCCCTGGTCAAATACGAGTGTCAGATCTTCTAATGAACCAGAAATATTCTTGAAACGATTGAGCATATTTTTAAATTGTTCGATAAAAACCGTTTTATCGGAAAGATTTCCCTGGTAGACTTTATGAAGAAGCGGAATATAATCCTGGCGGGAGACTAACAGTAACAATCCAAACTGTCTTAAATCCATTCGTTTTTGCTTATTTCTACCCCGCTGGGCAATTGTACAACGTTTATTGGTAGAATCAATATAAGTAAAAAAATTAGTTGTATCGCATAATAATGTATCCAGTGTTATTTCATATTTTTGTATGAGAGTGTTGACTATTTCTTCTTCGATAAGCGGAATGGCAGAGGGCGGCAATTTATCCATTTGATCCCAGAAATGCTGGCTATCCAGTTTAGTTAGGGACATTCTGATCAGATAGGAAAGGCTAGTTTGTTTAGCCCATCCCTGGTACCAATTTCTTTTGCTGGTTGGATGGCATATTCTTCCAATCGCTGCCAGCAATAATGAACCACCAATTGTGAAACCATCTCTTAATTGTTGATGTTTTACATGTTTATTAATGGTTTCAACAATTTGAAGCTCTTCGGCAATACTTAACATAACAGCCACTGTGCCGTGGCTATAACTGCGCACCTTTTGGGGGATACCCTGGGTTAATCTTTTCATAAGTTGCTCAGCTGTTCCCAGGTATTCCAGAATAATAGACCGTGGTTTGCCGTTAACTCTGCGGGACTCAACAATGCTCCAGTAATTGTGTCCCCTTGATTTTCTTTTTTGTAAGGTAGCCATAATCAGTGTATACAATATAAGATATTTATGGCTAAATGTCAAGTACTTTTTTGTATTGGAGTAATTTAAATATCTATATCTCATTATTATCTTAGCATATTATGGTACAGCAAATGTGATTTATAGCATTGAAATAATATTACGTGTGTACATCAAATATCAGTGTATACATATTTCCCTTGTTTGTTTTTCTTCATAACATATTGATAATGTTAGCACGAATTAGACAAAATCGCTGATGAAATGGCTTCTTCGTAGTAAACTCACGCTAGAAGGTGGGTGTTTGATAAATCAATTTCATTGGTTTCAATTCCCAACTCTTCTGCACCTTCTCGTAGGATAGCAAAAACCATTTTTGAGAAACCGTTAACTACATCTCTATCAAAATTGCTTGCTCCAGAAATGGAAGGACTTATTTGTCCACGCCGTATATTCACGCCCTTCTTTGATCGAACAGGTAACACCAGAAAATTATCTATAGTAAATACCAAGGCCCCAACGCCAAAGTGATTGGCCAGCAGAGACTCTTTGAGTTTACACAAACAAGGATCTTTATGAACCTGATCACGTAGCGAATATTTCCAGTTGTTTAGCTTAGCATCCATCGAAAAATTTGTTGCCAAGTAATCAAAGTAGTGGGCTTTAGCTATCGATACTGTGACTGATTTCTCTGAAGCGATCACATCATTCAGTCTAATTGTGGTCGAATCATAAATTATGTTTTTCTGAGCTTTTTTATGGATTTTGAGTAGCTCTGTTGCTTTGCCTTTAATTTCTGCGGGCACTTTGTACTCAGGAGTCTTGGTATCGAGAACGAGATTAAAGGAACCAAG
>JBHIAC010000258.1:0-2697 GCA_046758365.1 bacterium
TCAAAGCGGGCATTAGTAAAACAAACATTGCCAGCGCTAAGTGTGTCGGTAACAATTTTTTCATCGTTCCCTCCTTTTTTTAGAAATTGTTTTTCCGTAGTCTGGTGGCTTAATGCTTTTGACAAAATTAAGTTGCGATATTTCTTTTATCATATAGAATGGAATCCACCCCTGAACAATATTCCATTTTTTACTTATTAATTCTATCTTCACCTGTTTCATTTTGAGTTGCTGGATAATTTCATCTCCAATTTCTGCTAAATAAATATATGTTTGGATGTTGCCGTCCCTATCCACCTTTATGAGAGAGCTAGACAGCGTTTCTGGATCAAACTTTTGCACATTGTTGGCCGTCATGCCTTTAGCTTCCATTTTGGTGAGGATGGCTGCAATAGGTGAACTTATTTTCAATGCTAAGGTGTCAGAAAGCGATTTTTCTTTAGCCGCGGTGCTAATATTAGAATCAGCGGAGGAAGAACATTGCAGAATGGTGGCAGCTAAATATAACGATAAAAGACTAACAATGAACAATTTAGTGTTTTGCATTGAAGCCTACTTTATTGTTGATTAATAAATTAAATGAATTGATGCCAAGATGTCTCTGCAAATTTTCGGAATAATCATGCGAAAATTTGGCTTTGTATTTAGGGTATTTAAAATAAGTGCCTGCCAATATAAAGCATTTACTTTAAAAAAAGCAAGGAATTTCTTGGTAGATGACTTGAGTTGCATTGATGAGAAATCGTGACTGAAATCAAATAGGCTGAAGAAGATATATAAATATTTATTGATCCAAATAATTCATTGCATCTGTTTCAATTATATTTTAAATTTCAAATACACAATATGACTAAGAAGGTAATGGATGTCCATTTCCTTCAAGATGCAATTTTTTGTGGCAGCTAAATCTCAGATGAACCACATTTATTAAATCAGGTTAAAGTAAGGTATTAATTTTCTTAACTGATGTTACTATCATTTTAAACAAAGGGAGCTTTATGAATCATTTAATTAATTTCTTGAAAAAGTCCTACAGTTATTTTCTTTTAGTGACTTTTGTCATTGGCTGCGCCGCAGGTGTGGGTCCCACACGAACTAAAGCGCAGCGGACCAGCGGCCTGTATATATCCGCAAAAGATTTATATAATAAGAGAAACTATATTCAGGCCATATATCTTTTGAAACAGGCGATCGAATTCGATTCCACTTTTGCTGAAGCTTACTATGTTCTCGGTTTGACCTATATCAAAATCAAAGATTACCATGAGGCCATTGATAATCTAAACAAGGCTAAAGAATTAGAGCCAACCACAAAAGACCCAGGCTACAACACCGCTGACATTAAGTTTAACATAGGACTGGCCTATATTGGTTTAGAGGATTACGAAAAGGCCAAAGAATATTTGAACGAGGCGGTTTCTTTTCACCCAGGATTTGCCAAGGCGTATTACAATTTAGCTTATATTGCAGAACAGGAAAATAATAAGGATGAAGCGTACAAGAATCTAAGAAAAGCTATCGAGGCCGACTCAGCGATGAGTAAAGCTTATATAGGTCTCGGTGTATTGCTTAGAACTGATGGGAAGCTAGCAGAAGCGCAACAACAGTTTGAAAAAGTTATTGTGGTTGATAAAAAGAATAGTGTGGCTCATAATGAATTAGGCAAATTGTATCGGGAAATGGGTCAATACGAAAAAGCAGCCAGCTATTTGCGCCGGGCCGTGCAAATTGATGATAAATTCATTGAGGCATATATCAATCTCGGCTCTGTTTATGTAGACTTGAAATCTTACGACCAAGCAAGGTCTACGTTTAACAAGGTGGTACAAATCGATTCGACGCTTCCAGAAGGTTTCATAAACTTAGCTCAAGTCTATTACTTTTTGGGTGATACAACGGCTGCTTTGGAGAATTATCGAAAGGTATTGAACCTGCAGCCAGACCGTCCACTGGTGAATTTTCAAATAGGTCAAATTTTGGAGCAACAACGTAACCCAACGGCCGCAATCGAATCCTATCGCAAAGAGATAGCTGTCAATCCTCAGCACGCATTTAGCCATTTTAATTTAGCCGTGCTATTGCACAAAGCTGGCAAGTTAGAAGAAGCAGTGGTTGAATACAAAAAATTCTTAGAATTAGTGCCCGAAGGAGATGAAAGGGCAAAAAAGGTGAGAAGAATGCTGAAGCGATTAGCTGGAGTCAAATATTAAATTAAATGATTGTACCTTCTACTCTGCTTCTGCTATTGTAGTGCAAGATACTCATAGTTTATTCAGCAACTGCGTCGCTCGCTAAATGCAACTCTAGAATTGCGTATTTCCGATTCGGTTTTGGGTTCTTCCGATAATTAGCTGCAAATAGTTGATCACAGCGATGCTAAGCCTGTTTGGATAAAGTAAAAGCATTGGTAACTGCGAAAAAGTTTTTACGCGAAAGAATGAAGTGTTGTTAGATTTCGCGTTGGAATATTTTCGCGGTTAAAATAACTGCAGAATTTTTAACTCTAAGATACTCAACAAAAAGTAGAATATTTTACAAGTGATGGTAATTATTTGAGAACTTGACTGCTTTTGAGAACTGTTGTTCAATGGTAGGTTGTTTTTGGTATATCTTTCGAGTTTTAGATTTGGAGTTTGATAACCTAGCTAGTGTTTGAACGAAAACTCGATTCTTAATGTCATTCCGGCAATCTTTTGA
>JBHIAC010000259.1:0-2683 GCA_046758365.1 bacterium
CGGTAGCTCGCATTATGACTCTGGGAATATTAGGAGATAAATATGTGGATATCACACAAGGGCAATCAGGAGAGCAACCTCTAAACCAGGGCGATTTTTTGAAGGGCGTCATTCCGTTAGATTTCGGTGAACTTACGGACACAGCGGTTGCGACTCTTGAAAATCTGAATGCCATATTAGTCAGTGGTAAATCGATGACACATAAAATTGACCAGGGAGAAGGGTTTTTAGGGGCACTCTTAAACGATCCGCAACTCGCGAGAGACATGCACCGGCTGCTGTCATCAACCTCAGATTTGCTTAT
Organism: bacterium; assembly: GCA_046758365.1. GTDB lineage: Bacteria > Zhuqueibacterota > Zhuqueibacteria > Oceanimicrobiales > Oceanimicrobiaceae > JBHIAC01. Next base: position 305 of record JBHIAC010000259.1, read on the forward strand.
GGCTATGAAGTCCAGCGAGGGCAGCTTGGGTTTATTTCTACACGATTCAACTGTCTACAATAACTTAGCTTCAATAACTAATAGTTTCAGCGATATCACCATGAAAATACTGGAGGGGGAGGGTTTCTTAGGAAAACTGATTGCCGATCCCTCATTATATGCCAATTTAGAATCTCTTACTGCACAGGCAGACTCCTTGGTTTATAACATGTCAAACCGTGGCACTACTGGGCGTTTCCTTACTGATGACCAAGTATACGAAGAAGTAGCTCAGTTATTAAACGATATGCAAACCCTCATGCAAGACGTAAAGAGTCATCCGCGGAAGTATATTAATCTTAAAGTGTTTTAAATACCATTGCGCCGAGAAGCCGCAAGGCTAAATACTCCGTTAGCGCCAAGTATTAGTAATGTAAATTGGTTAGCTCGCAATTTCACACTCTAAACAAAGTATGAAAATTTCCCTTGCTTTGCCAGGGGAGTTTTATTATTTTATTGTATTGCCAGACTCTAATAAGTTGCGGCTTAGATATCTCAATGCTCACGGGTTTATATTGCAATTTCAAAATATAACTCCAGAAATTGAACTTAATTTTTGTATTTATATTAAAAGTTGAATAAAAATAGATTTCGGAAATTGCAATCTATACCTTAAAATGCAGTGTTATAACATTGCTTTTGAGTCTTTCAATTCTGAGTTAGATCTGAACGAGTTCAGGGCTACCAATAATAAGTGGGCTAACTTCTGTTTCGCAAAAAAGATCTGTGGCAATCATGATGTGTGTAGAAGAAACGAACCAAAGTTTGCAGGTAATTAGAACCATGCTTGCAGATTAATGAGAATTGATTGTATAGTTGAGGAGAACCGCTCAAACATTGAGGCGACTTCATCTGAAGATGTATTACACTGCATGACACAATAAAGTAATATTTGCATCTCTCTTCTTTTGTTCTTATATTCAAAAGCGATAAGGAGAATACTACAAGAACATAATTAAGGATAGTAAGCATAATTAAAATAATTTTAGAGCTATGAGTAAACAGAATACAAATTCGAAAACGCTTGCAGAGCGTATCACAATGTCACCTGAAATCTGTCACGGAAAGCCATGTATCCGTGGTTTGCGTTATCCTGTTGAGATGATATTGGAATTATTGAGTGCAGGCATGACTGTAGAGGAAATAATTGCAGATTATGATGATTTAGAACGAGATGACATCCTGGCAACATTAGAGTTCGCGGCGCGATTAAGTCAGATTAAACGGGTACAAGCCGTTTTAGCATGAAATTCTTAGTTGATGCTCATTTACCTCGCCGTCTGGCTTATCGCCTGAGAGACCTTGGCTACGATACGATCCATACACGCGATTTACCACTTGAGAACCGAACACCAGATTCAGTAATAGAAGAAATCTCACTACGAGAAAAACGTGTAGTGGTAACAAAAGATGCTGATTTTGTCAATTCTTTTACTCTACATGGTAAACCGTATAAACTACTTTTAGTGTCAACGGGTAATATCAAAAATATCGACTTAGAAAAGCTATTTTTACAAAATATCGACGAGATAGTAAAAGCCTTCAAAAAGTACAGCTTCATCGAGATAGATCGGTCAATCATCACATTTCATGAATAGCCATGTTTTATGCTCATTGTTACGGACCTTTTCTGATACCGATTACATCTGCTCCGTAAAATAAGCTATCCCAAGGTAGAACGCGGTTCTTTCAAATATTTGAAAACAAGCCCGGAATTCCGATTACAAATGAGATTCGGATTAAGCGTCTAACATTGTTTGGAGCCCACAACGGGCGCAGGTTCGCTGGGATAGTTTTGTGCTCTCTCAAAGCTTATTTTTAAACAGCACGTTAAGTGCCCTAATGCCCTTTGCGGCTCAAACTTGGCGTTAAAAAGCAATCCTCCTCTCAACAACAATATCTACCTCACGCGAAACCTCTGCGCCACGGGTTTCTCAAAAGCTCCGATATGAATTCTGAAACCTTCTCCCGGTTCACCAAATCCAAAATCAAATCGGAACATATTCACAAATGGCACCAAAAACCTCAATCCAAAACCGTATCCTCCGATGAAATTATCTGCGTCGAACTGGTCACTGTTGTTCCATGCAATACCTAAATCTCCAAACAGAGCCACTTGCAGTCCAATATCCACTGTTAGTCCCAGAGCGCTTAAGACTTTTGGCTGCATTATAGTCACGCGATATTCCGCCGAACCGATCCACTGATTTCTCCCACTTCTTTCGGAGCTAATATCCCATCCTCGCACACTGTTGGTGCCTCCAATATGAAAATCCTGGTGCAATGGGATGTCCGTTCCAACATCTCCAATTCTTAGAGTAGTCAGGGAAAACAAAGCTA
>JBHIAC010000260.1:0-2680 GCA_046758365.1 bacterium
CTAAGGTTAACCTGCCGCAGGTTGCGGGGCACTTAACATCAAAATTAATAAAGACATTATGCGGTGCTCCAAACTTTGATTTGCACACAGCCCCTGCGGTCAGGTTGAACCTTTTGGTTAGCTGCAAATTTGATTAAACTTATGATTGATTTAATTACTATTAACAATTGCATTCACATTTGAATTAATTCTAAACATCAAACTTCAAAGATGCTTTAGAATGATTTCCATTGCGCCTTTCCACCGAGAGCCCGTTCGGCGATATCATAGGCTACAGGCAGACCAGATTCACTATTCGTGAGTACTACAACTCCATGCCCTTTCCTTGGATATATAACCATAACACTTCGATAGCCGAAAGTGATTCCATTTTGCCATATGGCGTTACCATACATACTGTGCTGAATTCCGACGCCTAACCCCCACGAGAAGTCCTGATTGATCTTCACCTGAGTGGAATCGATCTGGGAAGCTATATCTTCCCCCAAGTATCGAGGATTTGCCAGTTCTATAAGGAAGGTTGCCAAATCTGGAGCCGAAGCACGAAGTGAACCTATTGCACTCACATAAGATGAATTATTTTTTGGTAGAGGTCCATTAATTGAATTAGCTATCTTAAGAAAAATAACAATGATTATAAGTATCCAGGCGATAGAAAGTATTGCTGTTAAGACTTTTTTCTGCCTTGTAGGTAACAAGAAGGTAATGAGACGCCTGAATAATAAATATGACAGTATCAATAAAGATAAAAAGACTATTGCACAGATTATATTACTCCATATCAGGTTTGGAAAAGGCTTTCCGATTAACAGGTAAATTAGTGACTCTGTTAATACGAATGATATTACAAATACGATTACTATGAGTTGCCTAGAAAGTCGCCAGCTTTTTTTGATAATTCTGTTCGCAGTCAGTGAAATGATACTTACAATAACCAGACTAATAATAAACGGAATCAGAAAGGCTAACAATGGAAGTGTGTAATACACATGTCCACTTGCAATATCATTCATTACACTGGTTTCATTAAAGAAACTACTACTGGTCATTACTAAGGGGTCAAATACATATTTTCGAGCTGCCTTCTCGAGAGAATTGCCTGTTAATTGCTCAATCACTTCCTGCACATACAGAAAGCCGACACCTGAATATAAAAAGTCGGAACCAGGTTCAAACACAATATTTTTGTTCATGAACAACATGTCATCACCGAGGCCTGAGCTATGTGAAAGTAAGTGCCGTAGTGTGATTTTATCAGCATATTTTGAAGGGGGAAGCCATGTCTTTTTTAGATAAATTTTAACAGGTTTATCAAGTGAAAGTTTACCTTGTTCTACAAGGCGAAGTGCAGTGTAAACGGAGACGACTTTACTAATAGACGCTACTTCAAATACTGTCTTTGATGATACGGGTTTATTGGTTAATCGGCTTGTTACACCAAAACCATCTGTCCAGACAATCTTGTTATCACGGATCAAAGCAATTGCAAGACCAGGTATATCTGCTTCATGCATTCGATAGGGAATGTAGCCTTTGAGATCGGCAATGACCGAATCTATTGGCTCCGAGATTCGAAGTGGAGCCTTTTGAGCATATAAATAAGAACCTGTATTTATTAGAATTGCAGTAAACAAAGAAACAATAACAAGTAACATAATTTATATTCCCAAATTCTCTTTTATATTTAAAACATACTTCATTCCTTTAATACGCAATTTTATAAATAGCGGTTAACACCAGACTCACCTTCGGCGGAATGGATTTGCACAAAACTTGATAAACGAAACTGAACTTGAAAAATTCCAATTCACGTAAAAGTCGCATAGCCCCCCGCCGTCAGGTGAAGCAAATCGTTATACAGCATATATCTGTTTAGATGGACTTAACTAGACAAGTATTTACAGAAGGTGACAAGTTAAGTTCGTTCTGGTTCGATTAAAACGTAGATGTAAATTTATTTTTCAGTCTCTTTTGGCTTAAGCTCCATGCCGAGTTGTTGATACAAGCCTAACAAATCCGCATCTACCCAAAATTCCGCCAACTTGCCATTGGAAAAACGATAAATTGCAACTGCACTAAACTCGACTTTCTTTCCCGTTGGAGGTATTCCAGAGAACTCTCCTTTATGGGTTCCACGGAGTGTCTCACGTGCCACTACTATATCCTCATCAGCATAAATTTCTTCTATCGTATGTGTTAAGTCAGGGAACGCAACATTGAACGCTTGCCATAGTTCCTTATGTTGCTCACGGTTTATCGGTTTAGCATTGCTGGGAAAGCGGAATTTGTAGTCAGGAGTACAAACTTCATCAAGTATGCCAAGATTTTTCTTGTCGCCCTCCGCAAGTATTCGTTGGACTAAAGCCTTATTCTGAGCCTCAACCTTTGCCTGGGCTTTCATTTCTTCTAAGTCTGCCTTTCCAGCTTGATTTTGACAGCTACCAATAAAACATAGTGCCATTGCCAGAAAACAAATCATACTAAACTGACTAATAGATTTGTTCATTTTATCCTCCTTGTTACCTTAAATAATATCAAGTATTACAATTATTAAGAAGATGATTAGCTTTACGGTTTACGCTATTATCCTTCATCAATTGATTTATTATTTTGCTGTATAACCAAGCTCACCTGCCGCTATGAAGCGTTGCGGAATAGCGGTCGGGTGCAGCGCTTTGTT
>JBHIAC010000261.1:0-2643 GCA_046758365.1 bacterium
TTTTAATTTGTGTAGAGATTTTTTGCATTTTTCCACTCCATGGAATCATTTATTCGAGGAAAATGATGTTGGATTGTAATCTTTAATTGAATCGGCAATTGAGAGGGGATACTTTAATTTATATCTAACGAAAAAACCCCATGTTTAGACTAACATGAGGCTTTGTAGAACATTTTGAAGAAGATTGGATGACAAATTTATTAGGTACCACTCTCCCAAGATTCAAGGTAATGCTTTTGTTCTGTGGTTAACTTATCGATGGTGAGTCCCATAGATTTTAATTTGAGTGTAGCAACCCAATCTTCGATTTCAGTGGGTACCGGGTAAACGTGTGGACGTAATTTACCTTCATTCTTAATTACATATTCCGTGGCAAGAGCTTGGGTGGCAAAACTCATATCCATCACAGAAGCAGGATGACCTTCAGCCGCAGCTAAATTTATGAGCCGGCCTTCTCCTAATAGATTTATTTTTCGGCCATCCGGTAGAACATATTGATCAACAAAATTTCTAATTCCATATCGAACTTCTTTAGACATTTCTTTTAAAGTCTCGATATCAATTTCAACGTTAAAGTGTCCTGAATTAGCAACTAACGCACCATCTTTCATTACCTCAAAATGTTCTTTGCGAATCACATGGATGTCACCGGTTAAGGTAATGAATAAATCGCCAATGTTGGCAGCTTCAATCATGGACATGACGCGAAAACCGTCCATGACGGCCTCTAATGCGCGAATAGGGTTGACTTCTGTTACAATAACGTTAGCTCCCATGCCCTTAGCCCGCATCGAAACTCCCTTACCACACCAACCATAGCCCGCAACAACAACATTTTTCCCTGCCAAAAGTATATCAGTAGCTCGGATTATACCGTCAATGGTGGACTGACCTGTACCGTAGCGATTGTCAAAGAAATTTTTTGTAACAGCATCGTTGACAGCAATTACAGGAAATTTCAAAGCACCGTCGCGCTCCATGGCCCTTAGCCGAATGAGGCCTGTGGTGGTCTCTTCCATACTACCTAAGACATATTTAGACATCTCAGGATAATCGGAATGGATCGTGGAAACCAAATCAGCGCCATCATCCATGGTAACCACAGGTTCATGTTCTATGGCAGTTTTTATATGCTTGTAGTAAGTATCATTATCCTCACCTTTTATGGCAAATACTGATATTTCATAGTCCTTAACTAAAGAGGCCGCCACATCATCTTGTGTAGAAAGCGGATTAGAGGCACAAAGGACTAAATCTGCACCCCCCGCTTTTAGAGTACGAGCCAAGTTAGCCGTTTCTGCCGTAATATGGAGACAGGCAGACATTTTGCGGCCTGGCAATGGTTTCTCTTTGGCAAATCGCTCACGCACCTGCTGCAGAACAGGCATATCATTATCAGCCCATTCTATTCTCTTTTTACCTTCTGAAGCCAAGTTTATGTCTTTAATTTCGTAATTCACAGATCCTCCTTAACTAAGTTATGGTTATTCTTTATTAGAAAATAGTTGTAAAATGTTTAATTAATTCTAACATTTAGCCTGAATGATTCATCAAAAGAAGTAATAGACAAAATAATTTTAGGACAAAATGATTGTTTTTTAATAAGTTAATTATTTTGTCGTCCATAATTTTGTCTTTCTTCTTAAAAACTGAGTACCGAACTCACTCAAGAACTTAAGATATTATTTTGTTTTTAATTACGCCTCTTTCTTGAATCAATATTCCAATCTTCCATTATTCCAATAAGCCAACACTGGTTTAACTATATTTAGGTAAATTGCCTTACTTCAGATTACTTATAGATTTTCCGTGAAAGAATCAGCCTCTGGCGAAATCTTTTACTTTATCTGTTTTCTCCCAGGTGAATCCATCTTCTTCCCTTCCAAAATGACCATAAACAGCCGTAGGTTTATAAATAGGACGTCGTAAGTCGAGCATTTCCATAATTCCTTTTGGAGTTAATTCGAAATTTTTTGAAACCAGATTTTCGATTTCTTGATCAGGTATCTTTCCTGTTCCAAATGTTTCCACCCGAATCGATACCGGCTCTGCTACTCCAATGGCATAGGCCAACTGAATTTCGCATTTAGCAGCCAATCCGGCTGCAACAATATTTTTTGCCACATATCGTGCTGCATAGGAGGCTGAGCGATCAACTTTCGTTGGATCTTTCCCAGAGAAAGCACCACCGCCGTGTCGTGCATATCCTCCATAGGTATCAACGATAATTTTTCTTCCGGTTAATCCAGTATCTCCGTGAGGACCTCCTACAACAAAGCGACCGGTAGGGTTTACATGGTAGACAATGTTGCCTTTATCAATATAATCGTTTGGAATAATCGGTTTAATAACTTTTTCAATGACTTCTTCTCGAATCGTTTCCTGACTAACATCAGGTTCATGTTGGGTAGAAATAACTACTGTATCTATGCTTGCAGGTTTACCATCCTCATAGCGAACACTGACTTGAGATTTACCGTCTGGTCGAATATAAGGAATAATACCTTTTTTACGCACCTCAGCCAATCGCTTAGTGAGGTTGTGGGCCAGCATAATAGGAAGCGGCATGAGCTCTTTAGTTTCGTTAATTGCATAGCCAAACATCATACCCTGGTCACCAGCTCCCTCTCTATCTACGCCTAA
>JBHIAC010000262.1:0-2617 GCA_046758365.1 bacterium
TGTTGTCTCTTTTCTTTTCTATAAGATACTCATCACTATTAATTCGCTTTTAACCAAAGCACTTCATAAGGCTCCAAATTAAGAATCAGCATATCGTGTTCAGGTGGGAATGGTCTTCCTGTTAAAATTTCGTACCACAAATCTGTCTGCACCCCGAGTTCTTTATTACTAATTTCAAAATATTGTTGTTGATCTGTGACATTAGTAATGGTTAATATATTATGATTTCCATCAATTGAACTCCGCATTAAGGTGAATAATGAATCTGAAGCATTTAGAATTCTTTGAGGAGCATTTGGATGAAAGGCTTTTTCAGAAATACGTTTTTGAATCATATATACGAGTTGATAAAAAATTTTGTAAATGGCGGTATCTTTATTATCGAGGACTCTAAGAAGGTCTTCTTTGTTGATAGTCGTTCTATTAATGCTGCGGGTTTCTCTTTCTTTTAGGACCGCTTCTGCGTCGTTTTTGGAACCAAGCAAACCGTGCAGATAAACGCCTGGTACGCCCATGAAAACTAAGCCAATCGCGCGAGACGCTAAATAGCGTTTGACTTGAAAATCAGTAGATTCATTAGCATCTTCACGGTTGATAGCACTGTACCAGGTAATATTGAGTTCGTAGGGACTCACAGTTCCGTCACCGTTATCCCTGTAAGAAATAAATCCTCCATGTTCTAAGACCCTGAGAGCCATCATTTCTATTTCTTCTTTACTTAAAATATTTTTTACCGCCATCACTCCAATACCATCGTGGCAATCGAGAAAATTAAAATAAGTAGCTGTTTCAGAAATCTTTTTTAAACTGGTTGCCCATTGTGTCAATTTAGCGGCGTTTTGTGTCTGAAAAGCAAGAAGCACAAGGGGTGGTAGGGCAAAATTGTAGACCATTTGGGCCTCATCACAACCATTGCCGAAATAACGGATATTGTCTTCATGAGGGGCATTGGTTTCGGTTATCAGTGCCACGTGTGGAGCGACAGCATCAAGAATGTCGCGAAAAAGTCTAATAGTCGTATGACTCTGATTTAAGTGCACACACGAGGTGCCTAATTCTTCCCACAAATAGGTAACAGCATCTAAACGTATTAAGTCTGCACCCCTTCTTATGTAGGTAAGCAGTATCTCCACCATTTTCAAAAGAACTTTAGGATTATGATAATTAAGGTCAATCTGATCTGGGCTAAAAGTCGTCCACACCCAGCGTTTACCGTTCAGAGTGCTGAATGGCGTAAGAATATCTGTGGTACGAGGCCTAATAATTAATCTCAAGTGGTCTTGTGAAATTTGTTCTGTAGTAGAAAATACCGTAAAGAAATCCAAATAATCTGGATTTTGATTTAAAAATTCCTGAAACCAGCGACTTTTAGAAGAAACATGATTAAACACTCCATCAAACATAAGACAAAAATTATCCTTAAGATTTGCTATATCTTCCCAAGTGCCTAAATTGGGGTCTACCTCTTCAAATTCCGTGACCGCAAATCCTCGATCGGAGGAATAGGGAAAAAAGGGAAGAATGTGAAGGGTGTTGAAAACGCCTTTTAAATAATTGTCACACAATGCTGCTAAAGTTTCTAACGGTGACTCTCCTGGGCTTCGAATCAGATCGCCATAAGTAATCAGAATCACATCTGTTTCAGTAAACCGTTCAGACGGTTTGAAATTTTTCTCCCAATCTATCATCTCTTGTGATTTGTGTGCATAATAGACCTTCATTATCCTCTCTAGCTCATGAAAACAGTTAATAGCCTCTTCTTCACCATATAGAATTTTTAATTTATCAATGATTCTAGTTTTATAGTTGGATGGGATTTCAGAAACTGGACGTATGTAATCGGGTTCCAAGAAATGAAATCTCGAAGGGCTTAGTTGATTTTCTTTGGCCAATTTCTGATTATTTCTATTTCCTAAAACTCTCAACGGCTGCTTTAACATTGTCAAAACATTTAATAATTTGATTAAGATGTGTAAGCTCTAAAAGCTCCCGAACAAACTTAGTAGGTGAAGCCAATCGAATATCCCCTTGATTCGAACGCGTCGTGGCAATACGTGACACCAAAGCGCTCAGGCCGCTTGAATCGATGTATTTTGTTTTTTCTAAATCGAAAACCAACTGATATTTGCCTTGTTTTGCAAGTTCATTCAACATTGACCTAAAATCGTCAGAGATTTGAAAATCCAATCGCTCAGGTAATTCAATTACAATAACTTTTCCATCTAATTTTTCACGAGTTTGAAAATCCATACTTTATTAACTCTTTATTTTAGTAATACTGTTCCAAAAAACTTTCAACAGGTGTCTTTGATTGAGCCATCTGGTGGTTTCCTTAATCTAAGTGAATTACAAAATAAATGTAAACCTGGGTAACTGGCCTCGTCGTTGTAGGTTTTATAATGGTAAGAGTCATTTTATGTTTAAGGCAGTTTAATACAACCTTCTTTAGAAGTGTGTCAAGACACTAACCTTTTTGCACCTACGTCATACATTCTTCTTATACGGCTGATGCTGACTAATTCTCTTGCATATTTTATTTTAATTTAATATTTTTCTCTACAATAGATGTTAACTTTAAATAAATATAAATGACCAAAGATAAAATGTCAATGCAAAT
>JBHIAC010000263.1:0-2556 GCA_046758365.1 bacterium
ATTCAGATAAAAAAACTTTGCTAAAAAAACAACGTGTTGCAGATTTGTAGTACAGGTGGCCCAAAGCATGACCAGGCATATGATAAACTTTGAGTTTCCAGCCAGATTGACCGTCTGGAGCTTGACCCAAATCCAGTTCATCGCCATGCTCCAGAAAACGGCTAAATTGATAATTCGACAGCTTCTCGGCTGTTTTTTGATGGGCCATAAGAGGTAGGCGATATCGTTCTTGGCAAGCACGCACCGCTCCAATATGATCCGGATGATGATGGGTAAGCAAAATGCCTTTAAACTCTATTCCTTCATTAATTAAATCATCCAAATAATCCCAGAGCCTTTCTTGTTCTTTGGAATCGGAAGGGGCTGGATCAACAATATAAAGCTGAGACTCACCAATTAAGTAAGTATTTGTGTGCGTTGATGGTAGCAGCGTCCTAGTTTGTAACGTGACTGTTTGTACCCCAGGTGTAAAATAGACTTGATGTATTTTACCGTTACGATAGGCTTCAGCAGAGTTAAGTATATACGGCGTAAAATTTCTAATGGAACGCCCAATGAGTTCTTTCAGCATAAAGATAACGGGTGGCACAATGAACATCTCTCCACTTTTCCATAGAGAGAGCGCCTTTTCTGCTGTGTAGAAGTCACCATCCACCAGCTCACCTGGCCAAATTTTCGGTGAAGCTACATCAGGAATTTTAACCCAGTAAAATTGAGTATCATAGCGGACCGGCGAGAATTCGGGGGTTAAAATAGAACAGATGAAATGAAAGTCGGTGGCATAAATAAAATGTTCTTCTTTTTTAAGTATATCATAAAAATTAATTTCGTCAGCCAAAAGTTTCCTGCGATAATCCTGCAATAAATCTTTAGGGATTTTATTATTTCCGTGGCTGAGCAAAAGGCCTGTTTCTTCAAATACTTCCCGGACGGCTGCTGCCAAATAACGTAAAGAGTCTTTACCGAATGTCGAAGCACCTTTGATTTCTATGTATGCATCTTCTTCATCAAGCGTTCCGCCAGGAAATGCAAAATATCCACCAAAAAATTGCAGACTTGGATTACGTTCAACAAGATATACTTCAGTTGAATCAGGATCACGGGTTAATACAATGCTGACAGCTTTTCGTTTAGACATTTTGCTTGTCTTTTTAATTTAAATATAAAAAGAAGAAATTTTATAATCAAATTAAATTGCACTAATCTAACTTTTGGATTTGACTAATTTAAAAAAATTAATTAACTTTTTTTGAAATCCAAATTCTACATCATAGGAGGAACAGGAATAAAAATTCTGTTCCAACCACCATTATTTTAAAATTAGGAGGAAACTATGAGAAATTTTAATATTTGTTTCGCAGCAATCGCTTTCCTGTTGGCATTTTCAGTGACTCACTCAGCGATGGCACAGAGTGGCGTGATAATTGAATCAATTGATAAGACCTTCGACGAGGCTGCTTTTTCCGAATTATATACTGACAGTCAGATTTGGGATAATGCCAAATTGCGAACTAAAACTTTTCTGGAGACCAATCTTGATAAACTTGAAAAAGTGGCCATTGAGATTGGTCAGCCACCTGAGGTCGAGAAAACAAAAATGTATATCCAGGGGAAGGGGAATATGTTCCGCGTGGACAGCGAATCATCAGACGATAGAAAAATGACCATCATCTTTGACAAAAATTTAGGCATGATGTTTCAAATAAACTGGTCAGAAATGACAAAAAGCAAAATGTCTGTTGAGGACATGAAGAAGATGTCTAAAGGGGTACAGGATTTTGCAAAAAACATGCCCAGCGATACAGAAAGCATGCTTAAATATCTGCCAAAGGATCAACAAGAAAAAATTAAAAAGGCATTAGAAGCTCAGGGGTATGACTTCCAAGAAAGCTCTGGCAAAGGAGAAAAATCAACCATTACAGCTACAGGCAACAAAAAGGATTTTAAGAACTTTCCCAATTGTAGTGAATTCAGAGGAGTAGTCGAGGGTAATAAGCATTTCTTAATGTGGGCTTATGGTGGAAACCCAGGCTTATCAAAAATGTTTCATGAGCTCGACAAGGAGTTTGAAAACAGCTTTGGCATAGATGATGAAGAAAAAGAACCCTATGCACTGCTTCCCAAGGATAAATTTCCGGTCTTAACCATTACCTACGAAGAAAATATAATGACAAGCCAGATGGATTATCAGGTCTACAAAACCCTTAAAGTAGAGGAAACCGATATCCCTCTGAGCATCTTTCAGGCCTACAAGGATCCAAATCTAAAAGAGGTCTCGATGATGGACGCAATGAAAATGAAATAATCATATATATCAATGCCTGCAGGTCTGGTTGGTCTGCAGGCTTTTTTTACCTCAATCGTTCATATTCGTGATAATTGCCTCAAGCAAACTGACCTTCTAAGAATACCAACATCGTGAATGTACAAAAATTTTAGACTTTTTTTTAATACTCCAATTTATTATATTTAATAAACTGTTCTAACTAAGATTGGAGAGTATAAGAATATTATGTTGAAACAAGAAACAATTAAACTTGAAGAACTTGAAAATAA
>JBHIAC010000264.1:0-2552 GCA_046758365.1 bacterium
GCTTTTTTCTTTTCAATGAAATTACGTGTTTCTTCTAAAAATTTAGCTCTTCTGATTTCTTCTGGAGAAGGTCGTTTTTCTAACGTTTTTTTCTCTGTCTGCGATGCAGCTACTCCGGTTAATAATAGGGCTAATAGGATCAGCACCAAGGGTTTCATTATATCACCTCCACCCGATAATTATTTTGACCTAATGGAATCTTGACGCCGTTTTTTAGAATAATGATTTCTTTTTCTGACGTAAATACTGAAATATCATCGTAGTGGAAAATGGCGTAAAGGGGATCAATGAAGGTCATGGCATCTTTTTCAAAAGCGAATTTCACTGATATTGGTAAGATCAAATAATATTTATCTTTTTCGCCTAATAAAACACTACCCACGCTTTCATCTTTATTAGTATATATAAATACCGTCATATCAGTGAGTTTGGCAAGATTGAGAACGTCTCCGTGTTGCAATTTTCGGGAAATAATTTTTTCGCCATTGACAAAAGATCCACCCGTACTTCCAAGATCTTCAGCGATGACACTATTTTCAACAATACTAATCCGTAAATGATTACGACTGATTCGCTTGTCACTAAGTTCAATATCCGGCATGTCGTCCCCATCAGGTCTTCCAATAACGATTTCGTCCTGACAAATGACTATGATATCGTTGCCCTTATCAATAGACTGCAAACGGAATTTATGTATGCCTTTTGCTTGCTCTATTTCTTTTTGTAGGGCAATAGCCTTTTCCATATCCTGATAATCCGTTAAAACCCCTTGGAGCCGATCCAAGGCTGTTTTGAGATCGCCATCTCGTAAAGTTATGTTTACTTGATCAAATTTCTTTTCTAATTCAGATTTGCGGTTCTCGATATCCGTTTGCAGGTCATTGAGTTCTGGATGGTCCGGATAGGTCTTTTGCAAAAAAGATAGTTCTTGACTGGCTTTGTTCAAATATCCTGTAAAATAAAGTTCCCTGACATTTTCATATTTTGTGGTAAATTCCTGCTGCTTCTTTTCCTGGTTTTCTAATAATAGGAGTTCACTGTAATAGGAATTTAGTTCAGTATTATATGGAAGCAGGGGAACGAGGCTGTTTCTTTCCTCAGGGTTTAATAGGAGTTTTTGAGCTGTTTGTGGGGCTTGACGGAATTGCTCTAATCGCAATTTCAATTTTTGTGCTTCTACAAAGGCAATTTGAGCTGTTTTGGGGTCATTATTCGTGAAATCCAGCAATCGTTCTCTAAATGCTTTGATCTCTATATCATCAGGAAAATAACTAAGATATTTATCCGTTAATTCAAGTGCGGTTACAAAATGACCATTTCTTACCAATTCCTCCCTTTTTTGAATTTCGCTGAGCAGGTATTTTTCAGTTTTTCTTCGTCGTTTTTTTTGAATTGCCGAATTTGCTACAAAACCAAGGATGTAAGCGACGAGTAAAAAATTTAATCCGAAAAATAAGTTTTTACTAAAATCTGCTTTATTTTGTAAAGCCATGAGTTTTTCTTGTTTACTAGCACTTTCTTCACGCCACTTTTTTAAAGTATTTGGGTGAAGAAAGGTAACCGAGGCTTCAAATAGTTGGGTTTCAGTAAGTTCATCATTAATAGTAACTATCAATTTTACGTCCCCTAAATTTCCTTTTTTATCATAGCTCCAGGTCGCCCCGGTTGAATATTTTGTCCTAGCAGCGGCGCGTTTTTTTGTATTCAATATTTTTTGTAATTCATCGCCAGAAAATAGTAAGCCCCAATTCTTTAAATTGTTATCAAATCGTTTCTTTATTTCAGCCTGCGTTTTTTCATCTACTGTCAATTGCCAGTTCTTATAACTTGCCAGTGCCAGATTGATATCTTCTTTAAAATAAGGTAGAGAATTATCTGGACCTTCCACGGTAGCAACAGGAATAATATAGCCTTGGCAATTATGTTTTATAGCATTGTTTTGGATTTTTTGAGAAAGTGAATCGTTTATAGCAATTTCATACGTGGTAAAATTAGGTAATAAACCTATATTTTTATCTGTATAAAAATATTTAATTGGATACACGGCTGTTAGAATAATTGCTCCAATTAGAATAAGTACAAAAACTTTGGGCTTCATGTAGTTACCTTTTAATTCTTATACCTATAAAATAATTATCCTTCGATAATTAATGATCGGGATGAGACTTATTGCCATTCATTAAAATAAGCCATGTATTGAGTTTAGAAATAAACAATGGAAATAATTATATAGGATGGATTAATAACTCATTAAAATAAATATATACAAATCTATCCGAAAAGTCAAGCTTTGAAATTCATTTCAGGATTAATAATACATGGCCATTCTACGTCTGAAACAAGGGTGAAAGTAGAATTAATAACAACAGTGTTGGGTGTTCTTTGGGTGTTCACGCTTTAGCGTGCTCTTCCCCCTCCCCCCAATGCAAGCTGAAGCTTGAACACCGTCCGCTCCCCCGATACAAAATCGCTCAATTAAGGCAAAACGATTGAGGGTAAAACAATTAAAAATTTGAATTTTGAATTACATAATTGCTTTAAATGCAAATCTC
>JBHIAC010000265.1:0-2538 GCA_046758365.1 bacterium
CTGAAAAAGATTATCAGTTTTGCCAATATAAATGATGGAAAAGTAGTTGCTAATTTGTTAGCTATTGCTTTACATCTAGGAGTGAAGACTGGACGTGAGAAAGTGAGCCTTGAGGAAGTACTCGCCCTTTTACCTCCCGGTGGTCCCATCGCGGAAGCATTGAATATTACGCTCAGGGCGCAGTACGCTGTGCAAAAACAAGACGCGAAATCAGTTGAATTTACACAGCAAGCCATAACCTTATGTCAGAAAAACCAATTATGGTCTAAACCTGTTAAAAACATCCTTCTACAGCTACAAAGTGACGTTTATTATAAATTAAACGACGATAAAAACGCTCAGAATTCTTATCTAAAATACTTAGAATACCTTGGAGATGATACAGAAACCTTTGATTATGGCTGGGCCAATTATAGACTAGGTTTACTCTCGAACGATCCAGCAGAGGCGGAAAAATATTTTAGAAAATCAAGCTCTATTTTCGACTTGGTTGGCTATGAAGGTTTGTGTGCTCGAAGTGAGGGAGAACGAGGCGTGGCGGTGGTTCAGTTAGGTCGTCCTTTGGAATTTGTGAGAATAGCTGAGTGGATGTGCCGACGATATTATCTACGCAATAAATCTAATTTCGGGCCAGCTGTTACTATAATAATGGCACAGCTCACAAGACTTATATACAAGTTAGAAAATAAACCGGTTCCAGATAGTGAGGAGAAAATTTATCCAAAATTCGAAAGAGGTGTTTACACAGGGATTTTAGATACTGCTAAACCTCAGGGTAGTGGAATAGTAGCGTTTGATTCTCTCGCTAGAAGTTATGATTTAGTAGGTAATAGAGATCGAAAAGTAAAATGTTTACGTACTGCCTTGTTATTCGAAGCTAGTACTCAATTGGATAAAAATTGCGTACCTTTGGTAATACGTGACTTATTGGATGAAATAACTCCCACCGACGACAAAAAGGAAATTGAAAAATTAATAATCCGA
Organism: bacterium; assembly: GCA_046758365.1. Lineage (GTDB taxonomy): Bacteria > Zhuqueibacterota > Zhuqueibacteria > Oceanimicrobiales > Oceanimicrobiaceae > JBHIAC01. Next base: position 985 of record JBHIAC010000265.1, read on the forward strand.
GGCATTTTTATAGATATACATCAAATAGATCTGTCTCGAACGCAGAACCCTAAGGATTTTGTATCTTATTGTATCTTCTCTAAGTTAGATAACGTGATTACTGAGATGAATGATTTACAACAAGAGTTTCTCGATCTATTAGATGACGTCGAAAAGACACTAATAGATTCTAATCATAAAGATGCAGACTGGTGGCTAGCGGAAATATATCTAAGGAAAGCTAAAATAGGCGAAATTTATTATCGTACGAAGAATGAAAGATATTTTTTATGGAAGAAAGCCTATGATTGTGGTATCAACGCTAACAACAAGGAAGTAATTATTCAAACAGGACATTATTTAGGATTCGTTTACTGTGACTACTGTTCATCAATGAAAAGTTTAGCAGATATACAATTTAATGTAATCAAGTCGATTCCGTCACAAAAAGAGGGCTTTGTAAGACTAGAAAGTCTTGGCCAAAATCTTTTTGAGTTGTGGAGACGGATCGAATTTCGAAGATTATCAATATCTGATTTAAATGCTAAACAGGCATTGTCCGACGGTGCAAAAGTTATTGATAATTCCGGAGTGTCTGCGGATAATGCAGGACCAATTATGATATTACTCCTTTCAGGTGTTTATGAATTTAAAGGGGATGCTGCAAATTGGGCGGTGGATAAAATTAAGGGGATGAATATTGAATCTGAAATTCCAACAGATTTGAGGGGCAAAATAGATTTATATATATAATGCTTTATAAAATACCTAAGTTTTTTCTTCCCTGATGAATATATTCAATACTTTCAAACGATATCCATTCTGGCTCCATATCATAAATTAGGGACGCAACCCATTTTAGGTAAGATAAGCACTGGTTTATGGGCAGAGTTATCTGCTTAGTTGGTCGGATGAATATAAGAAGAGGTAAGGATGATTAAGAAATTTAAAGTTTTTGTCAGCGGTAATCAGAAAGAGCTTAAAGAAGAGCGTCTGGCGGTAAAAGAGGCTATCTTGGGCACTGCTGTATTAAGGAAGTTTTTTGATGTCTTTATTTTTGAAGAGTTGCCTGCGACGGGAAGGTCTCCTGCCTTTACTTATCTGAAGGAAGTGGATGATAGTGATATCTATATCGGGATAGTTGGCAATGAATATGATACTAAGGGTAAAGATGGCCTTTCGCCCACCGAGAGGGAATTTAGGCGTTTTCTAAAATCCAAAAGACAAAAAGAGCTTCTGCTTTATATAAAAGGTGGAGATGACTCAAAGAGAGACAAGAACTACACTGCTACATAAGTATGTAGAGCGAATATAGAAATCGAGCGATTTGCCGAGCAATATTCGAGCGCTTTGGACGTATTTCGAGCGATAAATCGAGCGTTATTAATTCAGTAGTACAATATCTTTAGTCAGCGGAATAGGGAAGTGAAATCATAAAGATAGAAACGCAACACGTTTTAAGTAGTATGAACATAGGTTTCTGGGCAGCAGGGTATTCTCTGGCCTTTAGGTGTATCCGGTTACCTCGGCTAGCTCCTTATAGTGCTTCTTCAAAGCAGGATAAAGCTGTCGGTA
>JBHIAC010000266.1:0-2455 GCA_046758365.1 bacterium
CAGGCGCATTATTCAATTACTTAAATCAATGATCCAGTTCAATGATCTTCTTGAGTTTGTCGGAATCAATGCTACCACCACTAAGTATGCACACTGTCTTACCGCGTTCCTCAGACGGTGTGGACAGTGCGGCTGCAACCGAAAGTGCTCCTGAGCCCTCAACGATTAACTTATTTCTGAGTGCAAGTCTTTTTATAGCTGATTTTACTGCCTCTTCTGAAACAAGAACTGCCTCATCAACAACCTGCCTCAACAGTGGATACATCTCGTCAACGATAAATGGCACAGCGGTGCCATCGCAAATTGTTGTCTGAGCATTAACCCAGGTAGGTCTTTCGGCTTCGAAGGTAGCCTGCAAAGATGGACAGGCTTCGGATTGAACACCCACAACTCTCAACGATGGTTTTAATACTTTCAGAGCACTACCTATGCCACTAATCAATCCGCCGCCTCCAACAGGCACAAAGACCGTGTCAACGTCAGGCATATCGTGAAATATTTCGAGCCCAATGGTTCCGCTACCCGCTATCATTTTCTGATCAGCCCAAGGATTGAGGAAGCTATATGGCTCCTGCTCCCAGCGAGCTTCGAAAATGAAGTTGATAAGCTTGTCCATGGGCACAAGAACTGCTTCCATACCGTAACGTTTGATTGCCTCCAGCTTGGCAGCTGGTACGCTATCCGGTAGTAGGCTTCGCGCTGGAACTCTGAAAAGACGGGCTGTGTAACCCAAGGCCATGGCTGTATTGCCTGCACTAACGGTGCTAAGGCCAGGATTTCGCTCCTCTGCTGTAAGAGATGCTGCCCAGTTGTAGGCACCTCGTATCTTGTAGGAGCCTATAGGCTGTAGAATCTCTGGCTTGAGAAAGATATCTGTTGTCTTATCGAAGCAGTGTAGTGGAATAAGTGGAGTACGTACGATAACTTGTTTCAATCGTTCAGAAGCCGCTTGAATCTCAGTCAGGTCAGGTGGGAATGCAGTAGCACCACCCCAACCAGTGGGTCTTTTGTCAGGATCCATAGACGTTCTCCTTTCCCGGAACTTAGCGTTACCTTTGGAAAATTGTGTCTCGCTAAGGTCCTGTAACGGTAAAACCTGGAATGATCACAATGTTTACTTATCAATGAACGACAAGATGCTCAGAAACCTATGCAGATATATTATTTATCATTCGCAAGAACCAGCCCCTGCAATGTCGCATAACATTCCGTGGGTTTATGAAGTTGCCGAGCAAATGCGAGGCAATTTGGGGGAGCAGCGAAGCTGCGACCCATAAACCCGTAGTTATGTGCCGTTGCGCCTGTTTTTAAATAATAATATTATAATTACTTTTTATCTAAACCCAAGATAGTTATTGATCGTTTTTTATAACCTTAGCAAAAGCAATCCTTTCAACTTCAAAAACATTTAAATTACGTCCAAGAGGTTTTAAATATTTCTCCTGATAATAAGAAGCTCCTATATCTTCTATTAATGAAAGATTATACTGTTGGAGGAATTCTTTAATATTTGACGGCTCTAATCCAAAAATCCAGGGTACTTTTGCCTTACTTATTATTTTCATCAATGTATCTGCGCCTTCAATATTAGAGCTGCCATCAATAACACTTTTTAGTATATATGTAAAAACAATCATACTACCGGAACAGGTTTTTGAAATGTATTTCAGTGTAGATTCTACTGCTTCAGCAGTAATATATTGTGTGACACCTTCCCATATGAAAATTACAGGTTTTAAAAGGTCTAATACTTCTGGTTCCAATACTTCTTCAAGAGTTTGATTATTAAAGTCAATTGGTACAAAAGTAACATGAGACGGAAGAGAACCTAATACTTTTTTTAGCCGTTTCTTCTTAAAATTTTGCGTAGATGGCAAATCAACTTCAAATACCTTTGTTTTACTAATTTCAGGTATTCTGTAAGGTCGTGAATCCAATCCAGCACCTAAAATCACAATATTTTCTATTCCTTTTTCTATTGCTGATTTAAGTACATCATCAATATACCTTGTTCTGCAAATTAATCCGCCTAAAGTACCTGGAACCTGTTTTTCACGCATTTTTATCATCGCGTCTCTAATACTTTTGAAACGCATTAAACTCATGATGAATTTCCATGGCTGATTAAGTAAGTCTTTTGCAAAATGATCTTCAAAAAGCCGAATTTTTTTAGGATAATATAATTCTATTAATCTCACGCCAGCTGCTCCGATAGCTGTTTGCCCGACTTTATTTTTTTTCATACTATTCTCCAAATTTATATAGGCACAATGGCACATAACTTAAAATAACCGAACTACTTCGTTTATGCTCCTAGATTAGTGCAAACTGTGAAGTACTTCGTTGCTGGTTTTTTGAGGGCTTTGGCGATTTTGACCAAGGTTTTTATGGATAGGACCCATGCCCCGGTTTCATAGCGAGAGATGCTGTGTGGCGGATGCGTTCGGCTCGGCTT
>JBHIAC010000267.1:0-2389 GCA_046758365.1 bacterium
CCCTGATCATATTCGCGGGAGATTGCTTCACTCCCGTTGGTCGTTCGCAATGACAACTGATTCGACACACTTTTCCAAATCTCGGTTTAAGACATTTAGGCGGTGGCAGCCATTTGCCGTAAATTCTCCACCTGGACATCATTGCCCATAACAAACAATACATCTCCAGTTTGCAGCACGCTTTCGGCTGGCGGGTTTATTTGAATAGGCTGCCCTTTACGATGGAATGCAATGACCATGGCGCCGGTTCGCTCTCGAATACGAAGATCACGGATAGATTTCCCCACAAAAGGGCTGTTTTCTGAAACGTCGATCTCTTCTAAACGAAGGGCAAGGTCTTCGTCATGCATGATTATATCCAAGAAGTTCACGACTTTCGGGCGTAGGATAACAGAGGCCATGCGTCTGCCTCCGATTTCCGCTGAAGAAATGACCTTATTGGCTCCCGCTCGAAATAATTTCGCGACCGTGGTCTCATCTGCGGCCCGGGCGACGATGGTTAAATTAGGATTAAATCCCCGAGCCGTCAACGTAAGAAAAACGTTTTCCGAGTCCTCCGACACCGCCGCAATCAATCCCTTGGCTTTTTCCACAACTGCTTTTAGGAGCACCTCATCCTGGGTGGCGTCTCCATGCAGCACGAGCAGACCCTCGTTGCGGAGCTTCTCTGCTAAATCGGCATCTTTTTCAATGACCAGAAAAGGAACCTTGCTCCTCTGGAGTTCTTCGGCCGCATGGCGTCCTTCGTCACCATAACCACAAAGAATAATGTGATCATGAAGTTTTGTAATTATTTTTTCCATTTTACGTGCCCTGAATAGTTCTCTTAATTCACCTTCAATAAAAAACGCCGCTATATTTCCAAAGCCATATCCAACCGTCCCAATACCGACTATTATCAAAAAAACAGTAAAGATGCGCCCTGCATCAGAGAGCGGCCAGACCTCTCCAAATCCAACCGTTGAAAGAGTGATGATGGTCATATAAAGTGCTTCAACGGGTGACCTATCTTCTAATAATAGATACCCGATCGTACCACTTAATAGAATGAAAAAAAATAGTATAATGAAAATAAAAATCCTTTTGAAAGGGGTAAACTGTCTTAGAAAGCGAGGGTTCTGGTGGGATATTCGCTTTGATGACATAAATTAATCAGCGATCTTTGTAAAACAAACGTTCCGCTTGTTGTAATACAATCTGGAAGTTAATTTGATTATCACAGATCAAACTCAATATAAAAAATAAAGAAAAATAGACACCTTGTCAACTAATTTGTGGTCTAAAAATGGCCTTGCTTTTCTAAACCATTTTAGTTATCTTAAGAACGCTATGTAAAGCTAACTTTCTCCAACAACTAATTAATATAGAACAGAAAGGTATTGTTTCATGAAAGAGCCAAGGATTCAATTTCATGAAGAAGATTTACAATATATCGTAGAAAAAGGAAAGAAGAAAGCGGTGATTCTGAAGCTTGAAGATTTTAAAAATCTGATGAAAATAGTTTCAGCGGGTATTGAGCAATATCAAGATGGTGCGCAGGCTTTATTTGATGTAATTCTGAAAATGGAAAAGCAATTTACAGACAAAGGTGAAAAGTCCTCAGATGTATCCAGCCATTATAAGGATTATCTTTACGGCAAAGATGGTATCGTAAAATGATTGCGATTCCCTCCAACAAGCTTTTTTGTGACACGTCATTCTTTTATGCTGCGATCGATCCTCAAGACGTGAATCATAAAAAAGCAAAAGAAGTTTCTGAAATTTGTAAAAGGAAAAAGATTGCCTTATATTGCACGCGTGACATTATTGTTGAAACTATAACGCTATTGCTCTATCGTTTTTCCTATTTGGGCGCTATTGAGTTTATTAAAAATGTTAAACCAAAACTTAATATTATTTGGCCACAACCACATTTGGATACAAAAGCAGAAATTATGTTTGAAAAGATGAGTAAAGATCATAAACTCTCTTATTGCGACATTGTTTCTTACATAGTAGTAAAAAAAATCTTAGACGACATTCCTTGTGCAAGTTTTGATAGAGATTTTAGAACATTAGGTCTTACAGTCATCACCTAAATACCTCAGCATATCCTAAATTCAACTTAGTAAATACTCAGAACAACCTAAACCGAACCGGATGAATCATACCCAATATAAACCCGCTCTGGTCATTGTTAATGAATCCCCAGAAGGACAATCGCTTAATGGAAAGCCCTAATAATAGCACGGGTAGAACATCATTATCTCCGCCGCGTTCCCGAACGGCTCCAATGCCGCCGCTAAAATAGAGCCAGGGCTCACCGTAGGCTTTTTTATAATCGAAATAAAGGTCTCGATACCCTTGATAAAGGCTCTTGGTTTGGTTAATTATGGAATCCTGGATCGAG
>JBHIAC010000268.1:0-2389 GCA_046758365.1 bacterium
CAGCCCACACACTTATTTTTGATTATGAGCACTTTACTTTATTACTGCTAACGTTAAGGTTAACCTGCCGCAGGTTGCGGGGTACTTAACGTTTAAATTAATAAAGACCTTATGCGATGCTCATAGCTTGAATTTGCACACAGCCCCTGCGGTCAGGTTGAACCTTTTGTTATGTAGCTAATATTACCGATTACTATATTAATTTTTACTTCTTACTTTTTGAATTCTGGTCTAGGTTTATCCAATAAAAAATGATCAAGCCAAGAAATTTCGGCTCTTACCTTTGTTAACTTGTGTGAAGGTTTCTGAAATGCATGGCCTTCACCAGGGAAAATAAGCAATTCAGTAGGAATCCCGAGTCGAGTTAAAGCTCTATATAACTCAAGACTCTGAGTTGTTGGAACTCTACGGTCAGAGCCACCATGCGTTATTAACGTGGGTGTTTGAATATTATTAGTCTGACTAATACCAGATTCTTCCCAGTAGGTTTTAAAATTCTCCCAAGGCGAATTACCTTTGAAGATAGCATCAGCAAAAATATATCCCATATCCGAAGTACCGAAAAAAGAAATCCAATTCCAAATGCCAGCACCTACACATGCAGCCTTAAAACGTTTTGTTCGAGTAATTAAATAGGAAGTGAGTACGCCACCATAACTATACCCCATCACCCCAATTTTATCAGGATCTACCCAACCCTGTTTAATTAAAAAATCAATTCCTGACAAGATATCAATTGCTGGCCCTGAAGAAGCATAACCGTCAATTGCGTGCATAAAAGCGTCGCCTCTACCAGTACTACCCCGATAATTTGGGTCAAATGCAAGATAACCACGTGATGCGAGAAGTGCTGGATAGTATTCATGATCGTAATATTCATTAAACACTATTGCTTCCGTTTGAGGATCAGGAGGTCCACCATGAAGATCAACTATTAGGGGAAGATTTTCACTCTTATATTTATCAGAAGGCCAATATAGTACTCCCTCTATAATATCACCTTCTCCATTATCCCAGCGGATCGTTTCAACTTCCGGCATTGGCATCTGATCTAATTTCGCGTTGAAATTCGTAATACGTTTGGGTTTGGGAAGCGCCTCGACGGCAGCAGCTATATATAATTCAGGAAAAGATTCTCTTGTAACCAAAGCGAAAGCGATGAGTTTCCCATTTCTTGAAGCGGAAAGGTGCATGACTTTGCCGCGGAAATGGGTGACTGCCGTTGACTTTAGATTATCTAAATTAACTGCATAGATGTTTTGGCGAGTTGAAACCCTGGCTATGGCAAGTATTGTCTGGTCTGGAAGTTGTATATAAGGAGCTGATCCAAAAAAGGGGCAGAAATCACCTATAAACTCTGAAGCCAAATTCTCGACTTTCCCATTATTCAAGTCTATGCGGAAGAGCTTCCCCTGACTCCACAAACTGCGCTCTAAATCATAGCTTGTAATCCCTGTAATATAAAGGGAACGACCGTCCTGGCTCCATTGTAATCTCGCTTTATGTATAAGGGTTTTGGTAAGTTGCTGCGGTTGCGCATTCGTTTCTGTAGATAGTAGAAAGATTTCTGTATCTGAAAAACTGTCCCAAAAAATCTCAGGTTTGGTAGATGACCCAGATATATATGCGATTTGCTTGCCACTTGGCGAAAGTGCAATCTCAACAACGTTGCGATTCACGGTTGTCATCAGTTGAGCTTTATCCTTCTGAAGACCAGAGGATGCCAATCTCCAGAACGTTGTACGTTGAATCTGTTTGGCAAAACGAAGAACATCACCATAGAACTCTTTGTATACTTTTTCATTCTTCTCGTTCAATATCTCCGGTGTTACGATCACAAACCCCTCTCCGTCGGGCAACCAGTCATAAGCATAGATGCCTTCTGTGAATTGACCCGGATCAGTAATCATCGTGGGCTCGCCACCCAAAATGTCAAGAATATATAGTTGTGATGTCTCTATCGGTCCTCGATTTGAAAGGAACGCCAGGTAGCGGCTATCAGGAGACCAACGTAAATCAAAATAATAGCCATCTACATAAGTCAAACGTATTTTTTCTGACTCATTATAATTTTCATCAATGTCAATACGCCAAATTGCCACATCAGAGCGGTCCTTATTGAAATCGTTTCTTGCGGTGACCAGAGCAATATGTTGACCGCTAGGCGAAACCTTTATCTCCCGCAATTCAGTGTATCCAAGAAAATCTGTTATCGGAAAGCTAGAAGTGTTTTGAGCATTAATTTGTGTTGCTAGGCCAATTAAGATAAATGGAAGTAAAAGGATCTTGTAAATTCTCATTTTAAAGCCTCTTTCTCTAAAAAATACGATTATTAGTAAAGGTTTATCGTCAAAATCTAATCTGCAATATGTAGTCGGCCACATAACGA
>JBHIAC010000269.1:0-2386 GCA_046758365.1 bacterium
ACCGAAAGAATTGTGGTTTGAACCATGATCGACACTTATTGCTTAAAACTTTCTAAATATAGAAACATTGTGAGACATCTGTAAACCGCTCACTAATATGTTAGCGCTTCATAGAAACGAACATAGAATGAACGAAATGTTTTGTGAATCTAAGATTAGGAGGGAAATAAAATGAAAAGATTTTGTCTTGTTTTACTGATAATTTTCACGCATTGGGGATGCAGCAAAGAAAACCCTGTTTCTCCCCAACAAGATAGGCTCGAAACAGATAACATGATCCGATTAGCTGTAGATGTATCTGCTATTAGCTTAATAGGGGAAGTTATATTTTTCTTGTTAGATAAGGATTCACATTTTCATGGAATATCCTTTGATGAAGCACAGAATTTTAATAAAAACTCTGTTGATTGGTATATAGATGCAATTTTTAAAGATGAAACTGAAAACATAAATAATAGATCCTATAGAGTCACTGAATATAAAGAATTTAATTTGTCTTTAGGGGAATATTGGAATTTATTTGTGGCAGAAAAATATATTCGCTCAGGACCTGCAAGTGGAATGCTAGTGAAAAAAGGGAAGAATACCGTTTATGCAATTCGCAGTGGTCAGAGTATTGATATTTCAATAAAACAACCTTGATTTTATCTTACATATCAGAAAGCATTTCAAATACTAATTAGAAATCTTAATCAAAAAGTAATCAATAGAATACTCATGTCAACACTTAACGACAACAAAGCTCTGGTGCTGCTCGGTAAGTCTGTTGTGCTAACAACACTATGAAAGTCAATTAAAATATTATATAAATAAACCATTTTTATATTATTAAGGAGTATAATATGAAATTTGAAAAAGTCTCATCAAATATATCCATTTTTTTGCTTTTCTTTTTAGCACTTTATATTATAAATTGTTCTAAGGACAATCCGACAGGTTCAATAGAATCCACAATAATTTCTGGGAATGCAAAAATGGATTTAAATGATGGTTTTGATTTTTCAACAAATGATACTATAAAAATTAATTATTTTAACCTTGAGTCTTCTCAACAAGTTAACCAAGTGGATATATTAATATATTGTCCTATAAGGATTATCGGCGATCCATGGAAGTTCGTTCTTATCGGGAGTACAGTTTTAATGACAAATCCTTGGGGGCAGGGTTATTGGGCTGGGCCTGATAGTTCTATGCCTGCAATAAAATTATTAAATGTTAATAAGTTGGATGATATTACAGAAGTTTCTGAAGGCAATTTCCAGCTATCATTAGAGGTACTATCAGAAAATTTAATATACGCTGTAAAAACTCAAGATGAAAAATATGCAATTTTAGAAATAACCAAACTTGATACTTTAACAGATATTCCTAATTTTTCATTCAACTGGAAATATCAATCTAATGGGAGTAGAAATTTCAAGTAAAATTTAAATTAAATTTTGATCATCAAAATATACTCTATTTTATTATTATCTTGTAAATATTGCTAAAACTACTTAATCATTTAATTAACATGGTGTTATAGCGACTAACCAGCGTATGCAGCGGACGGAAGGGCAGTTTTTGAAATGAGTTACGTCCGTTGCTTCGCATGAAGTATTTTGAAAAAATTAAGTTCAGTGCGCCGTAGCCCTTCCGCCGCTGATACACAAATCGGTAGCAGTAAAATGCCTATGAAAGAAAAATATTAATTGCTCACGATTTTACTATTGACTTACATTATTCTTATCGATATATTCATAGTAGACGAATCAATTAAGGATAAGTTATTATGGCAACAGTAACAGTTTCACCTAAATATCAAGTAGTTATTCCAAAGTCCATTAGAGATAAAATGGACATTAAAATTGGACAACAATTCCAGCTAATCCAGTATGGGGACAGAATAGAATTCATTCCAATTAGGAAGGTCATGGATATGAAAGGTTTTCTGAAAGGAATAAACACAGATATTCAAAGAGATAAGGACAGAATATGAATCTAGTTGATTCATCTGGTTGGCTTGAATACTTCTCTGCGGGAGCAAACGCCGATTTCTTTACCCCCGCTATTGAAGATACAAAAAATTTAATAGTCTCCACTATCAATCTTTATGAGGTTTTCAAAAAAGTTCTTATAGAAAAAGACGAAGACTCCGCCCTACAAGTGATAGCTGTCATGCAACAGGCGGAAGTTAAAGATATCGATTCACGGATTTCACTGTTTGCTGCAAAGCTGAGCTATGAACATAAATTGCCAATGGCTGATAGTTTAATTTTGGCAACAACCAAATCTAATAAAGCAACCCTTTGGACTCAAGACTCAGATTTTAAAACATTTTCTGAAGTTCAGTATATAGAAAAAGTGTAACTTTGTAGAGTCCTTCAGCTAACAAATCATTCACCCG
>JBHIAC010000270.1:0-2351 GCA_046758365.1 bacterium
ACCCCTGTTGCAGGATCGAAAATCCTGAGTCCTAGGCCACTAGACGATGGGGACCTATGTAATTAAAATAAAGGGTGAGCGAGGGGACTCGAACCCCCAACGGCCAGATCCACAGTCTGGAGCTCTGCCAATTGAGCTACGCTCACCAAAACATACATAATTTAACAATTTTCTAAAAATATGCAAGATTTTTTTGTTAAAGGAATTTAAATTAGAAATGCATAATTAATCGCCAAATGGCACTAGGATCGTTCACTATATTCATGCTGAATGCAAAGTTATATAAGATTTTTATCCTTGAGCCTACCAACATACCAGCCATCGTCTATCCAATACTCAAGTGTAAACATTCTTAGCATAAGGTCGAATCTCCTACATGGGGTTTTGGTTTTTAAGTTGTTAGATATGGAGCACTGGAGTCATGATTAATTTCGGATTTTAGAATTCGGATTGCCAATAATAAAATTTACCTTCCAGAAATATAATTCAGAAATCTAAAATCTACAATCCGCAATTCAAAAAAAGCACGCCCGGTAGGATTCGAACCTACGACCTACGGATTAGAAGTCCGTTGCTCTACTCCACTGAGCTACGGGCGCAAAGACTATTTATTAACATAAAGAAATCTAATAATATTGTCAAGATATTTTTAATGGTCAATGATCCAAATAAGCAATGTTGCACAGGCAGAGACTAGAAAAATTAAGACATTCTTAAAACAGATTCGAGTTTCACTTTTTGCTTTCCTCATTCAAAATTCGGTTCTACCATTTTCCCCATAAAAAGAATCGTTTGTGAATGTTTTTCTTGAATTAAAAATATAAAGGGGTGATCAACACGCATGGGAATACCCTTAGGGCCTACAGAAGTTGCTCCTATTTCTACAGAAGTAACTGCTGCCGCCTCGGTGCCTTCTTCGTTGACTTCTACAAATGTTTTGTGTTTTACTTTGCTGATATACAGATTCTCAGGCCCGATATACATTTTTGTAAAGTCAGCCTGGTATTGATCGAATGCGATAGCCATCCCCAAAGTCATAAGAATTTCATTTAAGAGAAGATCATATTCAAGCTTAAATTTTGGTAAGGACAATTCAACTGCTTGTTCAGAAAAACTATTCATCCATTGATCCCAATTCTCTTGGTTAATTTCTGAAATCAAAGAATCGATATCAGTTTGTGGTTTGGGAAGTAAAATGGTCATACTGAACCATTCATCGCCGTAGAGTAAATCAACAGCTTGAAAAGCCTCGTTTTCAAAATAGTGTAAATCGCCTGTTAAATTCATCATCTTGCACGATTTTTGAGAACCGTCAGGCAAATTAAAAAAATCATCTTGCGTCAACTCTTTGTCAAATTCATACGTCCAGGTGCCCTTAAAATAGATCGCATTAATCAGAAACATCACAATCTCAGGATCAATCTTTTCCACAATTTTTCCAATTTTTCCATTTGTATTATCTTTCACCCAACGATTGATGATGTCCACCGAGTTCGGATCGTTAAAATCCAGTCCACGCACTAAGGCATCAAAATAGGTTTTATTGAGGTCAATGAATTCCTTTTCAAATGTCCATTCCTGTCGATACCAGATGGAATTAGCAATCTGAAAAATGACTTTGGAATCAAGTTGAGTTAATAATTCTATCAAGCTTTGGTAGGATTGATTAATTTCCTCTGTGGTCAGGCCGGCCAGTTCAAGCGTTTGCTCCATCGCTTCTTTTGTATTGCTATTAGCACCATTGAGTGTCATGCCTAATGCCATCGATACACTCAAGGGGGAAATGAAAACATTTTTGTCTTTTTCCTCTTTAATGATTGCCTTGAAAAGCTTAAGGCCAAATTTGTTGTCTGAGTCCACCAATCGTTTTTCCAGCACGGTTAAGTCACGTGCTTCGGGCGAAACGGGGTTGTGTGCACAGTGGGTAAATATGAGTCCCACACAAATTAAAAGAAAGTAATTGATTATTTTCAATTGAACCACCTCCTTATTTGATCTTTTGAATTAATGAATTTCGACTGTGCTTTAAATATCTTATTTTACCCTAATTATTTGAATCAAATCAATAAGCATAGCACTGGCTACGCTGCCTCCAGAATTAAGTGTTAATTTCATTCTATATCTTCATTCAAAAGTCGGCTCTACAATTTTCCCCATAAACAGTATGGTTTGTGAATGATTTTCTCGAATGACAAACACAAATGGACGATCGACGCGCATAAATTTTATCTCAGGTCCACCGGCCGATTCCATTATCGCAACAACTGTAACTGCGGCAGCTTCCGTACCTTCCTCGTTGACCTCGACAAATGTTTTATGCTTGACATAATCGATCCATAAACCACCTGGTT
>JBHIAC010000271.1:0-2350 GCA_046758365.1 bacterium
TTATCTCTCCAATAATTCTCATCGTACCATTGGCGGTCCAGCTCTTCCACATCTTTCCCAATTTGTCAAGTAACAAACCGTTCTTCTGTTATATATCTATCCATACTATCGGCAAGAACAGTAACAATGGTTTTTTTATCTTTATACTTCTTTGCCTCTTCCAATGCTATATAAACATTTGCTCCGGAGGAAATGCCGGCATATAATCCTTCCTCTTTCCATAATCTATGAGCCATATCCCTGGCGACCTTATCCGAAACTCTCACAACTTCATCGATCAAACCAGCTTTTTTAAGCATTTTGGATATGATCCCGCCTTTTATTTCAGTTGCAGGGTAATCCATTCCTGGATATAAAGTATCTCTTGAACTTGCCGGTTGAACTCCAATTATTTTTACATGGGGTAATTTCTTTTTCAATACTTCGGCTACTCCAGCCACAGTTCCTCCTGTCCCAATTGATGCTATGAAAACATCCACATTATTATCAGTTTGGTCCAGAATTTCCTCACCTGTTTTATTATGGGCTTTTACATTATATTCATTACTGAATTGGCGGGCCCACCACATTTCAGGATTTGAGTTTTCCAGGTCAAGACATATCTGTCTACCCGGAAGCTCAACTTCAGCTCCTGCTATACTTTTTTCTTCCAACTCTTTAATATCCTTAGGCTCCATTAATTTAACTTCAGCTCCAATATTACGCATTATTTTTGATTTTTCTTGACTTGCCTTACCGGGCATTGTTTCATAAATAACTACTTTATAACCTTTTAAAGCACCAACAAATGACAAGGCTATACCAGTATTACCTGTACTCGATTCAATAACTGTATATCCTGCTTTTAATGTTCCTTCCCTTTCTGCCTGATTTATCATTTCAAGAGCTATTCTATCTTTAAGACTCCCGGTGGGATTTAAATATTCCAATTTAGCTAAAATTTCAGATTCAACATTTCCAGATATTTTATTTAATCTGACAACCGGGGTATTTCCTATTAATTCAAGTACACTGTTATATATTTTTTTAGAGTTTGTATTATTGTTCATTTTGCACGCCTCATTTTTTAGTATCGTATAGTGTAGCTCTACTCCATAGAATAGTGTTTTAAGTAAACCTTTAATATTCCCTTTGTAAGTTTATTCAGTTTTTATTCCAACTCCAGTCCGACTCCCATCTCTTTCGCTTTATCCAGATAATATCTACCTGTGGCAATGTCAAACACAGCCATTCCCATAGGATTAAACATAATACTTTCATTCTCCGGATAATCTGCCAGACAATTATTACAAACTACATCTACGATTGATTTCGTGTCCTCTTTGTTTAATCCTTTTTCTTTATGCATCATTTCGATATCTGTTTTTTCGCGGCACACCTCTTCCCAATCATCAACAATAATCGCCTTGGTGTAATTCAAGATATCTACTTTATAATCCCTTAATGAAACATTCAACTGTAAAGAGCCGGGTTTAGGTTTTTCATCTACATATGGCGCTTTAGACACAGTGCAGGTAATAAAAATATCCGTATCTCTATAGGCATCCTGCCAGTTTTTTGTAACGGTAATTTTATCTTTGTAGGGGCTGTCTATTTCATCCAGGTTAATTTCCCGTAAATCATATAAATAGATATTGGCTATCTTATCATTCAAAATATCTGCACACATTTTAAAATGATGCTGGCCAATAGGGCCCCAGCCTATTATTCCAACATTAATATTGTCCATAGGTCTGACTTTTAAAAAATACCGGATCATCAAACCAGATACTGAAGCTGTCCGAATCACACTTAATAAAGCTGTATTAATAATGCATACCGGTACTCCTGTATCGGCGTGGTTTAAAACAACAACACTGTGAGCCCTGGGAATACCATGGTTAATATTATCCGGGAAACTGGCTATCCACTTTATACCGGCCAGATCAATGTCGCCGCCAACAAAAGCGAGCAGTGCAATAATTCTATTGGTTAAATTCCTATACCTTAAGTAAGGTTTAATCGGTTGAACAAAATCATTATTATTCAGACAATGGACAGTTTTATCAATAATATCGATCGTTTCATCCCAATTCATTCCGATTTTTAAAATGTCATTTTTGTTTAAATATAACATGTTAACCTCCTTTAATTTATTTATTGATAAACATGTTATTCCTTAAAAAGTTTGGGTTTGGGTTTGGGGTTAAATTTTAACCTTGCTCGAATGCTCATAAGAGAGGATCTCAGACTTCTCAAAGAAAATTCGCATCTCCCGTTCAGCGCTTTCCGCGGAATCTGCAGCGTGAATGATATTCTCCGTGATGCTCGACCCGAAATCACCTCGAATCGTTCCCTTCGCGGCCTTGGC
>JBHIAC010000272.1:0-2342 GCA_046758365.1 bacterium
AGAATAAACGCAGAGGCCGCAAAGGACGCAGAGAAAAAAATATAAAATATAAAAAGCCTCTGAGAATCTCTGCGCGCTTAGCGTCTCTGCGTTGCATTAACGGATCGATTGATTTTATTCTCGGACGTGAGGTTTTGCAGGTTATTTTCAAGATGGAAAAGATAAAGTTCACGGCACGGAAGCAGCAATATTTGAAAACCACAAGAATGTAAATGCAAAGAGGCTGACTAAATATCGGGCGAGTAAGAGTTGGGAAAAGGCGGTCGGCGTTCCGCCCCACCTACCCAACCTAACTCCCCAAACTGGGTAAACAAATGAATGCTTAGAAGGGCTAGCATAAAAGAAAAGTGAGGTTGGGAAGTAATTCGAACAGAAATCATGCTT
The DNA here is from genome assembly GCA_046758365.1 of bacterium. Taxonomy (GTDB): domain Bacteria; phylum Zhuqueibacterota; class Zhuqueibacteria; order Oceanimicrobiales; family Oceanimicrobiaceae; genus JBHIAC01. The sequence goes on from JBHIAC010000272.1 coordinate 385, forward strand.
TGGCGTATCGGGAAAGATTTGTGGAAATTAAAGCGCCGCAGCAGGACAGGTGGCCTGGCCATAAAATCGGTGCACCGCAGTCAGTCAGATTTCCTAACATCAGTTTGCACCTGACAAAAACGCCGTGGGTTTTAGAAATTGAGGAGAATAAAATTGAGGTTTGTGCGCTGTATCTGTGCTGTTCGATGCGTTTTTGCAGGTGAAACTTGGCGTTAGGTGTATAGAGCTGGAGTAATCAAAGCGTTTTATGTGCAAATAAATTACTTTACTATTTGGTAATAAATCCTTACCTTATCCGTGAAAAAACCGTAAAATATTCAAATCAAATACCGGGACCAATTATGGATAATAGAATTTTTTTCCAAAACGAGAGATTAACGATTATTAATGATGATGTAATTACCACCAACTTGCTTCCAAATAATTCAGTCGATTTGATAGTTACTTCCCCCCCGTACAATGTTGACATTAAATATAATTCGCATGATGATAAACTCTCATACCGTGAGTATCTCAAATTCAGTGAAAAATGGATGTCAAGATGCTATGGTTGGCTAAAGGATGATGGCAGGTTTTGTCTCAACATTCCTCTCGACAAAAACAAGGGGGGTCAACAAAGTGTAGGTGCGGATTTAACTGTAATTGCAAAGAGAATTGGATTCCGTTATCATTCAACTATTGTCTGGAATGAAGGTAACATATCTAGAAGAACTGCTTGGGGTTCGTGGCTTAGTGCTTCAGCACCTTTTGTTATTGCACCTGTAGAGCTAATAGTTATTCTTTATAAAAAAAGGTGGAAAAAAACAAGCGGGAGTAGAAAATCCGACATATCTAGAAAGGAATTTATGGAATGGACGAATGGTCTCTGGACCTTTTTTGGAGAAAGCAAAATGAAAGTTGGACATCCTGCTCCTTTTCCTATTGAACTGCCTTCAAGGTGTATTAAATTATTCAGTTTTGTAGGTGATACCATTCTTGATCCTTTTCTAGGTAGTGGGACAACACTAATTGCTACATATTTAAATAACAGAAAAGGAATAGGCATTGAAATAGATAAAGGTTATTGCAAGCTTGCGTATAATAGGCTGCTTAAAGAGGCAAAAATCAACCAAAGACAGCTGTTTATGGATGCAACCCTCTAATATGTCACAAACAATCCGTGAGCTGATTATGCAATATTTTAGACAACATCCTAAGCAAGAAATTCCTCATGGCCCTGTCGTAGATTGGGTAACTGAGCAATGGTTAAAAACACATCCTTTACCACCTCGAGATCCATGGCGTATGATTAGACGACTTCACCAAGAAGGGTTATTGATTAAAGTTAAAAAAGGTGTATACAAATATGATCCTGATTTGGTAAGTAGCATTGAATTATTTGAATTCCCGCCTAATGTCAAAGAAGAAATTTTTAAACGTGATAATTACCGTTGTGTTGTTTGTGGACGAGGAAGAGAGGACGGCGTAGAAATAGTTGCAGACCACATTAAGCCTAAAGACAAGGGAGGCACAAATGATGCCGAGAACGGCCAAACATTATGCACTGAACATAATCTATTAAAAAAGAACTATTCCCAAACTGAAGCAGGCAAGAGATATTTTATTAAAATATATGAGAAGGCTGTAGAAAACAACGATGAACGAATGATAAAGTTTTGCAAGTCAGTATTTGATGTTTATAATGAATTTGATATTAATGGTCACATCCAACGTCCAAACAGTAAATAAAGTGGCAATATGAACACCTAACCCTTGCTGCAGCGGATGAAGGGCTCTTTTTCAAAGGGCTGTTTCTGTGCTGTTTTGAAGGTTATTTCTAAATGGCAGCTTAAGTGCCTTGTCGTCCTTCACCGCTGAGTATCTCTATTTGCTAAAAGTCAAGTAAAAAATTAAAAAAATTTATTTTTTTTTATTAATATTCTCTTTTTTGTTCTTTGAAATCCTGGTAAAACAGGCGT
>JBHIAC010000273.1:0-2316 GCA_046758365.1 bacterium
GGGCTTTATAGGAACCCGTGACTTGCAGATTTTCAGTCTTAAGGTATACGGATGCACCTAATTCCTTGGTAAGACCGTGTGAAAACAAAAGGGGGGTCCGAACAATTTCTTTGGGTAGACTATTCTGTGTTTCTTTAATTTTAATTAAAGCCACCATTTTTAAACACCTGTACTTAAATTTATAATACCGTTATTCTATGCCTAATTTCTTAATACCTTCTTTTCATATAATCTTGACTAAAACCCACTTATTGCGCTGGTCATCAAATTTTGTATAATTCATTTCCTCTAACACACCAAAATCAAATTTCCCATTTTTATTTTTATAGCATTAGTCTTCATCATCTTTTTTTAAATCTAATGCTTTGGAAATTTCAATTTTAGAGAATTCTACCCGAAGGTTTGGATCCGCATAAAGGCCGACCCGACCCTTAATGTTTTCGTATCCATAACATACATAAAGGCGTCTCTGATTAGCATAGAGTATAATGTAGGGTCCTTGACATTTTACTTTAAGTTGAACACTACGGTCATCATTTATTTGGTCTACTCTTGTAGGAATTGAAATAATAAGTTCTTTTTTAAAGTTTGAATACTTTTGAAGTAAGAATTGCTTCTGTCTGAATACGGAAAATAAATAAAAGGTCTCGTAGGGCTCTTCATCCATCGTTTTATAACCTAGGATAATGCCATATCTCCCTTTAAAATTGCTATTTATAACTTTTGCTTGTACTTGAATACTAAAGTTCGCTAATTCTGAACGATAGAGAACTTTTTTTCTATTTGGGCTATCCAAGAATATAATTTTGCCATTTTTTACTTCATGATCTTCTTCTGCAAGATGCAAAAAATTCCATTCATAAGTCTGCTTCCTTTTTTTAATATCTAATCTCGCGGACTTTAAAGAATTTGTGCTCATTACTTGGTTATTAGTTGAGTTGTCATAACTGACTTTATTTTTTTTCTCAGCTACAATTAATGTATTTGAAGAAGGGATGGTCTGGAGTTTTTTTTCAGATTCGGAAATCCTATTCAGAAGCTCTTTGTTATTGGGCTGTAATTGCGCAGCCTTTCGGAAGAAATTTAGTGCCTGCTGATAATAAGCCTTTTGATGAAAGAAATTAGCTTTATTCTTATAAGCTTCGGCTAACTGATTAATAGCATAGATGGCACCAAGGTGCATGGGGTAAGACTGCAAAATCGCCTGATATGTTTGCAACGCGCTATCCAATTTACCGGAATGAAAAAATATGTTTGCTTCTGCTACCATTTTTTTAACTTTTTGGCTCTCAGCTATTCTTTGTTCAAATGGATTTGGCTGCTTTACTAATAAATCTTCATTTTGCAAACGGAATAACTTTGAAAATTTAACTATCTGATTTGTAAACTTATCACGAGATTTATATATAATTGCAATTGCGAGTAAAAATAAGAGAGCGACACTTAGCGAGCGTATTTTATTGGCTGATAATAATTTTATACTTAAAGGCTTGGCCCAAAAAGGCTTAAGAGAAACCGATTTAATTCGGATCACTTGCACATTGATATTTGATTTATTTGCAAAATAAATCAGCTTTTTACACGCCTGTTTTGGAGTGTTTGACAGGACTATATTTTTGATTTCCTGATCATCAATATTCACTAATCCATCACTACACAACAAATAGCAGTCTCCCGTTTTAATAGGTATAGTACGCTTTACAGCGATATTGACAGATGATTCTAAGCCTAAAGCAAAACTTTGCTTAGAGCGATTCTGATGCATAATTGAATCTTTTTTTGATAATATGGCCTGATGGTGCATCTCACCGACTAATGTATTATTGGTAAGTTTCTCAATCATGTGCCGTGTGATGCGATATGCCAGATTATTTCCAATATGGGCAATATAAACCTGGTCTTTGGTCAAGACTAAAGCCGTGCAGCTTATGCCCATTTTTTGATTGTAGTCGTTACTATTAAAGAGTTCATATAACAGTGTATTTGCGTCTTTAAAAGCTTGCCTCAGACTTGCGACGATATCTTTAGATGGATCTGAATAATAAACTTGATTAATGATGTTAACCACCATTTCACTAGCGGCTCTACTTTCAGGATGTCCATTAATACCATTGGCAACAACGAAAAGTTGACCTTTGGGCGTTAAATGCTCTCGTGGGAATTTACCGTCATAATCTTGATTTTGTGGTTGCTGAAATCTTTTATGAGAATAAATACTAAAACTAATAATCGTCTTGCGTTCTTTCTTCCGCCGTTGCATACAAGTTCTACCTAATATACAGTATTACCAATTAATCTTCGTTTATTTTGCAAAAA
>JBHIAC010000274.1:0-2237 GCA_046758365.1 bacterium
TTCTCTGAAGCTGCGGTCTTATTCATACGATGCAGTGAAGAAAGGAAAAAGTATTATGAAAAGCTCAAAAGAAAGCATGGAAGAGGAAAATGTCTTTCAGTATTAGCCGCTAAATTAGGAAGGACTGTTTATTATATGTTAAAAAAGGAAAAAGTATTTAATGAGGAAAAGTTTTTGAGACATTATTAATATCTGGAGGGGGCGGATAAGCCCGAAGCCTAACTGAAACCATAAGGGATAAATCAGATACTTGTCTGTGAAATAGTAATAAGTGTGCCATTGAGCACGGATCAGACATTGAATTTAATCCCGGGAATCAGATTTTTTGATTGGATATCCGTCCTGCTCCTTAAACATATTGAGTATTTGAGGGAGGATAAATGTATTTTGCTCCTCAACCGAATCCAAAGCATAACTGGAATATGCGATTATCGGATGCCTGATGGGCTTATAGTCTAATAACCGGCTATTGATTATCCATAATCGATATAGCCAACTCTTTGATTGGAACGGCACGAGGGAACAAATTAGTTTCTAGGTCGCAGAGAATAAAGCCGAGGGCTTCTCTGCTGTCGTCTTTGCAATAATATATTTTCATTACAAAGGCTATTGAACCTCGATAGGTGTTTGGGCAGAATACATCTGCTAACCAGAAAATTTTGAAACAAAAGTCAAAGTACAGATGTCTTTTTAAAAATAACTCTTTTAAAAAAGTAAAAAAAAACTCATTTTTTTGCTAACGGGGATTTTTTACCCTTGACAACCGGAGGACTTATAGGTGTTAGCCTTTTCTTAAACATATCCTCTATCGCTTTCCAGATTGTTTTAATGACAAATTTAGTAACTTTGCCTGCGCTGTTTCAAGGATTGAATCTCGCACAAATGTACTAGCATTTAATATTTCAATACCTATCAATTCTCCATTTTTATCAATTTCAGCAGTAATATTGGGACTGAGTTCTACACTATTTATTTCCATCCCTTCTGAAATATTGATATGAATAATATCATCATCTTTAAAGTATTTCATTGTTGCTTTATTCATTTTTTAGCCTCCCTGTTTTTAATCTAAAATTTATTTGTTGCCGATTAGTCGCGTGGATCGTTACAGGTTTTATGAAATTTTTGTTAATCTCATAAGGGATCATAACTAATAGTTTATCATGTTTGCCGATGGCAATCATACGATTTGTAACAGTGTCAAAATATCTTTCAGTTGAAAATTTAAGGATATATTCGATTTTACTTAAATCAAAGCCTCTTATTTCTGCTTTGTATTTTAAATACTCGGAAAATACATATTTCATTATTTAAATATCCCGGCTAACGACAAAGCTAAGGTGCTGCGAGAAGAAAAGCAGAAAGACCTTTGTAAAAAGAAAAGTTTTTATAGCAAAAGGTCTTATCGAAAAAAGCCGAGCTTCTCGCAGTCACCTTGAGCGCTTTGTTCGGCCATTTTTAATTATAGCTACTTATAATCTGTAGACTTATTTAATGCAATAGAATTATACTTCTTTCATGGAAATTGTAAAGGTTACCGCTCAAAATATCAAGAAATTACGTAATTTAAAAGGTTATTCGCAAGAAAGATTGGCGGAAATTACAGGCTTGCATCGTACATATATTGGCTCTGTCGAACGTGGAGAGCGAAATTTAAGTTTAATAAACCTACAAAAAATAGCAAATGCTTTAGAAGTTGATCCTAGCGAGTTAATAAAAAAACATGGATAAAAAGAAACTTATTCAAGATAAATTAATATTACAACTTGATCACCATTTGACGGGTTTAAAAGAAAAAATCATGCAGGATTTTAGTAAAAAATCATTTGAACAAGAAGTCGCATCTTTAAAAAGCGATCCTATTTATCCTAAATTTAATCTTTCCTCTGAAGAATATGCACTAATAAGGCTCATGGGAAGAGTAAGTATTAGTATAGGAAGACGATTAGGAGAGATTTATGACAAAATACCTAGGCTAATTGCTCAAAAGGCTTTTAATATTTCCGAAGAAAGGATCGCACCAAAAATGGGAGGAAAATTAGAGTTGGATACTTGTTTGCCATTTGATGCTATTTCTGACCTTGATAAAAGGCATATTGAAAATACTGTAAGTTCTTTTACTAAGAAAAAATATAGCAATGGTGCAGGAATTGAAGTAAGGTACAATTTTAACCCAAATGATAGCTCTAGGCTCAGAATGTCACGTCCCATGTATCCGAGACCACCTTATTCCCAGA
>JBHIAC010000275.1:0-2231 GCA_046758365.1 bacterium
GAAGCCTGTACACCCATTTTGAGCATGCTTTAAATTAATTTTGCAGAAGTCTGAAGTGGTTTATTAATTAAGGCAGACGAGAGGATTCTTTAAAATGAGAATAAAGAATTTAAACAAGCAAGACATGATTTTCAGCAATATGATCAGTTTTTTACTGAGATTGTTGAAAAAAGATAAAATTTTTATCGGGTTTGTTTTGCTTGGGCTCTATTCAGGAGGGTTGCTTATTGTCGGTGTTCTTGCACAACGTGCAGGGTATAGCAAAGCACTAAAAATAATAGTATTGCAAAACTATAAAGTCGTCCTTAACTATTTTAATGGATTGATGTCTCATCCTGAAAAAATCACCATCGACATGAAATATAAACATTATCAAAAGTTAGCATATCAACGAGAAATCGCTTTAGCAAATGGAAAACTTATCCCAAGTTCTGATGAATACGTCCCGGCAACGATTCGATATCGAGATAGGTCTATCAAAGTAAAACTTCGACTTAAAGGTCGTTTGTCGGACCATTGGCAAGATGAAAACAAATGGTCTTTTAAGGTAAAGGTTAAAGGTGATAATACCATTCTTGGGATGAAGACATTTTCGCTACAACATCCTAGAACAAGAAAATATTTTAACGAGGTGATTTTTTTTAAACTTCTTGAATTTAGTGGACTCATAAGTTTGCGTTATGATTTTGTTGAAGTAATTTTAAACGGAAAGTCTTTAGGAATTTATGCGATGCAAGAACACTTTGAAAAAAGACTCATCGAACATAATAATTATAGAGAAGGGCCAATTGTAAAGCTAAGTGATTTTTATTTTCTGTCTAATATAAGGCCAGAGCTTGATTCAAGAGAATATGTTCGAAACGTCCTTAGAGATAGTTATTCCTTAAGTCCATTGGTTGCTTTTAATTTAAAACAGGTTGAACAAAATGATATTTTACGAAAGAACTACATTACAGCCATTAATTTATTTGAATCTTTCCGTCAAGGTAAACTTATGACATCCCAAGTTTTTAATGTTAAAAAGTTAGCCAAACTATTTGCAATCAAAGATTTATGTGGTTCCTGGGAACATCATTCTATTCAAATTACAAATATAAGATTTTATTATAATCCAATCACTTCTTTACTTGAACCCATTGGCCAGGATAACACTTTCATTGAAGATTTAATAAAGGAAGGTCTTGTTGGTTCACTAGGAACTAGGTATCTAACCGCTGGAAATGGTGAATTAAATTGGTTTATTTCATTTTTTCATGACAAATTATTTTATTCTGAATATATCAAGGCGCTTGCAGAAGTATCTGAAAGAAGTTTTTTAGATAAATTTTTTAATGAAAACAAAGATGAAATTAGAGAAAAGCTTAATAAATTACATAGAGGCTTTCCATTATATATTTTTGATAAAATGCCAATTCTTTATAAAAACCAGGAATATATTAAACGCATATTAAATCCCCCTCAGGGTGTTCAGGCAAATTTTAATAGGTATGATCCAAATAATAATTCAATTATTGTAGAAGTAGCAAATATTCAATCGATGCCGCTTGAAATACTCAATATTTCGTATAAAGACTCCATTTTATTTCAACTAAATGAGGAGATTTTGCTTTCCGGAAAGATTCTTTATAAGCTTGCGAAATATCAGAATGTTCGTTTCACACTCCCCAAGGATATGGCTTGGTCAGACTCGATGATTACAGAATTAAAAGTCATTTATAAACTATTAGGGACGAGCCAAATTAGATATGAAACTATACTCCCCAGGTCCCATCTGGATAAAAATTTCTTTGAAAACGACCTTATTAGACAGAAACCGAATATTTATAGGTTTGAGTTTTTAGTAACCAATGAATCAGAGAAAAGAATTTTAATAAAACCTGGTATCTGGAATCTCGACAAGAATTTAATTATTCCCAAGGACTATAGAGTTATCTGCCCAGAAGGCACCCATCTCAATTTATCAAACTCTGCCAAGATCCTATCTTACTCTCCGCTGGAGTTTATTGGAAGTGAAGATTATCCTATTGTCATTCAATCGACAGATTCAACAGGCCAAGGCATTATTGTGATGAATGCCAATGAAACTTCGGTATTGGAATATGTTACGTTTAATAATTTATCAAGCCCCTCGCAAAGCGGTTGGGAATTGACAGGGGCTGTTACTTTTTACGAATCACCTGTCAATATATCTCATTGTCAATTTATAGGCAATAGATCAGAAGACGGTCTAA
>JBHIAC010000276.1:0-2177 GCA_046758365.1 bacterium
CCAGCATCGTAAGATACAAGAAACAAGAGTTGAGAGAGCATAATTATGATAAGATATTAACATGATACAAATATGTTACAAAGATGAAATAAACATGAAGGGTATATAGGTATATAAAGGTTGTTATTGATTTCTTAAGATTTAAGACTTTAACTCAAAAAAGAGTAGCTACTCATTTATTGGTTGATTAAAGTTATTATCGAATTTAGTTTGTAGCTTTTCAAATCGTTTATAGAATCTTTTGCTATGCCATTTCTCTTTTTTGATTGGATAGTAAGGGAATAATCCTTTTTTTAGTCTATTGAGTATTCTTCTATTCTTTTCAGCTAGTTTAAAATGGGTAATTTCATGTATGATTGTTGTGGTTATTCTCTCAGATGAATATGAATTAATAAAGGATTTGCTGAATTTAATTGTTCTTCTACCACTTACAAGAAATTTAGCTATAAGTGCTACTGCTGAATATCTTTTTAGTCTGCTACTGATAACAGCTTTATATTTGGCTTTTTCACCTAAAGTAGAAGCTACAAAATCCACTAAAGTTTGAAGTTCAGTAAGATTCATGGTTAATCCCAGTTTTTAACTCTGTTTCTTTTTCCACATTTAGGACAGTAGCAGTAAGTATAACGATTTGCTTTGATATTTTCAAATAGAATGAATGTTCCACAAAACTTACAGTTTGTTGAATCTCTCATAATTAATCACATTTTTGGTGCTAAAGGTGGACAACTGGATACTTCTCTAACTCTACATTCTTTATTTAAACAGTAGATTTTTCCTTTAATTGTGATTAATGGGCATGGTTTAGCATTTATTTTGGACATTTTTAATCACCATAAAAAAAGGGTTATGAGAAGAGTTTAGATAAACCTCTAAGTTTTCCGTTTTCCTGAATTAATGGTTTAACCACTATAGGTTCATCAGTTCCACAAACTCTTAGAACTACACTATTACTGTATTTATTGAAGCTTATCATAACCTCTTCATTTCCTATTTTTATATAAACCCCATTTTCCCATCTATGAGGTTCTATTATATCCATATCAAGAGAGTACAGAGCATCTCTGGTTTTTAGGGTTGGTGTTTTTATTTTCTCTTTTCGCATCTTTTTCATCTAATCCTATAATAGGATTAAGTAGTATTTAAGGATTGTGGTGATTAGTTTATAAAGTTTACGGTTAGGATTTGGTGATAAAGGCATATCTACACCTACTATCAGTACAGTAAACAAAAGTATGGATTATTTTATTATCTTTTTTTAGATGGGTAGTTCTCATTTTACTATTACATTTAGGACATAAAGGAATAAGATAAACATTTAAGTTAGTCATTTTTAGCATCTTCATAACCATGTTTATAACCATGAAGGAATATTAAATAATAGATTTGTTTCATGTACTCAGAATGTTCTTCAGCTAATTTTTCTGCTTTTTCTTTATTCATCTTAATTTTTCCCTTCGGGAATGCTCTCGGAGAGCAACACTTAATTTTTTAAGTTTATTCCTCCATTTACTACAAGACCACAGAAAAGGAACATAACTGGCTTGAATAGGACAAAAACCACATTCAATACGATGCCCATTCTCTTGAGTAACTACAATTTTCATATCACTGCTAAAAACATAACAATCCTTACAGAAACATCTACTAGAATTACTAGAATGCCATCCTTTATTATTTGGAGTAGTCATTATTTTTTTCCTCTAAAATCTAAACAGATACCATTCTCTGATAAATGAATATAATTTTTAGAACAACAATATTTATAAATACTTTTATTATTAGCAATTACACTACGTTCTCTATTCCAGTTACAACCTTTAACATTACAGTAAATTCTAGGCACTCTTAATCATATCCTTATCATATTTAGATGGTGGTATAGATTCAAAAACTAACCATTTATTAAGGATAAAATTAGATAAAGTAGCTGATAAAATACCTAAAAACCATGCTACTATAGTCATATTAAGAGATAAATAAACGATAAAGTTAATAACTGTACCTAAAGCACCGATAAGAGCAAATTCAAAAAGCTGTAAAACTGAATGGTTAGTGCTGAGTATCCTATGCAGAGGAAAAAGACAAATTTTATATTCAGCACCAAACCATGACTTATCCTCTAGGAATTTAGCTAACCTAAGAATCAGAATATGAAGATTAAATTTAGGTTTAGG
>JBHIAC010000277.1:0-2167 GCA_046758365.1 bacterium
GGAAGTATAGGAAATCGAAATTTAAAAAACCAGTATTTTTTTTGTCGTTGTAGTGTTAGCATTAACTATAGATTTCTGAAATTCTCTGACAGATATATTTTTTTCGTTATAACCTGTTATAGTTTCTATTATTTCATTAGATAACATGGAATCTCCGGCCCAATCGCGTGTTTTCTATTCACGCAATTTGGCCTCAAATTTAATAAAATATTAAAAATATTTACATTTATGTCAAGATAAAAAACATTAAGAACTTTTAATTGTTTTGAGGAAATGCGTCTATTTATTCACCTACTACTCAAGTGCTATTACCGGAAAATTGATACGCTACCATAATTTTTATGGTGGGTTCGTTCCGCTTATAGTGACGGAGATAAATATACAATTTCCTTCACAAAGACGTTTCAAAAAGCACTGTATTAGTTTGAGTTAAACCATCACAATCGAAACACCACCAAATTTTGAATTATCAAATTTACCTAATAAGTATCTGCACCTAACTTCAAGATATAAGAGGTCTTACAAATAATACTGACTAAAAGCACGAAATGCATATGGATAACGATAGATTTCACCAGCCCAAAACAAAGAGCGGTTAGGCCTTAATAAACAAAAAAACAATATTAGCAAAATAACCACAAGACTCGAGACGTGCTGTTTTGGGTCAGGTGTAATGAATTTTTATGTTTTCATGCCGATTGTAATAAAGCTTGTTATTCCAAATCTGGCAGTTCGTCACGCGGAACCAAAATCTGTATTGAACGTGCCTTACCTGGTATTTTACTTATCAAACTTTTTTTCTCCAGGGTTACGACCATTTGATGAATGGATGCCCATGAAACCTTAAAATACTTTTGCATATCGACTTCGGAAGGAGCGCACCCATGTATTTTGGTATAATAATATATGAAAGCAAGATATTGCCCCTGCCTCTTTGTATATTTAACATTCATGATGTTTTTTTTTGTTTGGATTGTTCACGAAATCGCCAAATTTTAGAAGTAGAATAATTCATACAACTCATGATCTCCTGTCCCTTCAGGAACCACAACCATTTCACCGGATAACGGCTCAACCCTATACTCCCATTTAATCCCATCTTTTTCATACCGCTGTATTAATATCTCATCATAGTAGCCCAAGGCCATTAATTCTTCCTCGGCTACAGCATCGGGCACACCATATCGTTTTGAATATGATGCTAATAAGTCTTCTTGTATTGGATGGTTTTGCAACCACCGCCTTGCATCATTCAATCGACCTTTTCCCGCTAGTTTCTTTCTTGATTGCCTTTTTCTCTTTGGCATGATTTGCATTCTTTTGATTTGCTAATTGTTTCGCTTGCCAGAAAGACGAAGGATCTCTTTTGTTGGATAACCGACAATTGTCCTTATCTGACATGACTTTTTACAAACAATGAAAGCATTCCCATTAATTTGATAACTTGCCTCCCATTCGATGCTATAATTCTTCGATGTCTCATTTATTATATATTGTTGCACATCAAAATCTTTCATCAAACAAAGAGCAAGATTGTCATCTGTATCCAGGAGCCAAGCATCGCCCGTTTCAGTAGAGAAAAATAGTAAACTATCAAGCTTAACTAAACAAGAATCACTGTTGAGGGCACGATTAATGATGTACTCCAGCTCTTGTTGTATGTTGATTTCGTCTTCAGTCTGGATTTCCCACTCATCCTTTGCCATGCAGCATTTCTTATATTTTTTCCCACTGCCACACGGACAAGGATCATTTCTGCCAATTTGAGAAGCCATAAGAGTTCAAAAAGATAACCAGTTAACTCCTGCTCCTAACGTTCAATCGCCGGCCTAAAAGCGTGTTTGATTTTCACGCATTTGGGCCTCAAATTTATTAAAATATTAAAAATATTTGTATTTATGTCAAGATAAAAAACATTAAGAACTTTTAATTGTTTTGTGGAAAGGCGTCTATTTATTCACCTACTACTCAATTGCTATTACCGTAAAATTGATACGCTACCATAATTTTTATGGTGGCTTCATTCTACTGAAGATTCTGAAATCTATGCGAATAGTCCGCTCCACCTCGATTCTAAACTCCGTGCCAACATTCCGTACCACACAAATTCTTATTACGTTAGGCCGCCTTTTAGGTTGAGCATTCTTGAAAACTCGCCATCAAAAGA
>JBHIAC010000278.1:0-2158 GCA_046758365.1 bacterium
TTTATACAGCAATCAAAGTTTATGAGAATATGCTTACTGAACTTGTAATGGTTCAGTTAAACGGCTGGCCCTTGACAGGACCTTCGGCACTGCCTTGCATATTATTTAATGCTGTCTCTCCTTATCTATTTATCTTTTTATAAATCGTATTTTCCTAATTAGTGCCTGAACGAAAAGTATATAAGGTTTTATATTATAGTGAATTAGATTTCATTTATCAAGGTGAAGATTTACAAAAACCAGTTATTTTTCCATTGCCATTTTCCCGATATATTAGTATAATTCATTGTATTATAATGAATTAGGATTAGAATCACCGGACTATGTTTAGGTGAATCTGACAAATCTTCGGGAGTGGATTAATGCGAAAAGTTATAGAATCTCAAATGAAGTTCGGAGAGGTAGATATTTCGAAAATAGAGTTTGACCTTAGGTCGCGTGATGAGATTCCAAAACTTCTTATGGGACTGCAATATATTTATTGTACTCCTAAGCTACGAGATGAAGTTTTTCAAATATTAGAAGAGATTGTGCCTGAGGGAACAGATTCGGATAACGGCAGACCCGGGATGCTGTTGTGGAAGATATTGGTTCTTGGAACCTTAAGATTAAATTGCAACTGGGACTACGATAAAGTTAAAGAAATAGCTGACAACCACAAGACGCTACGGCAAATGCTTGGGCATGGGTGTTTTGAAGAAGATGATTATAAATATCCTATTCAAACAATAAAGGACAATGTATCTCTTTTGACTCCGGAGGTACTGGATAAAATAAATCAGGTTGTGGTGAAGGCAGGCCATAATCTTGTAAAAAAAAAGGAAGAAAAATTAAGAGGTCGATGTGATTCTTTTGTAGTAGAAACAGATGTACATTATCCGACAGATATCAACTTACTTTTTGATGCAATGCGGAAAGTGATTACTCTTATTGGCAGATTATGTATGAAGGTGGGAGTAAGTGATTGGCGACAAAGTTCTCATAATATAAGGACTATAAAAAAGCTGTATCGCAAAGCTCAGAAGATCAAACACTCCACGTCAAAGGATGAGAGGAAAAGGGAGGAGAGAGATAACCTGATTATTGAAGCACATCGTAATTACGTTGATAGGGCTGAATCATTTCTTGAGAAAGCGGAAGGGACTCTGAGGTTACTTTTGGACATGAAGTTAATCGAAGAAGTAAATACTTATGATATAGATAATTATATGCGTCATGCGGAGAGGCAGATTGATCAAATTAGGAGAAGGGTTATAGGGGGAGAAAGGATTCCTCATGAAGAGAAAGTTTTTTCAATATTTGAGGAACACACAGAGTGGATATCGAAAGGCAAAGCTGGTGTTCCCCAGGAATTGGGGCTGGAGGTTTGTGTTTTAGAAGATCAGTACAGATTTATTCTTCATCACGAGGTGATGCAAAAAACAACGGATGAAGCGGTAGCCGTTCCGATAGCCTGCAAGGCAAAGGAGAAGTTTGCAGATTTAATCAGTATAAGTTTTGATAAAGGATTTTATAGTCCTGGTAACAGACAAGCGTTAACAAATATTTTGGACCATGTAATTCTTCCCAAAAAAGGGAGGTTGAATATAGAGGAAAAGAATATTGAGTATTCAGAAGATTTTATACAAGGAAAGAGAAAACATGCAGCAGTGGAGTCTGGGATAAATGCTTTAGAGAACCATGGATTGGATCGGTGTCCTGATCACGCAATAGTTGGTTTTAAGCGATATATAGCTTTAGCAATATTAGGCCGCAATCTTCAAAATCTTGGAAACATAATCCGGCAAAAAAAGTTTAAAATAGAAAGAAGGCGGGAGTCACAAAAATATCGGCAAGCATCGTAAAGAAAATTATGTAAAGACTTATTTCTGAGGGGCAGGTATGTCTATTTAGTAAATTGGCATACAAAAATGGATGATAAAATCGAAAAGCGAGAGAAGAGCTTTGATATTTTTCAATTTTTGATGCGCTGCGTCTTGGCGATAGTTGAAACTGAACCAATGATTGTTAAAAAAACATGGTTTTCGGTTAGGCACTAATTAGTGCCTGAACGAAAAGTATATAAGGTCTTATATTATAGTGAATTAGATTTTATTTATCAATGTGAAGATTTACAAAAACCAGTTATTTTTCCATTGCCATTTTCCCGATATATTAG
>JBHIAC010000279.1:0-2137 GCA_046758365.1 bacterium
AACCACTTAAACTTAGTCAAAATATTTTTTGAAAGCAAGAATTTTTAATGACTGCAAGTCATAGCGGATGAGTGAAGGAGACGTGTTGCATTCGGAAAATCAGTTGATTTTATTTTGAAATATGTTATATTCAAAGATGCTATCCTTTGTTAATGCAAGAATTCTTAACAAAAATGCTCAAATCATACCTGAAAAAAATCTGTGAGCTCTCAAATCGCGGAGATGCCCGAGAAGAAAGTTTCTATTCTATTCTTGCAGGATTGCTAAAAGACTATTCAGAGTCAGTCGGTAGAAAAAATATCCACGTAACAACCCTGCCTAAAAAGACCGAAGCGGGTAATCCAGACTTTAGAATCTGGGATGGAAAACAACATATTGTCGGCTATATTGAAGCCAAGGCCCCAACTGTTGACAATCTCGATTGGATTGAAGATTCGGCGCAATTAAAACGTTACAGGCATACGTTTCCAAATTTGATTCTAACCAACTTCTTTGAATTCAGGCTTTATCGCAACGGCACTTTGTCAGAGAAAGTCTTAATTGCCAGACCTTTTGTAGTCCGAAAACTAAAAACAATTCCACCGGTAGAAAAAGAAAAGGATTTTTTAAAACTACTTGAAGAATTTTTCTCATTTTCTTTACCGCGTGTTTATAATGCCAAAACTCTGGCGATTGAATTAGCCAAACGGACCCGGTTTTTGAAGGACGAAGTGATTGCGCAGGAGTTAAAGGAAGAAGAAGGCGTTGGCCAAGGACATATCTTAGGATTTTATGAAGCCTTCAGGAAATATCTCATAAGCGGTCTTTCCAAAGAAGATTTTGCAGACCTTTATTCACAAACCATAACCTACGGACTTTTTGCAGCCCGAACACGCTCAGAGAACAGCTTTAATAGAAAACTGGCCTACGACAACATTCCGCAAACCATCGGCATTTTGAGAGATGTATTCAAATTCATTTCTTTTGAAGATTTACCCCAGCAAATGGAGTGGATCATTGATGATATTTCTGAAGTCTTAGCCGTAACTGATGTAAAAAATATCCTGCACCAGTATTTTCATGAAGGTAAGGGCAAAGACCCTATCGTGCATTTTTATGAAACTTTTCTTACCGAGTACGACCCCAAAACCAGAGAAAAAAGAGGCGTTTATTACACCCCTGAACCCGTGGTATCCTATATTGTCCGTTCCTTACATCATATTTTGAAAGAGCATTTTGACAGACCGGATGGTTTTGCAGATGAATCAGTGACCGTATTAGACCCGGCGGCCGGCACCCTGACCTTTTTAGCCGAGGCCGCCAAGTTGGCTACTGAGGAATTTGTTTCTAATTATGGTGAAGGCGCTGCAACAACTTTCATAAAAGAACATATCCTTAAGAATTTCCATGCTTTTGAACTCATGATGGCCCCTTATGCAGTCGGTCATTTGAAGATGTCTTTTCTTCTGGAGGAACTCGGATATGAACTGCAAAGAGATGACCGATTCAAGCTTTATCTTACGAATACCCTGGAAATGGAAGAACTTGCTCAAACCGAACTTCCGGGTATGGTTTCGCTTTCAGAAGAATCCCATTTAGCTGGAAAAGTGAAAAAAGAACAGCCAATTTTGGTTATATTGGGAAATCCGCCGTATTCCGGACATTCGGCAACTGCAAGTGAAAAGGAGGTAATGATCAATGAAGGACAAAGATATGTATCCGAATATAAGATTCAAGCCAATAAGGAATATTACAAATTAGTACCTCAAACGAAAACAGCAAAGCGCCAATTAAAAGTAAAACAAAAAACCTGGATAGGTGAACTAATAGAACAATTTAAGATTATAGATGGTGAGTGGCTGAAGGAGAAAAATCCAAAGTGGTTACAAGATGATTACGTAAAATTAATCCGATTCGCCCAGTGGAAAATTGATCAGGCAGGAGAGGGCGTTTTAGGCTTTATTACCAACCACAGCTATCTCGACAATCCGACCTTTCGAGGGATGCGTCAATCACTGATGAAAAGCTTCAATGAAATCTATATTTTGGATTTACATGGCAATACGCTGAAAAAAGAGAAATGTCCTGACGGTTCAAAAGATGAAAATGTATTTGATATCAAGCAAGGCGTAGCCATTGCCCTCTTCATAAAGAAAAA
>JBHIAC010000280.1:0-2104 GCA_046758365.1 bacterium
ATCGGCTGGCTGGAAAGATTCCATTGCATTTGCGATTCTAATCATTTTTCTTTTAGTAAGACCTTGGGGCATTCTGGGGGTTAAAATGGAGAAGGCATCGTTATGAAAGTTGTCGGTGACCAGTTTTCAGTTGTCAGTGGGAAACGCTTGACAAAATAGATTAAATATTGTAATTTTTTATATTTACAATTTATGAAACGATGAATCTGGAAATTTTATCGTCAATTAACGAAATTGAAATTATAGCTGAGGGAAAAAGAATACGAATATTGAAATATCTTACCAAAAGATATGATGGGAAGAATTGGAAGAAGAAAAAAGGAATCGCTTTGATTAAAGATCCATATTCAGGACTACCCCGTCGAGCAGAAATTCATTGGTTTGAAGCTCACGGAGTTGGCAAAGTTGAAATTAAAAGAAAACGATGGTTGGAGTAATATGAAAGTAAAATGTATTTATAACAAGGGCATTGCTCAACCAGAAGGCTCAAAAGAATGGGTTGAAGTACAAGATGGCTTAGCTGGTAGTTTAACCATTGGCAAAATATATGAAGTTTTGGAAATAGATGGTGCAGATTATCGAATCATTGATGACGAAGGGGAGGATTATCTTTATCCAGCAGAATTCTTTAAAATTGTAGAAACGACACCTTTAGAGCGCCATCTTTTAGAAAAAGACTCATTAAACAAATAAGTGATATCTAAAATTAGAGCAAAGGCATCTACGCCAAGCGCCTCATCATTGTGCGAGTGGCCACTTGGTCAGAGCTTCTTCAAAAAGTTAGCGTTTGTTCGGTATAAAAAAACACTAATCCCGAAAGCATTCGGGAGCAGCGTCTTAGTTCGCTTGTAGGCTTTACCAACCTTTTTGAACACATCCACGGTAAAGTCC
Organism: bacterium; assembly: GCA_046758365.1. Lineage (GTDB taxonomy): Bacteria > Zhuqueibacterota > Zhuqueibacteria > Oceanimicrobiales > Oceanimicrobiaceae > JBHIAC01. Next base: position 892 of record JBHIAC010000280.1, read on the forward strand.
AAGCCCTCTTTCGAATGTGGCCGAATTCATGAGGCGTAAATGTTCTTTCCTTTTTAGGAACCGTAGGATAGCTGATCGCCATGTAAATTATGAAAGCAAGGAGAATAAATAAATGAACAAAGTAATAAAACAAAAGTTCTCCAAGCGTATTGTTTTGGGTAAGTCCATTATTGATCAAGCAGGCCTTGGTGATGAAATCGAAATCATTATTCAGACGGTGCTATTTTCATTTTGCCTTCGATAAAACCAGATGGTTGGAAGATATTGGAATCCTTAGGTAAAGATGCCATTGAAGGTATTTTAGAGAATCCTTCTGAACGACACAATCATTACCTCTATGGAGAGAAAAGGTGATTTTCATCGATTCCAGTATGCATTGATTATTTGAATAAATTAGAATGCCTTGAATATATTGGATGGGTAAGGAATATAATCATGATTTAAGAGGAATGTATTTAAAACATATGGAGTAAAAAATGCAAGCAAAATCTCAAAAGGCCAAATATTTCGTTCTCTCAAAATATGTAGAGGCGGCTTTGAAAAAAGCTGAATACGAGAGAGACGAAAATGGTGTTGTCATCGGGAAAGTGCCCGGAGCATCAGGATTTTTTGCTCAAGGAGATACCTTTGAAGAGGCAAGAGCTAACTTACAAGACGTAATTGAAGGCAATGTCATGTTGGCCTTACAATTGGCGTTAGAGATCCCTCAAATAGAGGGTGTAGAAATAAAAGAAATCGATTATGCCGAATCTTAGGTATAAGCAGGGAAGAATGGATAAAAACTTAGCCTGAATAATTCATAAACCACGGAATAACACGGAAAAATACACTGAAAATCAACAGGTTACATGATGAGCATTGATGAAATCTTGAAAATTAATTTTAATTGAATCATACACAACTAATTTATTGTTTTTTAATTATCTGTGTTATTCCGTGTGTTTCCGTGGTGAATAATTCAGGTTAGGTAATCTAAGCTTATGGAATATCTCTTACACATACTGGTTATTGCTGGGATATATATTATTCTTGCATTAAGTCTTAATTTAATTGTAGGCTATACGGGATTGCCTGCTCTGGGTCATGCAGCTTTTTCATGCATTGGGGCTTATACTTCCAGTTTACTGGCGTTGAATATGGGATTATCTCCCTGGATTGGATTACTGATTGGCGCTTTTTTCGCAGCGTTCTCAGGCATCATCATTGGCTATCC
>JBHIAC010000281.1:0-2103 GCA_046758365.1 bacterium
GCCGAGGTCGAGCGAAAAAGTTGCGAGAGATGATAATTTAAGTAATGGCTTAGGGGTTAATAAATCGTATATCTAAGATGCGCCTATTCGCAAGTTGCTAGGATCATTCAGTATATTCATGCTGAATACATGTTTATATAGGATATTTATCCCTCTATTCTAGTTAACACGTGGGGACAAATGTCCTCTATTATTTCAGGTGGCAGCAGAGGAAAAAAGGATTATAACTGAAATAAGTATTGTAACCTTAATTGGTCTCATGACTTTATATCCTCCATATCAAATATGCCTAACATTTCTCAGTGGTGCCAGGGTTTTATGGCACTGTCGCTGCGAATTCGAACAAACCTTTGAGAGTGCACTCAAGCAACCCACTCAATTGGAGCCCTGGCATCCACTGCAGAAAAATGATAGGCATGCTTCTTACAAAGTTATGCCTTTGTCTCCCATTTTATGACTCCTTTTATTTGGTAAGAAAACGATTCATTGCAATAAACCTTGCTCCTCCAGTTAATTGATTTGCCATGATATCACTCCCTGCAAAACAAAAATGATGAAATGGGTAGAATCAAAACGCCCTATATATTTTCACCCTCATCTGGTGACTGATCGGGATTCTCTTTGGGTTGTGTATCGTCTTTATCCAGTTTGCGTTGTCTTTTTACTTCTTTCTTTTTTTTCTTTGCTAATTCTTTCTTCCGCTTTTCATATCGGTAATTAGTTCTTGCCACCTTGTCATCCTTTTTAATGGGTATTCTTTATTATGAATAAAAACGAAAAGAGTGAGGCTTTTGGACCTGACCCTTTTACACTTGAATATCTGTTAATAACGAAAGTAATTTTATAAGTCAACTGATCTCCAATCAGTATATTTTATGCCTAACAAGTAAGTCTACGGATCTGTCTAACGGTCAATAGGTAATGATCTACAGAAACTGGCTAACAGTCTTATCAAACTTATCAGGGCCGACCAAAAATCGAAAATATGAGTGCCAAAAAGATTGCCTGGATAACCCATCCGATAAGACAAACGCCTACGGCACGCAATGTACTGCTGTAATCGAGAGCCTGGCGGACTGCGATAATCATGGCGAATAACATCCAAACTGCGGCAACAAATGACACCAGCCAATAAAGCCCGGGAATAATTCCTAATATCCGTATCACACCCGGTGAACTTGAAAAGCCGATTGTGCGCAAAAGCTCGCCGTGATCTGCGGAAGTTTGAGGTTCGGGTAGGAGTTTTGTGCCAATAATGTAAGTAATAAAAGCCCAAATATACCAGCCGATTAAAGCTACTGCGGTTCCCATTAAAATCCCACCGACCCCCGTGATACTAAACGAAGCAATGCCCGCCGCGGCGCTGGATAAAACAACCACCCCCATCGCCTGTCCCATGGCGTTTTTGTCCGCTTCGACTTCTTCGTACAGGTTTACATCTAACTTTGCAGCCCGAATCATTCGATCTTGAAAAATCGACATTGTAACTCCTTATCTCTTAACGATATCATAAATTTAAACTTCTTGATTCAAAATCACAAGGATTGTGATGTCGCAATTTATTCTGATGAATTAAATCAAACCTCCATGCGGCTGAAGAAACGCCACGACTATGGTGGTGATGACTGCCACCCAAATGGCCACATACAAGGGCACAAAGTAGTGTCTTTTCTGCCAAGCTGGATAGCAAATTGTTGACGAAGAAACCAGTCTTTTCCTTTTGTTAATGCAAGAAATAGGGCTGATATGATTCCAAATAATGCACTGATTGTTTCTAAAACTGCTGGATACATCTTCTTATCCTTTTCAAATATAAATAAGACTTTTTAAACCCAGCCAATTCAACGCAGCTTTTGAAGTTATTTAAGTAATTTTAAGTTTGAATACGATACGTCAATGTTTAGCTTTTAATTTCATTCCAATTTCTTTTGAAAGCACCTGAACTCATGTCATGTGCCATCTAAGAGCATCAGCGGCAGAGGGAATGATGGGCACTGACGTTACGGATCAAAATAGACTTCGATAGAGCACCTAACCAACCCCAAAAACCAGCGCCCCTCTGTCCGCTCGTATATTAAGTTGTATCTTGTTCTTTGATTTAAT
>JBHIAC010000282.1:0-2088 GCA_046758365.1 bacterium
TCTGTAATGGAGTGGATAGGGACTTGTGTCCTGACCCGAAAGGGTGCTGACGTCCGACAGGTGGTTCATTGCAGGAAAGCTTGGAGAACCTCTTTGAACAGGAAAGCAAATGAACGCTGCAATTTATTGCAAGTGTGTGCTACCTGTATTAATGCTTCGTTGTTAGATTAACTAGAGGCTGCTTGCCAGTACTGCAAAGGTGGTACTTAGTGTCACCGGGTTCTCCCACCAGGAGAAACCTTTGAAACTGCTTGAGCCGTATGACGGGAAACTGTCACGTACGGTTCTGAGGGGGGACTGGGGTGGCAACACCCCGGTTCTACCCGGTCATTTGGGAAAATTTATATTTACTATTTTTTTTATAAAAAATGAAACCAATAACATTTTTAACTGAATATTAAACAGTGCGGAGGCAATAATGAAATACTTCGTTTGTTCTTTACCCAAAGCTTTTATTGCTGTATTATTGTTAATTCTGATAGTTCTGTTTGGTTGTCAAAGTCCTGAAACTTCAACAAAGCTGAAACCACTCATTGATTCATATATTAATGCTTGGAACACAGGTGAGACAGATGTTCTTGATGAAATTGTTCATCCTGATTTTGAGTTTCGAATAACACCTACTTTTAAAGCCACCGTCGGACTTGATTCATTAAAACAGCTTTTAACCTATTATAGAACAGCCTATCCAGATTTTCATATTACTATTGATGATGAAATCTATGCAGAAGAGAAGGTGGCGATTATCTGGACGATCACAGCTACAAATACAGGACCTGGTATATTCCCCGCCACAGGTAAAAAAATTGATGTTCAAGGAATGAGCGTGTATCATTTTACTGAAGGGAAAATTTTCGATGAATGGATTGCGGGAAATCATCTTCTCTGGTATCAACAACTTGGATTTACTTTGACTCCACCGGCAAGCTTCAATAAATAGTTACAAAGGTTCAATGTAAAGTTTGTTATTATTAACTGCTAGTCAAATGTATAACAATGCAATCAAGCCGAAAATCGACAGCTGGTTGCTATTTTGGAATTTTTATGCTTTCTATAAGTTTTGTGGCAGTGCCAACTTAAGAGGTTTCTAATGTCGTTTTCGGCTTATCTTCAACCGTTATGTGTTTTTAAAAAATATTACTATTACATTTATTAAATAATTATTCACTAAACCAAAGGAGGCTTCATATGCGGTTCTACAGTTTTTTTTCTATTTTGTTATTGTTATTTATTGGCTGTCAACCAAAATCCGAAATCGAATCTATTGATTTAGCGGCTGAAAAAAATGAAATAAATATCAAATTAGAAAATTATCATACAGTTTCGAAAGCTAAAGATTTTGATGCTTATAAAGACTTTTTGACTGATGACGGTCTTTTCTGCGGAACTGATCCAGAAGAATTTTGGGATAATGAGCAATGGTTAGGTTTAGTTGAAAAATCATTCGCTAATAAATCTAGAGTATCCAATTATTCGATTGAAAAACGTGAAATAAAGGTTGCTGCAAATGGTATTTCAGCAATTGCTGTGGAACAAATAAGTGGGCTTAGGCTGAGTAAGAAAATTCTTGCTCGAGTAGTATATCATTTTGTAAAAACTGATGATGATTGGAAGGTAGATTTTCTAAGTTGGGCCTTGGTACCAAAAAATGATGATTTGAGCAAATTGAACGAAGCATTGGAGTAATATTTAAATTAAATTTCTTATATTCTATTGAGAAAAAATCAAAGCTTGTGGTCTATCGTTGCAAAAAACAACAACCACTGTCATTTGAATATACACTGCATAATTGATTTTTTAATTAATAAAGAATCGGATAAAATACATAGTTGTATATTCGTAAATAACATAATAACATAGAGTTGTAACACATAACAATACGCTTAAGCCGAACAAAAACAGCTACTTACTTTTCAAGTTTTGGATGGATTTGGTTCAAATATTGTGCTTTCTAAAAAGGTCATCTCCTCTGTTTTTGTCGGCTTAGCTCGGTCGTTAGAGTGCACGAACGAATAAACGAATAAAAAAATAAAAGAATAAACGCAGAGGCCGCAAAGGACGCAGAGAAAAAAATATAAAATATAAAAA
>JBHIAC010000283.1:0-2087 GCA_046758365.1 bacterium
CTTTCTTGGCTATGAACACAGCCTCCATTACCTTGATTCCAGCTACCATCATCGCAGTTCGAATTTCTCTTAATTCGCAAAATCCGCAGGAAATTATTGCCACATCAATATTTGCGTCTGTCTGTGCCACTACCGTAGCTATCATTGCAGCTCGAGTATTAGAAAAGCTGCCGGTGTTTAAAAAGGAACTTGAAATTGAACCTAAGTCAACAATAGAAGAGCCAGAAAAATAGGAGGCAAAATGAATACTAGCGAGATCATGACCTTTGTATCCGATTTAGCAATACCATTAGTATTGTTTCTGATAGTGGGATATGGATTTTTTAAAAAGGTTAAAATATATGAATCATTTGTGGAAGGTGCCAAGGGGGGATTTGAGGTGGCGATTAAAATTATTCCTTTTTTAGTCGCAATATTGGTGGCAATTGGTATGTTTAGAGCTTCCGGGGCTATGGATTATTTTGTAAAAATTATTTCTCCAATTACCAATTTAATTGGCATGCCTGCTGAAGCGCTTCCAGTAGCCTTAATGCGTCCTCTATCCGGCAGTGGAACTCTGGGGCTGGTCACTGAACTTATGAAGACTCACGGGCCTGATTCTTTTATCGGTCGTTTGGCCTCCACGATGTATGGGAGCACGGAAACTACCTTTTACGTTCTGGCTGTCTATTTCGGCTCGGTTGGTATTAAAAAAACCCGTCATGCGGTTCCTGCTGGGCTTCTTGCTGATGCCGCAGGTCTTTTGGCCGCTTTGTTTATTTGCAAAATAGTATTTTAATTACTTTTTAAAACACGCTTCGTCTCTTTGAGTAATTCCGGTAAATCCCAGGGTTTGGGTACAAAAGATTCAACACCTTGTTTAAACATATTATTAATTGTAGATTTGTTTGTGTAACCACTGGTTAGAATTATTTTAGATTTAAAGCCTTTAGCTTTAATTTTCTGACAAACACAGGCACCGCCGATGTCAGGCAGAATCATATCTAATATTATCAATTTGATTTCATCTGCATGTTCATTATATATTTTGATAGCACTTTCTCCATTGTCTGCTAATAGCACTTTATAACCTTTCTTTTCAAAAATATTTTTAGCCATATTTAATATCACTTCTTCATCATCTACCACCATAATGAGTTCCCCTTCTCCTAATTCATCTTCAACGAAAGCAGGCATCTCTGGATAATTACATGTTTTAATGGTCGTTGGTAAATAAATTTCAAATGTTGTACCTTCTCCGATTTTAGAATAAACTTTAATCTTACCTCGATGGTCCTTAACTATGCCCTCTACTATTGTGAGGCCTAAACCACTGCCTATTTCAAGGTCTTTGGTAGTGAAAAAAGGTTCGAAGATAAGCGGTAAATTTTTTTTCGCAATGCCTACACCAGAATCTTTTATTTTAAAAACAACATATTTTTTAGATAAATTTTTCTTTGTAGAGTATTGCACTCTACCCTTTTCCCTGGAAATTGCCGTTTGAATCACTAATGTTCCGCCATCTGGCATTGCATCTCGAGCGTTTAAACAGACATTCACCAAAGCTTGACACATGGCGGAAAAATCAGCCAATATTTTTTCGTTGCTGTGGTTAAATTGAATGTTAATTTTTATGTTTTTATTGAATGTACTTTCTAAAATTGTAACCACTTCTTTAACCAATTTCTCTGGACATACAGGCTTCTTTTCGTACACGTGACTATTAATAAAAAGACGGAGCTGCGAAATTAGTTTTGTAGCACGTTTTGCAGCTTTTTCAATGACTAAGGCGTGCCTGTATGCATCGGAAGTAGGCTCTATTTCATTTTGAAGTAATTGGGAATATCCCAAAATACCTCCTAATATATTGTTGAATTTATGAGCTATATCGCCAACCAGGTGACCAAGGCTTGCCAATCTTTGTGTGTATAAATATTTCTTTATATTGTCCTTTTCGCACTCTAAATTCTTTTGGATATTTTCAATAGTGGTTCGCAAGTAGTTGGTCATGGGCAGATTCGCTCTCTTTTAGAAGCTTCAATTTATAATTTATGATAACTGGATAATTTCCAAATAATTTAGTCCAAAATCAAGCTTAAAATAGAATC
>JBHIAC010000284.1:0-2079 GCA_046758365.1 bacterium
GGACAAATAATTAATTTATTTGGTTCAGTAAGCCTGTTGTTTACTATAGGTTCATTAAAGATAATTTCATTTACATTTCAATCTATAATAAATCCTATATTCACAGTTATAGGACAATCTATAATCGGTGTATTCCAAAGTTTCTATGGCATAATAAACTTACAGTTTACAGTAGATACATTTAAAATTATAACTTTATCTTTACAAAGTTTGATTAATCCTTCTTTTTCAATAAAGAGTATAACAGAATTTATAACTAATATACTCAACTTTTATGGAATTATAAATCTAATATTTACTATAAATAGCATTGCATCTATTACTGGTGTAGTTGCTGTTATAACTGGTATTGAAATTGCTATAATTTCTTTAGTTATTGCTGTTTGTGGTATGGCTTTTGCGATAGCAAAGAGGAGATAATATGGAGATAGAGCAAAATTTAAATATTAGAATATACTTATCTTTTATAGGAGCGGAAACTAGATAATGGGTGCTATAGAAGAATTATTGTTTACTTCTGGAAGTTGGTTTGGGTTTTTAACAATAGTTCTCTTATCTTTTGCTCTTATAAGAGTTTATGAATATACTTCTGTAATCACTTCTGTTATTTTTGTTTTATTAGGTTTAGAATATTTTACTAGGTATAGTAGTGGAACAGAAAATTATTTATGGTTTTGGGTTTTAAGTTGGTGTATGCCTATTCTTTTAGTTTTGGCTATGCTTAAGATGAGAGATAATAAATGAGTAAATTAAAATTTTCTTATGAAAATCTTGTTATTAAGAAGGATTTGATTAAATTAGTTCAAAAATGGAGAAAAATATTAGGAGCAAATGTAATATTAAATATAACTTATGATGAGCAAAAAGGAATTTTACATTTTAGAATTGAGGTTATAGAATGAAACTAAATAAACTTAAAGTAAAATTGATTAAGATAGATGGTATTAATGTTTTACATGGTAAAGGTATTTTGGATACTGAAAAAGATTTAGTTGAAGAAAAAAGAGGATTCTTTTTTAAAGATAAAAATACTTATAAAGTTGATACTAAACATATTAAAAGAGATAAAAAAGGAAAAGCATTATTATTTATTGATTTAAAAGAAGGAAAAAGTTTTAATCCTCATACTCAAGATAATCCTAATTTGAAATGTCAAAACTGTTTACAGTTTTTGTTACAAAAGAAAAATTGGGAAGCAAGACAAACAACTAAAAAAATTGATAAATGGACGGCATTATATATCTTTTTTGCTGGAATAGGATTTTTCTTTTTAATTACTCAAATTATTGGAGCGTTTATAAAATGAGTGAAACTACAATTTCATATAGACAAACAGTAGATACAATTATAGCTAAATTATTAGATATGCTAGGTATTACTGATAATCCTAAATGGACACCTAAACAAAAACAAATTTTTATTGAAGAAGTTAATAAAATGTTTAGTGAAATAACTACTGAGGAAAGAGAAACTTTATTATGGTATGTAGATTTATATAACACTTATAAATGGAATTTTCTTTTAACTTATGTTTTTGATTTTCTAAAATTAAGTGTTAGTTTAGCAAGAAAAGGTAGAGAAGAAATTAAAGAGATAGGTAAAACACCTTTACAATTAGAGGAGCAAACAAAACGAAGAAGTATTTTAGAGAGGTTGTTTAAATTTGGTTAAAAAATTAGAATATACATTCAAAACTTGGATTTGGATTGAATTTTATAATTTTCTTCGTAAAATTTGGGTTAATTGGATTTGGATAATTGATTCAGAAGAATCATTAAGACATTCTTATAAAATTGAATAGAAGGAAAAGAAATTTGGTTAAGGATATTGAAATAATTGGAATTTTCGGAAGAAATAACGAATTAGGTGAAGGCAAAACATTATTCTTAACTTATTTAGCTTTAAAGAATAAAAAGGATTTTCCAGATAGAAAAATTTTTGCGGATTATACTTTGCCTTTTGCTATTCCTATTTATCATATATCACAATTCACAGAAATAGGACAAGATTTTAATGATATTGCCATTTATTTAGATGATGCTATTCCCTTTTTTGATTCCAGATTAAGTGGAGCAAACA
>JBHIAC010000285.1:0-2067 GCA_046758365.1 bacterium
AACATTAATTTTTATGAAGCTGAAAATGGTCTTCAAGCTCTTGAGGTTTATAAAAATAGTAAAATAGATTTAATTCTTTTAGATATTAATATGCCAGTTATGAATGGAATTCAATTCTTAGAGGCAATTTATGAGAATAAAAAAGTTAAAAATATCAAAGTCCCAATCATTATTATATCAGGATTATTGAGTGATGATGTAATGAATAAAAACAGAGATAGAGGCGTAGTCAATTATATCAAGAAACCATTTAAAGTATCAATATTACGAGAAACTATTAAAAAATATTTGTAATTTTTAAATACTGAATCTTTACACTACTTTTTGTATCTTGCCATTTTTCCAAATACAAACTTCATAAAATTCTGGAAGTCCATAAACCGCAACCATTAACTTGCCTCTATATCCCGGAACATCACAACTATAATTATCAAATACTGCATAATAATAACAAGGTAATGTATTAAATTTCCTGTAAAAATAGATATTGAAAATGGCGCAGCTTCCATTAAATTATATATTGTTAAATAATTAATTTATAAAATTAAAATAGGAGGCTACGCCAATGAGAAAGATACAACCATCAGAGCGAATAAGCAAGGAAATTTCTGAAATTTTAGAGAATGGATACAAAGGTAACGAAAACTTAATGGATGTATTTATTAAGAAATCAATAAAGAAGATGATCCAGGAGATACTTGAGCAAGAGGTTATGGATTACTTAGGTCGTGATTACTATGAGCGGAATTCAAATTCGAAGAGTGGTTATCGTAATGGTTATGAGAACAAACCCTTAAAGACGGCTGAAGGTAAGATAGACATTGAAGTTCCTCAATTGCGAGATACAGAAGAGACTTATCGATCTGGTCTCTTGAGTCAAATGAAGACTATAAGTCCGGAATTAGAGCGGTTAGCTATAGAGATGTATGTTAGGGGATTGTCGACCCGAGACATAGAAGATACACTTAAGGATAAAGATGGGAGAAGGCTATTAAGTAAAGATAGTGTTAGTGAAATAACAGAGTCTTTATCGGAGGAGTATGAGCGTTTTATAAGTCGGGATTTATCTGGCTATGACGTAGTTTATCTATTTATAGACGGTGTTTATGAAAGTTTAAGAAGAGAGGCAGGGTTTAAAGAGGCTATTTTAGTAGCCTGGGGGATACTATCCAATGGTCGTAAGGTTTTACTTCATTTATCATTAGGTAATAAGGAATCATATGAGAGTTGGAAACAGTTTTTTAGAAACATGATTAGTCGTGGACTCAGGATGCCTTTGTTGATAGTCTCCGATGGTGCACCAGGTTTAATCAAAGCTATAGAGGAATGTTTTCCTGAAAGTAAGCGGCAGCGGTGTATGGTACATAAGCTAAGAAATATTGCCAATAAACTTCCTCAGAATGTCCTTGAAGAATTGATGCCAAAAATAAGAAACGTCTTTAATCAAACGGATAAAGAGATAGCTCTGATGTGTGCAGCAAAGATAATAGATGAATATGCACAAAAATATCCATCAGCAATTAAGTGTTTTCAAGAGGATCTTGATAGCTGTTTGAATTTTATGCTCTTTCCTGCTGGACATCATAAACACATAAGAACAACAAATCTTTTAGAAAGGGCATTTGTAGAACAAAAAAGGCGAACAAAAATTATTCCGAGGTTCTTGAATGAAAAAAGTTGTATAAAGTTAGTTTATTCAACTTTGATTAGAGTAAGTGAAAAATGGAGAAGGGTTAAAATGAGTGAATACGATTTAGCCCTCTTAAGAAACATTAGGCATCTATACGGGTGGAAAGAAGATGAAAATGGATTTATATCGAAAAAAATCGCTGCTTAACCATTTTCAATTTTACAGGAAAAATAATACTTGACCTGAATTCTACTTCCAAAATTAACTCCTTTATTCAAAATAGTTTAATTAATTATTGTTTAATGGTGTTTATTGTGCTAATAGAATAATAAAGGTGATTTTTTGTGAAAAACAATAATTAAATTTATTAACTTATGCAATCAAAGTCAAAAGATTTTTTATTTTTTTTTAAAAAGTGAACAAGAAGTGGGAATTAC
>JBHIAC010000286.1:0-2067 GCA_046758365.1 bacterium
CGTTCAGCATAAATATACTGAACGATCTATGAAAATTACGCCCGCGTTCAGGAGCAAACGATTGTGAGCAGCTTGCCTGACTTTATGCACCGAGCTTATTGACTTTGCAAATAGTTTTCGCTGTTTTTCTTTCGCCAATTGGTGAGTTTCTTCTGAAATGTTTAAGCAATCCGGATCCCTTTATTAAGAATTTCATTCGCAAATGGATTAGTTGTATTGAAATCTGATTCTTCAAATGGATGAGGTTCGATTCTTGTGTCAAATTTTCGACTTATTTTCATCAACTCAACTTGTGTAGTAAAACTATTTGACAACTTGTTTAAAACTATAGCCAAATCAATATCGCTGTCTTCGTTATATTGTCCCTGAACGTATGAACCAAATAAATAAGCTTTTCTGATATTGAATTTATTCTTCCTTAAATAGTTAATATATCTATTTACTATTTCGATAGCAGTTCTTTGATCCATTTTCTTAATCCTTTTATTTCGTTTATCCATTTTTCTGTATATTCTTTGGTGCAGGTTTTATAAAAGGCCAATTTATAATCATCATATCTTGCCTGAATATTAAAAGTGGTAATTGTTACGAGATTATCTTTTTGGGCTTCACTTAATTGTAAATTTGCCTTCTCACCGAGACGTAATAAATTGTGAATAGGTGGAGGTTGGTTGTCAATATTTTTGACAAAATATGCTTTTAGCAATTTTTCAATAACCAGGTGGCCAATAAATAAAGCCCAATGATAGTCTTCTTTTTCGAATAAATGCCCCAAGGTTATAAAGTCTCTATCAGAACTATCAATCCAATACTTTATTAAATCTGTCTTTTCCATATATATTTATCTGCGTTATTAGAGTTCTAAGAAGAAGTTATTATTTATCTTTCATACAAGCAAAGTATTTTTTATTTGTTCGAAGATGGCATTGGCAGTATTGACTATCGATACGCATCCGAATCACTTACAAATATATACTTTAACGCCAATCGTATTTTGTCTCTCTATCTATTTCTTTCCTTTACTCTGCTAACGGCTCCTTTGTAACTGCAAAGGACGAATCCACACCTAACATAATTAAAAAAAGGAACGTGGCTGAACCCTCAAAACCAACTCAAAAAGATAGTGCCCGTTGTCAGGTGAAAACGCTGACCTTCTGCGCGAAGGTTAGCGTTTGTGTGGCAAAAAGAAACTAACCTTTTGTAAAAAGGTCAGTTTCTTGGATGCTTCTATGGAAAGAATCAGAGACGCGCATTATAATTTCTCTCATCTGCATTTCTTCTCCAATTTAATAAGTTGCTGTTCTTTTTATATGATACAGTCTTATTGGAGTTCTTTCTCACGGCATAACTTAATTTTATTCTTCCCAATTGATATTATATGAAATTCAATGGGAGTACTAACAAGATAAAATACCGTTGGAAAATAACAAGCGTAATTGAGATTAACGTTTTCTTATCAAAGGAAATATTTAACACTCAAATTTATTAATATATTAAAAATATTTACATTTTGTCAAGCCTGAACTGAGTGATTCATAATGGTGGGAATTTGGGTGTTCAAGCTTCAGCTTGCAGGGGGGAGGGGGATAACACGCTAAAGCGTGAACACCCAAACTCTTACTTGTTTTGTGAAAAGGCGTTTCTTTATTCACCTACTTCTCAATAATTTATATGGTGATTTCATTCCGTCAACAATTCATCAGCATAGATGGATAAATATCCCATTCTATTTTGTATAAGTGGATAAATATCCCTCTTTATTTCACGTTCAGCATAAATATACTGAACGATCAAGTCTGCATGTTATAATTCCAACAATTCATTATCTGCTGGAACCATATAATGGAAGCCATCTTGTCCACAGCGCTTTGTGAGCGTATCCATTATCATTTTGCACTTTTTCGGTGTGTCATACGGCCCTGCGATAAAGAATGGTTTGCCATCCTTACCAAACTCAAAACTCATTGGGCACACGTCCGGATCGATATCTCCTAATATTTTATTTGCAATGCGGTAATCTGGATGAGGACTGAAACCTAAATCTTTAGCATAGGCTACAGCCCCTTC
>JBHIAC010000287.1:0-2035 GCA_046758365.1 bacterium
GTATTTACAAAATAAGCTATGCTGAATTTTGAAAATAATCGCAGGTTAAAACTATGAGCTATCAATATCAAAACCTTCCTGTATCAAAGCTTTCTATTATCGGTGCCGGGCAAATAGGGCCTGATATTGCTTTGCATTTCTCAAAAGTTTTTGTGAAACACCATGTCCAAATCGTACTCGTAGATATTGTGGAAAAAGCCCTTGAGAGTGCAAAAGCAAAAATTGAAAAGAAAATTCAAAAGGGGGTAGAAACAGGGGCCTTCAAGCCTGACATGGCTGAAAACATGAAGACGAGTATTTCTTATACTCTAAACTACCAGGACATTGCCGGCTCGGAAATTGTCCTGGAAGCAGCGACCGAAGATGAAAAAATCAAACATGCCATCTTTAAACAAGTGGAGGCTATTTGTGGTGATAAGTGCCTGTTTTTCTCCAATTCCTCACACATGCAGCCAGAAGTGATTTTTAAGAACATCAACAATCAAAGTAGATGTTTAGTCACCCATTACTTTTTCCCGGCAGAAAGAAATCCGGTAGTTGAAATTATTCCTTCTGATAAGACCGACAAAAAGCTGGTTGAGAATTTGCTTGGTTTTTATGAGTCAATAGGAAAAGTGCCCATTAAGGTGGAAAGTTCTTACGGTTACGCAATCGACCCGATTTTTGAGGGGCTATGCCAAACAGCCATATTATGTCTGGAAAAGGGATATGGTACGGTAAAAGAAATCGACAAAGTTGCAACACAGGTCTTAGGATTGGGTGTGGGGCCATTTACAGCATTGAATCTAACCGGCGGAAATCCAATTACAGACCATGGCCTTGATGAAATGAACAAGCAACTGATGCCGTGGTTTAAGTCTCCCAAAAGTTTAAGTGAAGCTGTAAAGAATAATCAGTCCTGGCCCATTGCTTCCAGGGGCGAAGAGGTGAGCGTACCAACTGACAAAAGGGAGAAAATATCTAACCAATTTATGGGAGCCTATTTTGGGCTGGCGTCTTATATTCTGGATTTAGGAATTTGCGATATCAGCAGTCTGAATATGGCATGTGAGCTTGCCTTAGTGGTGAAACCTCCCTTCACTTTGATGAACGAGATTGGATTAGATAAAGCTTTATCTATCGTAAAAGAGTTTTGTAAAGAACATGCTGGATTCACTGTTCCCCAAAGTCTTGAGAAGGCGGCTCAAGATGGCAAGTGGGAAATCTCACATGTGATTAAAACAATTGATGATAATGTGGCAGTATTGACGATCAGACGACCAAGGGTGTTAAATGCCTTGAATAGGGATGTAATGAGCGAATTGCGAGCACATTTTGAAGATATTGAAAATGATCCCTCTCTAATTGGCTCTGTACTTACCGGCTTTGGGGCAAAAGCTTTTGTTTCTGGGGCTGACATTAATGAGTTGGCAACATTAAAAACACCTGATGAAGGTTATAGAACATCTCAAAGTTTTCATAAAGTTATAAATCGTATTGCGGAACTGAAAAAGCCGGTCGTTTGTGCGCTTAATGGATTTGCATTTGGAGGGGGGAATGAGTTGGCGATGGCCTGTACCATGAGAATTTGTAAAAAGAATTTGCCGATTGTGGTTGGCCAGCCTGAGGTAAATTTGGGATTTATTCCAGGCGCTGGCGGGACGCAAAGGCTCCCCCGTTTAGTAGGGCTGGATAAGGGGGCAGAAATTCTAAGAACCGGCAGACCTATCTCCTCTGCCGAAGCGGTAGAAATAGGATTGGTTTACAAGGAAGTCGAAGGGCCTCTCGTGCCGGAAGCGGTATCGTTGGTACGGAAAATCCATGACGGTACGGTTGACATTACTCCAATCCGCAAGGCACCTCTTGAAAACGTTGGTGAATTACCGCCAGTGAACATTGGGCATTTAAGCAAAAAAATCGACGAAATATTGGTGCAAGCTATAATCGAAGGTGCGAAGCTGAATTTGGAGGAAGGTCTTGAGTTGGAATCGAGGCTGTTCGGGGAATGTATTGACACAGAGGACATGAAAATTGGTATCGATAATTTTATGAAAAA
>JBHIAC010000288.1:0-2026 GCA_046758365.1 bacterium
AAAGGCGTTCACCAAGTGTGGTGATATGGCTTTTATCCACTGTGATTGGAATAGTTGTATGGGTTTCTACTTCCATTGTTGTTTAAGAAAGGAAATCATAATTAATAAAAGTTAAACATCTAAAATGGTAATGTCAAGAATTTTATAAATTCAGTAGGTAAGTAAATTTTGCTAAGAGGGTACGATTCGCAATTTGAATGCTTCCACTTGTATTCCACTCTTCATTGTAAACGAGATAAAAATCGCTACCGGGAGAATGAATAAAATTAACCAAAAAATTGCTAATGATTTTTTTATTAAAATGATTCCATTGAATAAAAGTTTTTACAAATAAATTAGGGGAAAAAGAGTATTTTATTCTTGCCCCAAGAATACTAGTTGTAAATTCTCCGTTATCAAAAGGCACATCTATGCGGTTCCAATCATAGGTTAAATCTAATCCCAATTTATCGTTCGGTCTAAAGTAATTTGCTAAATTAAGGCCATAAAACGTGCCATCATAAAAAGAACCACCACCAATCTTAAATTTTCCAGCAATTTTTCGACTACGATCTGAGCTATACATAAGTGCCGAGACATTGTATTTATAAATTCCTGCGGGGACAAATGCTGGCCCTAAATAAAATCCCGGTTCAGGAACATTATCATAGAAGTTTGTCAGTCCTAAAAATAAAAAAGACTCATCTTTAAAAATATTCAGCAACCCTGTTTGAATTGTGCGATATTGAAGTTCGTTATCATGGTCTGTGATATAAACAAAATCATTTGAGAGTTGCAATTGCCGAAGATTGAATATTTTCGGTCTTGGGCTGATAAATAATTGTGCATTGTATTTGCGAATATCCGTCCATTGAAGAAATCCCATTTCTGGATTAAAATGTTTACCTATATCCGTAAAGGTTGCGCGGGTATAAATTTTGTCAGTACCCCAGGAAATGTCAATATAGCCGTTATAATCTTTCCCGCTCATGCCGGGGGTTTTAGTTTTCGCAAAATAACCACTTACGATTAGATTATTATTAAAAGAAAAAAGGCCATCGACCCCAAAGGTACGATTGTAATTTCCGCCATTAAAGGGGTCTTTACTCAATCCAATAAATCCAACATAAGATCGTTGAAAAATATCTCGCTTTATTCGCAGAGCCGAATAATTGGTTTCTGATATTTGGACTGTGCTATCGAACAAATTTGTATATTGCAGGTCATTTGTATAAACATCCAAAAGTCCAATTTCGAACGGTCCTTCTTTACCGGTAACTTTAATTCCACCTATGAGGGGTACTTCTTTTAATTCAAAGGTTGTGCTATCATTATGTAGTCCTATTTGCCGACTAAAGAAAAGCAACGTAAATGGATTAGAGTAACTCCCTTCTCCCACATTGAAGATGTCCAAACCTTCGAGGAAAAAATCCCTTTTTTCCGGGAAAAATAAACTAAAGCGAGAAAGGTTCACCTGTTCTTGGTCGGCTTCAACTTGAGCAAAATCAGTATTAAATGTAATATCTGAAATTAATTTTGAGGTAATATGAACTTTCGTGTCCAGGCCAAAATCTGCTAACTTATCAACCGAACCACCGGTCTCAAAATTTTTCTCGAGACCGCCAATGGTGTAGGGCTTAAATTGGAACCGCTCGTATTGTTTTATGTTACTAAGTCCATGGAGAACTCCAAATTTGGAGATTTTGAATTTTCCATAATTATCAAAATCATCATCCCGCGAAATTGGAGACCAATAAGCTTCCTCTCTTTTACGAGCAATGTATCGCCCAAAATTGATCCCCCAGGTCATATTTTTACTGTCATCAAACCTGAGGGTCTTGAATGGAATAGCCACCTCTGCGGTCCAACCGAGTTTATCTCTGCGAGCAATACTCTGCCAGACGCCATCCCAATGCCAATTGATATAGGTCCCTTCAGATTTGACTTCTGAGTCCAGACGAGCCCCTAAGGAATTAGTGGCAAAATAAAAAGCATTTCTCTGATCATGAAAGGTGTCAATGATGATTTCAACATAGTCATTATCGGA
>JBHIAC010000289.1:0-2021 GCA_046758365.1 bacterium
TTAGACCGTCTTCTGATCTATTGCCTATAAATTGACAATGAGATATATTGACAGGAGAGTGATAAAAAGTGACGGCCCCTGTCAATTCCCAGCCGCCTTGCGAGGGGTTGGATAAATTATTAAACGTAACATATTCCAAAACCGAAGTTTCATTGGCATTCATCACAATAATGCCTTGGCCTGTTGAATCTATTGATTGAATGATAATAGGGGAATCATCACTGCCAATAAACTTTAGTGGAGAGTAAGAAAGTATCTTAGCAGAATTTGATAGATTGAGTTGTGTGCCTTCTGTGCAAATTACCTTATATCCTTCTGGTATAATCAAATTTTGACCAACATTCCAAATGCCGGGCTTGATGAATATGTTTTTAGTTGATTCATCAAAAATCAAAAACTTAAATTTATCTATATTTGGACCTTGTCTAATAAAATCATTCTTGACAAAATTTTCATCCAAATGTGACCTTTGATAAACGTTTACATATCTTTCCCGAGAAGTTCCTAATATTCTGTAATTGACTTTCAAACCTGTAATCACTGTATCAGACCAAACAAACCCCTGCGGAAATTTAAAACTAAAATTCCGATACTGCACTGGCTTTTGAGGATTTAGCGCCTTTAGTATGATTTCTTGCATGTGTTGAAATATTATAGAATCACCATAAGAAACAGTTAACACTTCAATTGGCATCGATTGGATATTTCCTAATTCAAGTTCGATATGGTTATCAAAAACTTTATGGAGATAGGCATGCATGCCTTTAACAGGATTTAATATGGTCTTGATGTAGTGTTGATTTTGCCTAAAACTTCCTATTGAAAAATGAAAATATGGATATTGGCTGTGAATAATATTTAGATTTTGTTGCAACTCAACTTTTAAATCCGAGAACATTTTATCTAAATACGATGGTTTACACATACGCTCCAAAGCCTTTATATATTCTCTGTAAAACTTCATGTCCTCGAAAATTAAAGGAAGGTATTTATTATCATGAATACCTCCTCGTGAGGGCAGTTTTGTAATTAGAAATTTAATAGGAATTTTACCACCCCCCTCAAAGTATCCGTCAAATCCTATTGGCTCCAGCAGGGAAGTAATGGGATTGTAATAAAATCTTTTATTAATCCATTGAGAGCCGTGCCATGCGCTCATTAAATCAACAATTGCAAAATATTTTGCAAGTTTTGGAATATCAAACACCTCAGAAGTTTTTAAAACCCCTTTCCGAAAAGCTTCGAGTAAATTAATTGATTTTATATAACTTTTACAGGTTAATGAATCAGAAAGAAGCTTTTTAGTTTGAAATGCATCCACATGACTCGAAAAAAAAGAACCACTCCCAATACGTTTAGTCCTCCGGAGACGCCTTCCTTGTTGTAATATCTCTTCCCAAAAAAGATCCTCATTAAATTTAAGAATGGGGCCTTCTCTAAGCTGATTATGCTCCAATAGTCGTTTTTCGAAATGTTCTTCCAAAGCATAAATTCCATAATTTTTACCATTTATATCCACGTCAATAAATTTATAGCGAGGCGATAAGATATCCTCCCTTTTAAGGGCCTGGTGAAATAACCATTCGTAGATATAGCTACGTGTTTTGGGATGTTGTAAAGAAAAAATCTTCATCCCAAATAAAGTTTCCTCTCCTTTTATCTTAACTCTAAATGACCATTTATCACCTTCCAAATGATCTATATTATCTCCTTTTAGTCGAATCTTGACCTTAATCGTTTTATTTTTATACCGAATCTTCGCGGGAACATAATCATCAGAATTAGTAATTAGTATTCCTTTTGCCCAAGCAATATTACGCTTATAGGCCAACTTCTGAAAGTCTTTGTGTTTGATGTCAATCGTGATGTGTTCAGGGTCAGCTTTCATACCTGCTACCACATTAGGAATTAGACCAATGTTTTCTTTTACTGTCGGTATCAGAATATTGAGAACAAATCTTTTCTTGTAGGCCCCAAAAACAAATATCAGAAAACTGTACAGCAAAACACCAAATATGAGA
>JBHIAC010000290.1:0-2021 GCA_046758365.1 bacterium
TAGATGGTCAAAACCTTGCTAAAAAAACAAGGTTTGACAAGATTGTAATACAAAGCGCCTGATTTTGCGTGGATGCAGCTACCTTGCCTTTAGGGGGTGAGATATTTAGTCTATTATGATTCATATTCAAACTCTGAAATTTATAAAAGCTATTAAAAATGATATCTTTAGATGACACATTATCTCACCCCCTGCACAGCCAGATGGGTTAAATACTGGCTTATCTCCTGTTCAGCCATTTCCGCTGGATGCCGCATATTATGGAACTGGACAAATCGCCTTAGGGGGGTGAAATAAACCTGGCATATAAAACTTCCATTTCCCAAACAAAAAAGACGAATTGGCTTTTCTTCATGAATCATTGATATTATTTTACCTCCTGAATCCACTCAACATACGCTTCCTCAGTGCAAATACTATAATGCCTGGTGCGAATAGCTTCTCGAACCTGATCTCGATACGTGTGATAAATGCCTGAGATATGATTGTGGCATATGATGTCCGTATCTGTATCCAACGTGCCTAGCAGTTTTGGTTTGTTTGCGCTTTGGGGTTCAGAAATTATAGCGTTCATTCTCACCCCCGGTCTTGGTAGATTGCAGGTGAATTAATCTTATAATTCTTTTAGTCCCGGTTTAAGTTATTTCCCTTTCTGTACGAGGCCCGGAAACGGTGGTGATAGTGGAATCGGAGTGCCGAATAACAATATTGTAATAACTTTAATTATAAGATAATCAATACATTCATGGAAGTCAAGCTAAACTTTCCGTTGGAGGTAATTATGGTGAGGCAAAATTCACATTTCGATTTCCGCTTAATGTGAATTAATTAATTACTTTTAGGATAGCTTCATGGTGAGTCCAGAAGTAAATTTGGGAAACCATGGGAAAGCTTAGAATCCTCACCATAACAGACCTATTACATCTAGTAACTTTTCTTGTCAAGATTTTAAATTTACTTTATTATCTTATGCTGGGAAAATACAGCGTCAAAATAAACTCATCCTCTTTTTCTACAAGTAAAGGAATAGTATATTAATTTCTACCTTTGGTTTCTATATTTTGAAATATATTCAATAATATTTAAAGCCTTTTTCATCAAAAGAAAAACGCAAATGATAACCGCATGAAATGTAGATCATCGTCCTGATTAAGAAATTGCAAACGAAGACGTTTGCGTTACACTTTCAAACTGCTAAAAGCTCCTTTAATGTCCGTGCGTCTTCCACCGCTGCGCCGCCTAGGTCGTTGTTGAAATACGCATAAATCTCGTGGCCTTTCTTAGCTTGCTCCTTAATAAATTCAGCGCAAGCTTGCAAAGTCTTTTGTCCATATCGACCGAGGTAGGCTCCGGATGGGCCGTGGAAACGGAGATAAACATACTTGGCGGTAACCGCTTTGGGACAGTCCAAGCCCGCCATATCGTGGATGCAAAAGCCAACTTTGAAATGCATAAGCAAATCCAAAATGTCCTGGGCAAACCAATCTAGCTGACGAAATTCAAACACCCAAAGATGAGAACTAAAATCTGTCAAAGTCTTAAGAAATGTTTCAAATCGCTGCAGGTTTGGCCGCCATCGTGGGGGCAGTTGGAAGAGCACCGGCCCCAAATGCTCACCAAGCAGATTTATCCGTTCCATAAAATTCTGCAGCCCTTCCTTAGGCTCCTTGAGCTTTTTTACATGGGTGATGAAGCGGCTGGCTTTGACCGCGTAAATAAAATTTTTAGGAGCTTGCCGCTGCCAGCTTTCTACTGCTCTTTCCGAAGGGAGGCGATAAAAAGTATTGTTAATCTCAACAGTAGAAAAGGATCGAGAATAGAATTGGAACCAAGACTTTTGTGGCAGGTTTTCTGGATAAAAACATCCTCGCCAATGAGGATATATCCAGCCTGAGGTACCGATGTTAATCTTCATTTTTTGCATAATTAGCTTTTTAGACACCGAGACCACTGAGTAGTACAGAGGTCACAGCGCCGCAGAGCCGCAACCAGAAGAAAAAATCGATTCGGCGAGTCTCGGT
>JBHIAC010000291.1:0-2020 GCA_046758365.1 bacterium
ATGCCAAACCACAGTTGGAAATTTTTGCCGATGATGTCAAATGTACTCATGGCGCAACGATAGGTCAATTAGATGACCAGGCACTATTTTATCTCCGTGCCAGAGGAATCGGCAAAGACATAGCTTATGCGATGTTAAGATTTGCCTTTGTTCGTGATGTTCTTGTAAATATTAAAATTGAACCAATTCGTGAAAAACTGGATGCAAAAATCATAAAACGATTAAAAAAGGTTCAAGAGGCATAATAACTAAAATGGTAGCAAATTCCATAACTAAAGGCTCAATTTTTAATGAGGTCGAAGTCTTTAATGTTAATAAATTAAGAGACGATTTTCCAGCGCTTCATCAAAAAGTACATGGAAATCCTTTAGTATATTTGGACAATGCCGCTACGACCCAGAAACCTCAAGTAGTAATAGATACTATTAACACATATTATAAAGAATATAATGCAAATATTCACAGGGGGCTGCATCATTTAAGTGAAAAGGCTACAAGTGCTTACGAACATGCTCGCCTAAGGGTAAAAGACTTTATTAATGCAAACTCCCATAAAGAAATTGTTTTTGTACGTGGAACCACAGAGGCTATTAATCTCGTGGCTTGTTCTTTTGGAAGAAAGAATATCAAAGAAGGGGATGAAATCATTGTTTCCGCTATGGAACATCATTCTAATATTGTTCCATGGCAAATTCTTTGTGAAGCGACCGGCGCAAAATTGCGAGTTATTCCGATAAATGATGATGGTGAAATCATCTTTGAAGCCTATGAGAAGCTTCTAAACGAAAAAACGAAATTAGTATCTGTCGTACATGTCTCAAACTCTTTAGGCACCATAAACCCGGTAAAAAAGATAATCGATTTTGCTCATAAGCGAAATGTTCCAGTTCTAATTGATGGAGCCCAAGCAGGACCCCATAAGAAAATCGATGTGCAAAAGTTAGATTGTGATTTTTACGTCTTTTCAGGACATAAAATATTTGGACCAACAGGTATCGGTGTATTATATGCCAAAGAATTGATATTGGAGAATATGCCGCCTTTTCAGGGGGGTGGAGATATGATTAAATCTGTTACTTTTGATAAGACAACTTATAATGATCTTCCTTATAAATTTGAAGCCGGTACGCCAAATATTGTAGGTGCTATTGGACTAGGCAGAGCATTAGAGTATGTATTGCAAATTGGCTATGAAAATATATCCACTCATGAGGAAGGGTTATTAAATTATGCCACAGAAGCATTATCAACGATAAAACCGCTGAGAATAATTGGAACCGCCAAAAACAAGGCTGCGGTTGTTTCATTTGTAATTGATGGCATTCATCCTCATGATCTTGGGACGATTTTGGATCGATATGGTATTGCTATACGAACAGGCCATCATTGTACCCAACCGGTAATGCAACGATTTAAAGTCCCAGCCACTTCCAGAGCTTCGTTGGCTTTATACAATACAAGAAAAGAAATTGATACTTTAGTCGAAGGTATCCATAACGCAATAAAAGTATTTAAATAATGGAAGAATTAAGGGATTTATATCAGCAGGTAATTTTAGACCACAATAAAAGTCCAAAGAATTATAAGAAATTAGAACCCGCTAGTCACACTTCCGAAGGATATAATCCCCTCTGTGGAGATCGCATTAATCTATATTTGCTAGTTGAAGATGATATAATTAAAGATATTGGATTTCAGGGTTCTGGTTGTGCAATTTCTAAAGCTTCGGCTTCAGTGATGACAACTTTGGTAAAAGGAAAGTCAGTTGCGGAAGCAGAACAGCTTTTTAAGAAATTTCAGAATCTGATCACCAGCAAAAAAGACTCGGGTTTCGACTTAACAGAATTAGGGAAACTTGCTGTTTTCGCAGGCGTACGGGAATTTCCAGTTCGTGTGAAGTGTGCCGCTTTAGCCTGGCATACTATGCTCGCAGCATTTAAAAATAAAAATAAAGTGGTTTCCACTGAATAGCTTATAAAATAATGTGTTTTACATTTTAAATTGATTAAATCTGAAAAAG
>JBHIAC010000292.1:0-2018 GCA_046758365.1 bacterium
ACAGAAAGAGTTTGCTGATCAAATTATTCATCATCTTACTACCGCTACCATGGCTGAGTTGGATGGTGTCGTGCTTTGCAATAAGTAAGGGACACTGGGCGAAGTTTTCAGGAGCTAAGTCTTCTCCCATAGCGCTTTTCGTTAGTTTTTCCATATTTAATAACCCTTATTGTTTTAGACCTCTCTCGATAGCGTCCTCTATCGCTTTCATCAAACACTTGCTGGTTGTTGTGGCACCGGTTACTGCATCTACGTTTGGAGATTGAGCCTTTATTACTTTCCTGGTAACTCCTTCTGCAAGTTTAGCATAAATACTTTTTCGATTTTCAACAATCTCAATGTGTTTAATCTTTTGATTCTCAATTATAACCTCTACAACATAATTAAAGCCGTATCTTGCTTCTCCTTTGTAGGTGCCACTGGGTACCAAAGAGAGGTCAATATTCTCGATGGGCATCTTCCGATAGGTCTGTAATTGTATATACTGCACGAATGCCATGCTTATTAATAAAAGCCCCAGAATGCCACCAATGGTGAGTACTGTTTTTCTGTTAACATTAAACTGCCTTTTGCGCTGTCCCCAGGGTTTGAACACAGAAGTAACGATCACGAATGACAGAATAACAAGCTGTATCCAGGTAAAAATGGTGCTTTCCCTTTCATATTGAAGATAGAGAGGGTTGGTCAAGGCCTGACTACGTTCCACATCTGATATAGCCGCAATACCATTGATCGAAGGTCCCATATAAAACGTGATCAACAAGAATAATATTGCTATACTCAACCACTTGATGGTCACCCAATGAAATTTGAAAAATCCCCATTTGGTAAAGAGCGAGAATAGAAACCCTGTGGTAATGACCCCAAAAGCAGTATTAATCAAAACAGTGTCATGAATTTTAAAAATAGTCCTATTCATTGCATAGAGATGATCACCATTGCTAATGCCTTCCTTTAAAGAATTTGCAAGCAAAATAGCCACAAGTCCCCCGATCCAGATTGAATTTAGTAATAGGTGAACACTCAATAGTACACGTCTTCCTTTCACACCTAACATTTGAGGCTCCTAGCCTTACTCTCCACTCTCAACGCTCTACATCTTCAAAGTGAAAATTATTTACTTTGAACGAATAATATTCTAGTTCTGCAAATCAACTCCTGGTCGAACCTGATGACGGCTATATGCATAATAGGCAGCGCAGGCTCCTTCTGAAGACACCATGGTTGCGCCCAGTGGCGATTGGGGTGTACAATTTCCCAGTACGGCCACTGTCCAACATCCATACCTGCAAGACTTCCCATGCCTACTATGTCCTCTGCTGACTTCTGCCATACGGACAGGAGAGATTGCTCGCTGCTCAGCTGGGCAATCAGTCGTAAACGGCTGGCTCCAGCATATGGCAGACTTCCCAGGGTAAGACACGTAACTTTCGATGTCCGCTAAGGCGGGACGGATTTATAAAGCACATCCCGATCGCAGATGCAGGACTGTCCCACTCAGCGGGATGCCCACTCGTCCCAAGTGTACCACACCTCAGATCCGGTTCCTGTTCGTCGCCCCACATCTTTGGATTGGGCTTCCTTCAGACCCCGCCTCGCGACGGCGCCCTTGTCCTTCTCCTAATCTTAGACTCCGCGAACACCTGATATAAGGACTCTCACCCTACTAGCTACGTGCCATGCCTGGCACACACTACGGGTGCGATAACCTGCAAAAAACGCTGTAAAAAACTTCACAATGCCTATTCACGCCTGGCGCTTTTTGTCAGGTTGATAGGGAGTTTTACCAATCATTTGATAAACTGGACGACAAAATATTTTGGCGTCAATGGTTCCCCAGTTGCCCTTGCAATCATATCATTCCAATGGTAGACGGCCCCTGGTTCAAATACTTTTTTGCGCAGAAAAGCTCCGACCTTTTTCTGAGCAACATAACTCACGCCTTCATCCGATTCAAGCTTCAGAATATTATGAACGAGGTGATGATGCAACTGCGACGCTAACATTTCACCCAATAA
>JBHIAC010000293.1:0-1955 GCA_046758365.1 bacterium
GTTTCCCAGGAGATCCAATATGCTGGCCATGAGGTCTGTGCAGAGTGTCACGATGATATAATGGCGGTCAAAAGTGCAGGATACCACAAAAACGTCGCATGCGAGGTATGCCACGGTCCGGCAGCAGCCCACACAGAGGATCCCGGAACTGTCGAGCTCCAAGCCCCACGCGGTAGAGGATATTGTCCTTTATGTCATGAATATCTTCCATCCAGGCCCACAGGATTTCCTCAGATTGTTTCGGCCTCTCATAATCCAATAAAACCCTGTATCACATGTCACGAACCGCATGATCCCAAACCATCCGAGACCCCTAAAGAGTGTTCGGCATGCCATGCAACCATCGCTAGAAGTAAAGCAATTTCCCATCATGCCTATGTGCCTTGTACGCGTTGCCATGAGACATCTGAAGAACATAAATTGAGTCCCAGGCAGTTTCTCCCGAGTAAACCGGATACCCGGGAATTTTGTGGCGGTTGTCATGCAGAAGATGCTGCCAGCCCAAAGGGAACCCCAAGGGTTGATATGGTCGCTCATGGAGAAAGGTATGTATGTTGGCAGTGTCACTATCCTCACTTACCAGAGGCGAGATGATGGATAAACTTAACAAGCAAAACAAAAGCGCACAGAATTACGGCAGAAGAAGTTTTATCAAAACCCTCTTGTTATCTTTTGGGTCTCTACTGTTTCCAAGTTTTATTGCTGCTTATGAAAAAATTGACAAGGCCAAAGCTTGGATTTTGGGGGACGGTTACAATCCCGCAGGCCATTATTGGGGAATGGGGATAGATATTGGTAAGTGCATTGGCTGTGGCCGGTGTGTTGATGCCTGTAAGAGAGAGAATAATGTGCCGAAAGAACCTTTTTTCTTTAGAACATGGGTGGAGCGATATCGCATCCTTGAAGGTGGGGAAACGCTTGTGGATAGCCCTAATGGTGCCATAAATGGTTTTAAAGCTGAGCTCCTTGAGAAAACTATAATCAGAAGTTTCTTTGTTCCCAAGCTATGCAATCAATGCGACAATCCTCCCTGTGTTCAGGTTTGTCCGGTTGGCGCCACATTCAAAAATGCTGATGGCGTGGTCTTAGTTGATTCTGGTTATTGTATTGGTTGCCGTTATTGTATCCAGGCCTGTCCCTATGGAGCGCGCTTTCTTGATCCAGAGACGCGAACCGCAGAAAAGTGCACTTTCTGTTATCACCGAATAGTAAAAGGACTGGCTCCTGCATGTGTTGAGGCGTGTCCTACTCAGGCGAGAATATTCGGAGAAATCAAGAAGAAAGCCAGTCCTCTTGTAAGATTTCTACGAATGAACAAAATTGCGGTTTTGAAGCCTTACCTTAATACCGAACCCAAGGTATTTTATGCAAATCTTGATATGGAGGTAAAGTAACTTTGGAAGAAATTGTTAAGCATCTCATGCCGCTTTTGAAGGAGATCACTGGATATATCTATCCAAATGAAATAGAGCTGCACTGGGGACTCCTCATTGTCATATATCCCTATGTGACAGGCTTGGTTGCAGGTGCTTTCATCCTCGCGTCCTTGGTAAAGGTTTTCAATGTGAAAGAAATGTACCCAACTTATAGAATGTCACTGCTAACGGCGCTGGCTTTTTTACTTGTGGCCCCGTTGCCATTGTTAGCACATCTTGGCCACCCGGAAAAATCATTTGAGATATTTTTGACCCCCAATACGAGTTCTGCAATGGCGATGTTTGGATTTGTCTATGCTTGGTATTTGATGGCGGTCCTGCTGCTCGAGATTTGGTTCGATTACCGAAGAGACCTGGTATTATGGGCATCAAATGAAAGCGGATTGCACAAGTGGATCCACAAAATCATCTCCTTGTTTTCCGTGGATATTTCAGATCGTGCACTTAAATTCGACAGAAAATTAGTAAAAATAGTCACCATTATTGGAATTCCCTCGGCTTTTCTGCTGCATGGATATG
>JBHIAC010000294.1:0-1919 GCA_046758365.1 bacterium
GTAACCATGCCCATAACAACAAAGAACCAGACTGCCCGGCCCAGACAGCCGAGATGGTATAAAACGGGGGTAAGGTTCGACTGGAATAGTCAGCAACATATTTAAGAGAAAAATCATGGGTTACAAATGCATAAACCAACGCGGCCATAATCAAACTGGTAATCGCAAACAAGGCCACGGCACTGCGTTCAGCACTGGCAATCATGCGTTCATGACGCCAACGTCCCCCTACAAAGGCGGACCAGCAAGCATAACCAGCTAGAATAAATCCAAACAGCAAAAGAGCACTGGCAATCGTATTCATAACTTCTCCTTCGTAAAAATTTCTCTAATCCCTGATAACTCCAAGCAGGCGCAAAGGCCGCTAAAGACTTCTGTTGATTAATACACACCCAGCGAATAATTACAAAATCACGAGGTGCACCATATAGGTGTTGCAAAAAGAAATACTTCTGAGGTGTAGAGAATCAAATTAGATAAGACGAAATGAGGTCATAGATTTTTAGTTGTGAGGTAAATTCTGGTCTAGAATTAATATCAAAATGCTTAGAAGGACTCAGTAGTTTCGAGATGAAGATTAACCGTGGAGAAGTACTAAAAGTATGTTTGTCAATCTTTTTTGAGCACGGTTTTAAACTTTCACCCCAAATTACTAAAGCTACATCGATTGGGGGATTTTCCGATATTTGGCATGTACAGGCTGACAACGTAAAATTCTTCTCCATACCTGTATCGGGGGAATTCATTGCACTACAACATTCCAAAGGCTCCATGATCCCTCGTGCTTGGCAATAATTCGACATGCCAAAGGGAAAACTCAAAATAAGAATGGGCAAAAGTAAACCCAACACGAATGTTTTATTTATCTTTCTCATTTTTGGTATTGTTGTAAAAGCTAACCTTCTTTTAGTCTAAGGATTTGTATACGATTAAATAGCTTGTGTAACCTATCAAAATTAAAATCAATTTTGTATTTTGTAAGAAGGTTAGCTTTTGAATTTTAAAATTGACTCTACAAAAATTGTACCATTCTAATATATTGAATAAAAATCCTTTGATATAATCACAATGTACTACTAATATTTATGTTAAAACAATAATTTATTTTTAAAAAATTAAAGCGCCTTCTCAAAATCATTCTTAATCTTGGTAAAATCGATATTGAATATTCTTGTTTTTGAGAATCAGCCTCCCGCAGGTTCAGAACCTGCGGGAGGTTGATTAACTTAACTCTCTTCTTCGACCCAATTTTTCCGATTCTGCCAGCTTTTCCAGATAAAGTAAATTGTTGGAATCACCAACAGGGACAAGGCGGTTGTCGTGAGCATACCGCCAACCATCGGTGCAGCGATGCGGCGCATGACCTGAGAGCCGGTGCCGCCACCCCACATAATCGGCAATAATCCAGCGATAATAGCGGTCATGGTCATGATGATGGGCCGCAATCGCATAGCCGTGCCTTCAAGGACCGCCTCCTTAAGATCGCTTATATGGTTCATCATGTTTGTTGTGATTCGGCGTTGATAAGCGCGATCCAGATACGTTAGCATGATTACACCGATCTCAGCGGCCACGCCGGCCAACGCGATGAAGCCCACGCCCACCGCAATGCTAAAGTTATAATCCAACCAATACATCAACCAAATCCCACCTACCAGCGCAAATGGCAGTGATAGCATAACCAGGAGACTTTCGGTGAAATTGCGGAAATTGAGATAAAGAAGCAAGAAAATGATCAATAGAGTCACCGGCACCACGACTCGCAAACGCTGCTGCGCCCGCTGCATATATTCATATTGACCGCTCCAGACGATGGTGTAACCTGCGGGTAATTGAATATTATTGTTGACCACATCTTTTGCCTTTGCCACGTAGGTCCCGACATCGATACCTCTTAAATCGACATAAAGCCAAGCTGT
>JBHIAC010000295.1:0-1883 GCA_046758365.1 bacterium
AATAAATGCCATTTGTTCTTTAAATAATCAGAATATAAAAACTTTGCTTTTCAAAGTATGTGCATAGCACTAAAGAAGGCTTCTTAATTCTGTAAAATTATTTTTCCCCTGCATTCTCCATGTAGCTAAGAATGTCATTATCTTTTCCATAATAGAAGCGCCATCTTCGTTTCTTAGTGTGCCTATTATTTTCTGTATGACTTTTATTTCTCTCAAGGGTTGTTCTGCATTATTGTTTGTAGGCTCTATCTGGGGGTGCAATATTCTTGTAAACCAAAAATTCAATCCGTTTCCTATCTTTGTTATAACTTTACTCAGATGCCTATATGAAGAATAAATTCCTACCAACCATCTCATCTCTTGCACACATTTATCATACAGTTTTTTCCTCTTCTTAAGAGGATCTTTTATGCTTACGGATTTAACCACCTTAAACAAATCCCTCATCCAATTATGCATTGGCTTAGCATCATCATATTTTTCGGCCATTTCTTTAGTTTCTCTAAGGATATGAGCCCAGCATCTTTGTAAGTATTTTGTATATTCCTTATATGCAGATAAGCCATCACAAATGATCCAACCATTATAGTAATAACCCAGTATTTCATCAAGCACATTTCTGTTTCTTTCTTTTCTTATGCAGAAAAATATGTATTTTCTCGATCTGAAAATCCAGACATAGTACCAGACTCCTTGAATCTTTATTTTCGTTTCATCGATGTGTAGATATTTAGCTCTTCTTATTTTTCTTCTTATCTTTATATATTCAGGAGTTACTTTGTCTGCTACCCTTTTTGTTATATCATATATTGCTTTTGAGGTAAGGATTAAGCCAAACTGTCTTTCTAATGCCGAAACAGTTTTTCTTAAAGGAAGCCTGTCATCAAACTTCAACAAAACAATATGAGTTTGGGCATTCTTACCAAACAATCCTTTCTCAGGGACTTCTTCTGGTTTAGATTCCCAGCAATGTCCACAACCACACTCATAATAACCCCACTTTGTTTTAACTACTTTAATTGGTTGTAGCTCAGGAGTTTCTTCATATGTTTTTTCCCTAATCTCTTTTGGCTTGTTATGCTTGCCACACTTAGAGCATATACCTTGAAAGAGATTAATAAAATGAGTTGGCTTTTTCTTTTCCCTTGTCCTTCCTTTGTAACCTGTCTTTTTGCCTACTGGTAAACCTGTTTTTGATACAAAGTTAGTTCTTGATTTTCTTTCATCCTTGCTTGGCGGAGTATGTGGATTTTCATATTTACGGAGCTTTTTCTTAAGTCTTTGATTCTCTTTGTGTATTTCATACATATCCCTGATTAACTCATACTTTGATTTCTCTTCATGTTTAGTCATGTATTTAATAAAGCTCATTTTTCAAGAAGTATAACTTTTACCCTCTTACTAACCCAATCAATAGGCACATAAACACGACCACTATTGCCACTTTTGTTTACTTGTTTCTCAAGCATCTCGTATCCAATTAATTGGATTTTTGTCTCTTTTCTCATACTAGCTACAATGTAGCTAACTACTATATTAAAATTTCGGTACTGTAGAATATAATTAAGAAAAATCAGCTATGCACATACTTTAAAACACAAAATTTATATATCACTTTATTTTATTTATTGCTATACTAATAATAGAGGGGATTTTATGGCTGAAGGGGATAAAAAATTTTCAAAACAACTGATTGGTAAAACGGTAGTTAGCAAAACAGGTAAACGTTTTGGCGAAGTTGGTGATATAATCTTTGAAACTAGGTCTGGAGAACTTATTCATATGGTATTAACCAACCCTACATCTTATACACAAAAATTAGAATTAGAAAAAAATAAAGAAGGCAAAATCCTAATACCTTTTTCAGCTGTAATCGCTATTGG
>JBHIAC010000296.1:0-1881 GCA_046758365.1 bacterium
TGATAATCAGGATTTTCCTCATCCTCCGCAATGAGCCAATCGATTGATTGGCCACAGAAGGGGTCACATCACAGAATGGGTCAGGTCTTGCATTATTACATTCTATTATTTCCTTCCAATCGCATAGAGCTTGCCGTCTGTTGAGGCAATATATATAGTCCCGTCTTCAACTATTAAATCATAACTTACCTGAACGTAATATTGCTATGGCTAACCCTAATCCTAAGAAACTGGCTACAAGAAAACCGATAATACCCAACACCGGGAACCCCAAAAACAGGGGGCCTTTATCTGTTTGCATTATTATGGACGAGCCGACGACCAAGGCCGCAATAATCACACTAAATGCAATCCGATTGCTTACTTTATCCATATGCAAAATGAAGTTCTCTAAGCCCTGGTGTTCAAAATCTATTTTTAGAGATCCTTTTTTTATTTTATTGAGAATCAGGTTTATGTCTTTTGGGAGTGTATTTTTAAGTTTACAGGGTCAAAGTTTACAGGGTCACCTATTGAGATAAATGTCAAGAACAAACATACTATTCCTACCAGATGATTCCTCAATTAATTGATTAATCAAATTACTTTATAGTTACACTAAGATTAAAATTTCTTTCACCCTTCACCAGAAGAGAGGGTGAAAGAAATTTTTGTTTCTAACAAACTCTCTAATACAAATCCGTCGATTCCACTATCATAAGAAGCACTGGATTTTAAGTTACCAGTCTTCAGTCACCCATCGGCAGCATCATATGAAATAGATCTGCATGATATTCTCGGAAGCGACTACTCACTAATCAAACCTCGGGAAGCTATCCTTGAAATAGGATACTTCAGACCCTCTAGAGTGCAGTAGCCGCCACCGACTGGATTTTAGGCTCTTTCTTATAAAAATAAAACGGTCTTTGTTCTTTCAGTACGTGGTATATTATCTTTAAAAACTCCCTGGCTAAAGCCACCTTGGCCGTATTGTGACCCTTTCGTTGCTTGAGTTCTAAGTACTTTTCATTTGCCCTGGGAATAGCCTTAATAAAATGAAAAACGTTTTCCAGAAGTATCCATTGTAGATATTTACGCCGGTTAATATTTAGTGGGCCATGAAATGTTTTATTAGCGCTGGCAGATACACGAGGCGCTAATCCAGCATAAGCACATAATCGGTTAAAAGTAGTAAATCTGGAAATGTCGATAATCTCTGTCTTTATTAAGGCTGCTGAAAAGGGGCCTATGCCGGGAATACTCATCAAGTTGGACATATCAGGATCATTATAAGAAATGGTTTCTATTTCTTTTTCTGTATTGAAAAGTTTTCTTGTTAAGTCCGTAATTCGTTCAATATAGTTTTTCACTATACCAGCGTAAATTACTGGCAGCTTTTTAATCACAATACTATTTAATCTCTTGTATGTTGTAAAGTCGCCACTTGAATTATGTCCTAATTTGTCAAATAATGCTTTAAGACGATAAATATTACGAGAACGATCGGTTACCAGATTGATACGATATCGAAGTATTTCTCGGACCTGGCGAGTGTGTTGATCTGCAATGGTAACCACTGGTAGGTATCCTTTCTGTAAAATCTGAGCAATTAGTCGAGCATCAATCTTATCAGTCTTTTTGTGTCTTTTGGCAAAAGCTTTCAATTCGTAAGAGTTTGCCAGGAAAACTTTCTCAGCATATTGTTCTGCTATATCAACAAAATAGTACCAGTTATAAGTAGCTTCAACTGCAAGGGTAAAAGGTTTTGGTATCTTTTTAAAATAACTCTTTAAGATTTCTGGTTTGTTTGATATATTTTTACTATCAACTTTTTTCCCTTTCTTACCAATAATATAAAACCAGGATGTTTCTTTGTGTAAATCAACGCCGACGTAATACATG
>JBHIAC010000297.1:0-1847 GCA_046758365.1 bacterium
AGAGCGAATTGGAAAGAAAGCTTTAGGAGAAACAATACGGGGAAATTCGACAATATAGTAGGTAACCCCCCGTATGTCAAATTTCAAGATCTTTCCGATCAAAATAGGTGTTATCTTTCAAACCATTGGAAAACCATACAGAATGGAACATTCAATTTGTATTTTGCTTTTTTCGAATTGGGCTATAAATTATTAAACGAAAATGGAAATTTGGGATACATTACACCAAATAACTACTTTACATCTCTTGCAGGTGAATCCTTGAGGGGGTATTTCCAAAATAAGCAATGCATTACATGCATAGTGGACTTCAGTCATACAAAAGTTTTTAATGCACAGACCTATACAGCGATTACTTTTCTAAACAAAAAGAAAAACCCTGAAGTTATTTATGATCGAATTGAAGAAAACCAAAAGCCCGAAGTTTTTCTCGGTAATATCAATGGTTCGCCAAACAAAGTTTCTGAACTTAATATCAAAAAATGGCGATTGCTGAAGTCAGATGAGCAAGAAAACATTAGAATAATCGAAACGATTGGAACGCCCCTTAACAAACTTGTTAGCATTGCAGTTGGAATCGCCACACTAAAAGACGAATTATACTTTGTTGATCGCAAGTTTGAGAAAAACGGTTTACTATTAAAAGTGGTTGACAACAACGTCTTTGAAATCGAACCTCAAATAACACGAAATATCTATAAAATTTCGGACTTCCAAAGTCAGGAAGAATGTAGTAATAATACAAAAAAGATTATTTTCCCTTACAAAATTATTAGTGGAAATGCAATTCCAATCAAGGAAAGCGAATTGGAAAGAGATTATCCACTATGCTACCGATATTTCCTATATGTAAGAAAAAAATTACAATATAGAGATAAGGGAAAAACAAAGATAGAACCATTTTACGCTTACGGGAGGACGCAAGGACTCACAAAAACAGGGAAAAAAATGTTAACCCCTACCTTTAGTAAGTATCCAAGATTTATGATTGTGGAAGATGAAGAGGCATTTTTCTGTAATGGATATGGGATTTATTTTACACACGATAGAAACAATTTTTTGCTACTTAATACCCAGACACATCCATTGTCAAAAGTTGAGAATATTTACTTGCTCCAAAAAATATTGAACTCTTATTTGATGCACTATTACGTTTCTAAGACTAGTGTCTCAATTGCGGGTGGTTATCCTTGCTATCAAAAAAATTTTATTGAAAAGTTCAGTATTCCACAGTTTACAAATTTAGAACTCGAAACTTTAGCCTCACTCAAAGATCCGCAAGAAATTGATGGGTTTCTAATTGAGAAATATCAACTTAATTTATTGGTGCCAAATCGCCTTTCATAGATTCTCAATAAATCTTCAACAAAACCATCAAAACTTAGACCCTGCATTGTAGCAAATGCATCTGGTGACAGTAATCCATCATCTTTCAACTCACTAGCATCTTTATATAATTTGGGTATTTGTTGGCTAAAATCTACAAGTATAAGTGCTACTCTTTCATACTTAAAATAGTCATCTCCTTGTCCTGTTCTGTTATTAAGTGCATTAAAAGCAAGGATGTATTTTTCAAGATATTTGGATGTTATTTCCGTAAATGGTTTGAATGCGATTCTCTTCTTTTTTACCTCATTAGAATCGTAAGCCCTGAGAGCTATTAAATATACTTCCCCAAGCACCATTTTCGGCAGTCTTCTGTGCAGATTCATTGGCTCAGCATAGGTCCTTTCATACATAGTATCAATATTCTTTTCAATGCTACTTAGCTGACTCCTAACATTTATAGTTAAGATATGTTCAGTGTAAAGTTCACCATACGGATCCCTAAAGTTTTTTAAAATGCC
>JBHIAC010000298.1:0-1845 GCA_046758365.1 bacterium
ACTTTCTTTATTATCAATGCTATTTTGGCACTTGTGTATGGAATTTGTTTTGTTTTGATACCAGCAAAAGTATTGTTGATCTATGGCGTAACGCAAGGCGCAAGTGAAACACTTATGGGGCAATACTTTGGAGTGGCACTCATCGGGATTGGTCTAATAACATTTTTGCCAGAAATGTCACGGATTTAAATGCACAGCGGGCCATTATCCTGGCATTATTAATCTCCAATTTCATTGGTATTATTGTGTCTGTAATAGGCACAGTTACTGGAGTGATGAGCGCCGTCGGCTGGTCAGCTGTCATAATCTACCTGTTCTTAACATTAGGTTACGCATATTTCCAGTTAAAAAAACCAAGTGCTTCTTAATTGGATTCCTTAGCTAAATAGTTCGGTTATTTTGTTTTGCTTCACATGAAACGGTAGTTTTTGCAGTTAACATCTTGACAGTTTCCTCATGATTAAACTACTTTTAATTTATGCTACTACTTTTTGATCATAAGAATTTGGTCATAGAGATTTCGATTACTTTCTCGCCGTATCCTGGCAGCCTTTTTTAACTTCTCTCTGCGAATCTGAATTTTGTCTTCTGCTGTTCCATTTAGGTAATCAATTGGCCTTAGATATCGCAGGGATGCATGCAATCGCTGGTTATTGTAATAACTGACCCAGTTCTCAATGATTTCGAGTGCTTTGTATTTATCCTGCAGTTGTTTATCACTTAAACCTTCTTCTCTAAGGCTACGATGAAAACGCTCGATTTTACCATTGGATTCCGGATGTCTTATACGACATTTGATATCTAACAGAGAGAACTCTTTTAGTAATAGGCGGAAATCCTTGCTTTTAAACTGTGGCCCATTGTCAGTAACAATTCTAGGCTTTACCCCAGGATATTTCCTCAATGCTGATTCTATGACAGCCCGGATATCTGTGGAAGATGCCGTTTCTAATAAATCCCAATGAACAATATATCGACTATATGCATCTAAAACGCCAACAAAAAAATACCAACGATGATTGATCCATAAATACATGATATCGATATGCCATTGCTGATGCGGCTTATCTGGCTTAAAATCATATTTACCGGGGCTTTTATCACTTCTCTTGTAACGGTACAGAAGATCCCGTTCTGATAGAATACGATACACTGTACTGGGTGTTAAACAGGCAATATCCTTATCAATCATCATATAACTTAAACGACGATAACCTTCTTTCGGATTTTCAAGAGCATAGTCGATGACCGCATCAATCTCCCAATCTAAGGTAGCATCAATGCTCGGAACTTTGGTATAACTATCTTGCAGATTTCCCTTTGCTTGCATTCTTCTCCAGCGGTAATAAGTATTCTCTGCCAGACCTAAATATGAGAGTATCCAATTGATCCTTTGCTGACTACGCTTCCTTGTTAATGTAATATAGTCCAATATAGATCTCTTATCCTCTGCGCTAAACCGGCTCTTTTCGACTATCTGAAATTCTTTTTTTTTAACTCAACATTCTCCTGGGTGATTTCAACTATCGTGTTCTTAAGACGTTTTATCTCCTCTTCTAAATCTTGCTCCTTACGGCTTTTCTTGTGTTTTCTCTTACCGGCCAGAGCTTCTTTCATTGCACTCTGAGCCTGTTTACGCCACTCATAATAAGTAACGGTACTGATGCCATGACGTCGACATACTTCATTAATACTCATATTACCATATTCACCTTCTTGAAGAATCTGATATTTCTCCTCTGGTGTAAAACGTTGCTGGGATCTTTTTTCCAAGGCAGTGTCCTCCTAATGTTATCGTTAAAATAAAATGAAGGAGGAATACTGTCAAACTGTTAAGTTTTAAAA
>JBHIAC010000299.1:0-1751 GCA_046758365.1 bacterium
GTACGATTTAACCGAGGAGGAAATCAAAATCGTCGAGGAGAGTTTGAAGTGAGCCTCCCTTGACGCCATTCGTTAAAAAGGATTTCTTGGTGAACTAAGTAGGTTGGCTTAAATACCTCGGAAGTAGAATGGCTACATCTTTTTGATTGACAAAGGCTAAAATTTGTTATAAATTTTGAAAAATATATGGAGAAGGAACTGCCGGATTAGACGGCGGAATTTCAATAAATATAAAAATCATATTTATACTAAGAATAGACTTACAAGGAGCGAATCATGTTACATCTCAACTTAAAGTTAAATCCAAAAATCGAAAAGGAATTTGTAGAACTGGTCAATAAACAATTCGATGGAAGTTATGAAAAATTCATAGAAAGTGTTCTTAATAAACGAGAAAATGCCTTAACAAAATTAATTGGTATATCTGAAGATTTGGGAGTTGATGACCTGGCACATAATCACGACCATTATCTTTATGGCACTGAGAAAAAATGAGAAGAGTATTTTTGGACACTTGTGGAATTCTTGCTCTCGTAAATAAAAGAGATTCTTTACACGATATTGCCGTAACAGTTAATGGATTATTATTACTCGATAAGGTACGATTTTTTTCCACGGATTATGTTCTTGTGGAAGTAGGCAACGCTTTGGCAAAAAATAAGAAATTAGCTATAAAAACACTTAAAAACCTGCGTGAAAGCGAAGATATTAAATTAATTAAGATTACGGATAAATTTTTGAACAAATCTTTGCAACTTTATGAAAAGTATTCTGATAAAAAATGGGGATAAACTGATGTGCCATCATTTGTAGTCATGGGAGAGTTCAAAATAGCTGAAGCTTTTACAGATGATAAGCATTTCGAGCAGTTTGGTTTTAAAATTTTATTGAAATAAAAATTGTCGAACAAAGAATCATTTCAAGTCTTTTATCCGATCTAAAATATTGACACTTCTTGAAAGAATTTTCTTACAATGTTGACTTCAGTATCTGCCCAGTCTAAGTTGAGGCCACCGACCGACCGTTTGGTGTACGAGTTGTACGATTTAACCAACGAGGAAATCAAAATCGTCGAGGAGAGTTTGAAGTGATATAAAATTAAAAATTATAAGAGAGGAAAAACTTTTAACCGACAAATAAGTGGAATTTAATGAATGCCAACTATGACAAATCATGGGACTACGAAGAAACCGAAGATGGAAACATCCCACGCAACGAAGAGGCATATAAAAAAAAATGGGCTGAATGGAAAAATAGAGATTGGATGCAGTGGTTACAGCAAAATTTATCATTTCCATTTATGGTTGAAAGAGTAGAAGATGACGATGATGCGTATTTTGGTGATATTGCCGAAAACGAGCCATTTACCTTAGGTCACAAAATGAAAGTTTTGGAGTTAACTTTTGAAGACGCTCAGTATGGAATCATTGTAAAAGTTCGGGAGGGACGAAAAGTTGGTCATGTTCCTCTTTGCGATCTTGAAGTTACCTCGAAATCTGACAAGAATTACTGGCCAGTGAGAGAGTATGTTGTTTGGTTTGCTAATTTGTAATTATTGACCAGATCGACCGATTGGTAGCAATTGAAAACTGGATTACACTCTTAAAACATTTTGTAAAATTATCCCTAATTGTCAAAGTAAAAATGTCGCATTCTCCAGTTATTGCGGTAGAGCAATTGACAAAATATTACGGTCGGACGGTGGGCATTCAACAACTTAGTTTTACCGTAAACCAAGGGGAAATTTTTGG
>JBHIAC010000300.1:0-1736 GCA_046758365.1 bacterium
TCATCTGGTGCTGGTTTGATCTCGACGCCAAGAGCACTTTGCAATTGACCATATACTGTCTGAATCTCACCCCTATACCCATCAAAAGTTCTTTTTATCACCACGTCTTTTATATAACTTATACAGTCGTCTTCTGTTACTTCCTCAACCTCATACTGTATAACCTCTGTGATCTTAACATAAAGTTTCTTACCGAGTCCTTCCAAGTATTTCTCCGAGTAGACATTCTGATAATAATATTTCTGCCAATCTTCCAATTTCTTTGGAGCACATTTTCTGATGAGTTCCGAAACCGGGCCGACTGAACGTTTTTTATTCAGTCCCCATCTATTCATAGCTTGATTCAATATCCATTCTTTTGCCAATATTTCCTCGCCTTAGTTCCGATTCTGGTTAGAATCTGTCAAATATTCTTAAAACCTCTTTTGCCTCCTCTAAACTGCCCCTCTTAGGCGGCTGTACTTTGGGCAAATCTAAGAGATCAAACTTTAACTGAAATTTAAGGCAATCCATAATAGATAGTCCCCAGATTGTTGTGGCTTCACAATATTGGCACTGTTTATCACATTTCTCTACTATAGCAAATAATTCATCTGCACAATCATAACATACCTTTTCATTTGGCACCAATGGAGAAAATTTAGCCTCATAATGTGAATCCTCATCTTCCACAAGCCTAATCCAGCCTTCCCCCTCCTCTAAATCAAATTCTCTTCTGCATCTTTCACAAATTCATTTTGATTCGTTCATTTCTTACCCCATTTTTTCATTCTAAGAATTTGTATTTATGTTTAGACGATCCTTTCTATGTTAATATCGATATAGTCTGGTGGGACGTAGTTGAAACTAATCAATCGGATTTTTCGTCCTGTTGTATTAAAATTTCTAACAAAATCAATACAATCGTTAT
This sequence comes from bacterium, assembly GCA_046758365.1. Classification (GTDB taxonomy): domain Bacteria; phylum Zhuqueibacterota; class Zhuqueibacteria; order Oceanimicrobiales; family Oceanimicrobiaceae; genus JBHIAC01. The sequence goes on from JBHIAC010000300.1 coordinate 911, forward strand.
CAAAATTCCTAGCTATAACGATGCCCTCGACTGTCTTATAATCTCCGGCTGCAATATTTTCTATAACCCAGTCGGTATAATCTATCAGTTGGTTTATATCGTTTGGGAAGACACAATAGTCTTTCTTAACTTCAATTACCTTGTATTTTCTAATACCGGTAGTCAGTTCTTGATAGCCAAAAATATCCATAAATTTTAAATAACCTGCTGGCATATTATTACCGAAGCAAGTAAAAGGCCCTAAAGCAGCATCTAATCCGGTCTTCCTTCCAATATTTTCAAGTACCCATCCTTCAATTATTTTCTCGTCAATTACTATATTGGGATCCAAAACAAACTTAATGGGAATATAGCTCGATAAATCTGCGGGAGTTATATTTCTTCTATTAAGACTATCTGCATTCTCTCGCTCAAGAATCTTTATTAACTCCCAAGCCTCATCTTCCATCAATGGGCGAACCGTTCGGGCGGCATCTGTATATTTCCATCTTTCTGGAATTGACCAGATTCTTTTCTTTAATTTCAGTTCAAAAACTTCATTTGAGTCAAAACCATTTTCAAAACACAGATTTTGGCCTCTCTCATTAGTAAAATGTGTAATTGCAACGCGACGATAATAACCCACTGTTGGTAGAGAGGTAATACCTTTCCATCCACTATTAGACTGGTTAAGATCTGGTTCGTAATGAATATTTTCACTTAAGAACATTTGCGGGGCGTTGGGATTTTCGAGAAATTTAGTTTCTGCTTTAAAGGTACCAAAAATTCTTTGTCCTGCATGAACAAATATCAGGTCACCAACACGAATTGTTTTCATGTCAGCATA
>JBHIAC010000301.1:0-1731 GCA_046758365.1 bacterium
CCCCAAATGTTTTTACTTTCAAAAGGCACTTTTCAATTTTTCTCAGAACCAACTACCAGCCAAAATTGCTGCATTAGTTTATCTCCTAAACTGACTCTTCAAACCAAATTAACTACGTAACCATCAATTTTGTTTACCTTACAAGCGCTATAATATTTAAAGTAATAGCCGTCTTGTGCTATTTCTTCACTTGATTTTCCCTCATTGAGCTCAGTTTCGCGACGAGTACCATATTGTTTCGCTTCCAAATCAGAGCTGCATACCTTGAACTCGCGATATAGGAAACTGCACGAATCAGTTTCCACATCCCAAAGTATTTCGTATAAATTTGGTTCCATAACTAATACACTCCTAATTTCGATATGAAAACAAACTCCAAAATTTCTTTCTTCAAGAATAAGTCAGCATAAACATACTGTCAAACAATACTGCTAACTAGCTGCTTACTACCATAGCACATACCAAAGAGAGCAATCGAGCCAAGATTTCTCCGCTGTGCGGATCGGAGCAATTGTGAAATACGAACCCCTAAATCTTTTGGAATGGTATTTGGTCCACTTTTCACTTGGATATGATAATGACTGGAGTCTTTAGTTTTTAGTTAGTAGCCCATTCTGTATAATCAATTTTATATCAACCAATATATGATTTTACAATTGATTTTGTCCCATTAAAGTGTAATTCTGTGTTTTTATTTGAACTTCAAAAAATACGCATCAATTTCTGGTCTTAATTCAATACCTGCTCTTTCAAAACAATTTAATAATTCTTCATAGGCACCCTCATTCCCAAGAAAGTCCCACAATTCTTCTGCGACTTTTAGCTCATTATCCAAATCTAACATACCTTTCAGTGTCCATCTTTCATAAGGTTTTGGTTCATATGGATTGTAAGGAATCGCAATATATGAATTTACCTTTGCATTTGGATTTTTAGCTAGAAAAATTGCTATCCATTCTAACAATGTCCTTTTGAAATCTTTAAAATTGCTGATATTGGGTTTAGCTGTTTTTAAGTCAAACAAATGGGCTGTTCCATCGGTACTTTGAACAAACAAATCAACTTTTATAGTTTTCAATTTGTTCATTGTGCCCTTATTGCAAACCTTTCTTATCCTTTCAATTTCTTCTAACTTATTCGGATTTTTTCCTATTGTAAGTTCATTCATAATACGTTGAATTTCAGATTGGGCTTGTTCACTGATAGTATCCCCAACCACATACTGTTTTTGTGCAAATTCAAAGTTCAAACTTGCTATCGTTTCAGCCACAGGTTCAAAAATAGATGTTCCAAAAGTAGTATTTAATGAGTGAATAAAGGAAAATAATGCCATTCTATCATGACCAAGTAATCGATAATGAAAAGGAATACTGTTAGCATGAAATTCAAACTTATAATCCTATCTTATATCTTAACTCTTTTAGCTGTAATTCTGCTGCATATAAATCCCCGATATATTCAGTTAAAATGTGATAATATCTCTGTTCAATATCTGAAAATGAATGCATAACCTGCTTATATCGTTTCAAATCATTAGAAATAACATAAAGTTTTACATTACTATAATCAATAAGTGTAGCTAATCTTCCAACACCAGACCATGTTCCAGTAGATAATTCGACCTCGAATGCATATTCAGGAATGAGATTCCTCCCTTTTTCTCTAAACCATAGTATATCAATTTTTCTTAAAACATTAAAATCAGAAAATTGAAGTTTAGGACATTGTTTT
>JBHIAC010000302.1:0-1724 GCA_046758365.1 bacterium
CTTTTTTGCCGAAATTTTTGTAAGTCTTTGATTCTTTTGACATTGTGATTTTTCCTTAACTTCTAAAAGAAAAAAATTAAAGAGGGCAAAAAGAGAAAGCGCTATCCTACCTTGTTCTTTGTATACCCGTCGTATTTCTTTTATAATTTCCTGCTTCATATCTTTTTTCATATTACCTCCCAGCGCCAACTTCCAATTATCATTTTAATCCCCTTATTAAACTTTCTAAAGCATCAACAAAATCTATTGCATTTTTGTAAATCTTCTCAGCATCCTTTTGAGCAATAACAGCATCAGCTTTATATTGGGCGGTATTTCTTTTGGACTTTGTCGCCCACATTCTATTAACATATTTTTCATCAAGCCTCTTGGCAGACTTAATTTTTTCTATATCTTCTGACTCTATAGCTTTTTCTTTTAAAACAAAATGATATTCCAAGCCCTCGATAAGACTCTCATGACTTTCAGCTTTTATTCCAATTATTGCCAGTGCTGCAGTCGCTGCGTGAAACATCGCATAATATCCACAACTTATAACCCAATCATACCCAATATAATCCTCACTTACCTTTAATCTTTTTTTAGTTTCTTTACTACCCGAAGCTTCCATCAACAAAGAGGCAGTCTCGATATTATGTCTTGCTTTATCCACATAGTATGCAACAAGGACTGTAATAGTTGGGTCCACCCTTAATTCACCATTCTCAAAATAACCCTTTACTTTTATTTTTAACATTTCTTTCTTTAAATTGCTCATTTTATCACCTCAAATACTAATTCCCAAAATTTTTCAGCACCAAACAATATTATCTTATTTTTAAAAATTTCCTTTCCAACATTTTGTCCCTTTTCGCTCAGCATCGTTAAGAGATTTGTTGGCTCAGAAACTATAGGATTTATTTCGACTCCAAACCCTTTTGACAATCCGACACACTCCATGTCAATAGCTTCATCATATTTCTTTTTTGAAGGTACAATAATAAAAAGATCTATATCACTTTTTTTAAAATCGGTACCTTTAGCTAGAGAGCCAAATAGTACGACAGAAAGTAGATTAAAGTCTGTCTTTTTGGGCAACACTGATAGAAGCTTTCCAACTACAAAGAAAATTTTATCCCTTTTTTTTAAAAAATCATCAGCGATTTGGTTTGATATCTTAACAAAACTTGTTTTTACTTCTGGGTTTTTATAGTTGGGTCTGCAATATTTTCGATTTGAACGTTGCTCGATAACTAAAATATCTTTATTTTTCAATTCTTCAATTTGTCTGTGCACATAACTGTAAGAAATACCGATTTTATGAGCTATTTCATTTATTGTGAACTGAGCATATAAATTATCATAGAATAGTCTTAATATTTTCTCTATCATCCAACACCTCCATTATCACTAATGGTGATAATATTATCACTAATGGTGATAATTGTCAATATTTAATTTTTGGGGCGAAAAAGAAAAAATCTGATTCGCCTTCAGCGGATAGCAAGACCTTTAGTGCAGCGAAGCCGAGCGACAGCGAGGCTGACTGGTGCATATACCACCAACGTAGCCCGCCCCAGCGGGCGATGCATTAAGTTCAGTGGTTTAGAAGAACGGATTAGCTAGTTCCATATTAAAAGCTGCAAAAAAGAGCGGTTTAATTAATTTGTAGAGAACAATCCAGGGTCATCCGTAGGTCTTCAGGTAAGCGTAGGGCATCTTATCTTTTCCTTAGCTTTCTTAAG
>JBHIAC010000303.1:0-1716 GCA_046758365.1 bacterium
CTCTTTTTCTATTTAAAATATTGAGTTCTGATTACCTTTTTATCAATTTTACCAACGCTTGTTTTAGGAATGGCTTCAACAAATGTAAATTCATCAGGAATTGCCCATTTTTGTATAATTCCTGTTTTCACAAATTTTGCTAAGTAATCAACAAAATCATCTGAAATTACTTTGTCTTTATATTCTTCTTTTAATACTATTTGAGCAACGGGTCTTTCATCCCATTTCTCATCAGGAATGCCAACAACCGCAACTTCAGCTACAGCTTCATGTTGACTAATTAAATTCTCCAATTCTAAAGATGAAACCCATTCTCCCCCAGTTTTAATAATATCTTTTAACCTATCGGTTATTTTTACATAACCCTCTTCATCTTTATAGGCTATGTCGCCTGTATGTAACCAACCGTCTCGCCAAAGTTCCTTTGATTTTTCTGGTGATTTATAATATCCCTTTGTCAACCATGGAGCTCTAACTACCAATTCGCCAGTATTTTTCTTTCCGGGAGGTAATTCATTTCCATTTTGATCCACGATCTTAGTTTTTACTAATGGTATCTGGAAACCAGTTTTTGTGTAAATATCTAATTTGTTATCGATATCCCAATCAACCATTTCTGGTTTTAAACTGGCTATAGTAAGTATTGGACAGGTTTCTGACAGTCCATAACCTGAAGTAATTTTAATATTTTTATCGGCTGCCATTTTAGCTAAACCTTTTGATAACGCTGCGCCACCGATTATCACTTTCCAATTTGAGAAATCAATGTTTTGTGTTGCAGGACTTGCTAATATCATCTGTAAAATTGTTGGTATACAATGGGAGAAAGTAACTTTGTGATCAATCAATAATTTTAACAACATTTCAGGTTCATATTTTCCAGGATAAACCTGTTTGAGCCCCGTCATGGTTGCAATGTATGGCACTCCCCAGGCATGAACATGGAACATTGGTGTAATTGGCATATAAACATCATCATATTTGAAACTAATAGGATCAGAAAATACACTTAATGTAATAGCTCCTGTAATAGTGTGTAAAACTATTTGTTTATGAGTGAAATACACACCTTTGGGATTTCCTGTTGTTCCAGTTGTGTAAAAAGTTGTTGCAATGGCATCTTCTTTCAAATCAGGGAATTCATACTCGTCTGAGTTTTTTTCTAACAATTCTTCATATCCGGCTTCTATATTTAATTTTGAGTCTGCTTTCTTCCTATCATCTGACATAACAATGATATGCTTAACCGTTTTAAAATTACTTGAAATTTTTTCAATTATCGGTAAAAAGTCTACATGTACAAATATAACATTATCTTCTGCATGATTAATAGTATATAAAATTTGTTCAGGGGACAGTCTAACATTAATGGTATGCAAAACAGCTCCCATCATAGGCACTGCAAAATAATTTTCTAAATATCTATGACTATCCCAATCCATGACAGCTACTATATCACCTTTTTTAACACCTAACTGCTCTAAAGAATTTGCTAATTTTTTTACTCTTTTGTAAAAGTCAGTATAAGTGTATTCAAATAAATCCCTATAGACTATTTTTTGGTTTGGACACCAACTTAATGGCCTGTCCAAAAGATTTTTAATAATTAATTGATAATCGTAAGCAAAGTCTGGATAATTATTCATAAGAACCTCCTTGGGATATAAATTATCTACAAGTTTTTACAATTAAATAAATTAACATATTTATATCACT
>JBHIAC010000304.1:0-1711 GCA_046758365.1 bacterium
TGTTCCGTTTCCTTATTACATCCATATGACAAACATGCCATCAAGAGGAGAAATAAAAAATTGTTAATCTTCATCACTAGTGTCTCCTTGTTTTAAGTTTTTGGTTCTTTGTAAACACATAACGGCTAATCATCAGCCGACGCAAAACTTGGAAGCACAAAATTTGAAACTTAATTTAAACTTGCCAAGCTCCTCCAAACTTCAAAAAACCACCGAGCTTTTGCGTTCGACTGGATGAAATGGTTAGGCGGCCCAACTTGCTATTACCAATTAGCGCGAGCCAACCTTACCGTTTTTGTACTTTAAAAAACTGTTATGTTGACGAATTTTAAATTCAATGTTTTAACTTAAAGTCAGTAATTAATATACCAAGAAAATGTCAACTATTTCTTTTCTTCTGGAAATCCTTGGACTCCTTCTTCTAATTGAACGCCCAAGCTGTTTAATGCCCAAGAAACTAAATTGTATTGCCCAATAGTAAAAATTATATCGATAAGTTGTTTTTCAGTGTAATGCTCAGAGAGCGTCTTCCATGTTGCGTCTGAAATAATAGCATCATTATAAAGCTCGTCTGTTGCATCAATAAGTGCTGCCTCTGCTATACTCCAATCCGGTTCATTCGCTCCCTTTGTGATTCGCAAGATTTCTTCATCAGTTAATCCCACTTTTTTCCCTATAAGGGTGTGACGTCCAAACTCATACTTTGCTTTACATAGCCAACCTATGCGTAAAATAAGGATTTCGCGGTACCTTGCTGGCAGAGTTTGCTCAAATAATACATAATTAGTTACATTTGAGAAACGGTCGAATAATATAGGGTGTCTAACAAGTGTTGTAAATACATTTGTGACACTACCATCTTCTTTTTTCCTTGTGGATAATAATTTAGTTTGTTCTTCAGTCCATTGTGATTCTTCCAATGGAGTAAGACGTGGTTCATTAAGACGAAAAGGTTTTTGAGTTTTTTTTAGTTTCGAATCACATGATATTAATAAAATAATAAATAATGAACTGATGGCTACTAAAACAATTTTTAGAATTTTCACAGGCTATATCCAATTTTGTTTAGCCCTTTTGACAAATGAAAGCTATTAGACAATATTTATTACAATTTTTTATTTTTATATTAAGTATTTGGGCATAGCGCTTTTTGCTTCAGCTGCAAGCGATAATTAGACGGTATATATTATGGCAGAAAACTCGAACGTGCTTGTATTCCCCAGCGACCATCCTTTTTTGTTACTATGTAGAACGAGTCATATCTACCTATGACACTTCCGTCTTCTCGGTATCGCGTAAATTGAACAGCTATATGAATTTTATTAGCTCCATTTTGGATAACTTTTCGGGTATCCCATTTTGTATGGTGCCATCCAGTCGCCGTGACATGGCGGGCTATATCTTCCGGCGTTCGTGCAGCCAGAAAATCTTCTGGTGAATTCCAAACAAATACTTTCCCACGAGCTATTCGAACATGTGGGTAATGAAATGTTTCCGCCACAGCCTTGTAATCTTGATTATTAAAATGAGCTAAAAATTCGTCTAAAACACGAATTGCCATTTCTTTATTAGTCTGTGACATTCCCATTTCAGCGAAAAACACCAATACTATTAAGACATTAACTATAATTCTCATTTGTGAATCTCCTTTAAGCCGCCTAACAATTAGGATTTTATACGGAGTTGAGCCGCCGGAAGTCCGCAGAGCTTC
>JBHIAC010000305.1:0-1688 GCA_046758365.1 bacterium
TTTTGTGGGAAAAATTGCTCATTTTGTGGGAAAAAAGTCCCAAAAAGTCTCATTTTTCCCATATACGAGGGTTTTTGGGAATTTTGTCTCAGGGGTTAATTTGTTGAAATTAAAGGGTTAAAGTTAGAATTTATGCGGAAAAAAAGGGGATTTTTTTTGGATTTCTTGATGATTAAGTGTTCTAAGATATTGTTTTTATTTTCTTTCATATAATAGAACCTGCAGAAGGTCTTTCCCATTAATGTTTCCAGAGGTTAATTGTTTAGTATTAAAAATAAATTATATTATTATAGTTATCTTATATAATAAGATACTATAAATATAACAAAAAATATTCGTATAGTCAAGAAATATTTTAGTTTTTACTAATTTAAAAGGGATGTATATGCAAAAAAGTTGAGTTAATACAATATTAACTTAGATGTAATGCTTTGAATAGTGTTTAATTTATATTTCCCACAAACAGCTAATGTTAGGCTAGTGCTTTGTGACAATAATAATTGACAATGTAATTATTTTTTGGTATATTACCTTCACACTAAAGGAGGTAATAACCATGAGAAAAAAAAATAAAGTTAAATTAAAGCCCAAAGAGCGGGCGTTATTAAAACAACTGATAAGTAAAGGTACAGAAAAAGCACGAAAAATAACACGATGTCGGATATTATTACTGGCCGATGCCGGAAGAACCGATACCCAAATCATAGAAGCCTTGGGCATCGCCCGTAATACAATCCGTCAAGTTCGTCAACGCTACTCAGAAGAAGGATTAGAGTCCGCGATTAACGAACAAAGCCGTCCAGGTGCACCGGAAAAATTTACGGGTGCCCAACGGGCTAAAATTACAGCGATCGCTTGTTCGACTCCACCTGAGGGCCATAGTCGCTGGACTTTACGTTTATTAGCTGATAAAGTTATCGAACTAGCCATTGTAGAGGAGATTTCCTATAAAACAGTTGAAAGAACTTTAAAAAAAACGAACTTAAGCCTCACTTAAAAAAACAATGGTGTATTGGTCAAATCACTGCGGAATTTCTTTGGCGCATGGAACATGTGTTGGATGTTTATGAGCGTGCGTATAATCCTCTGCAGCCTGTCGTTTGCTTTGATGAACGTCCTTGTCAGTTAATAGGGGACGTTGTAGTGCCACTTCCTATGCAACCAGGCAAAGTTCAACGGCAGGATTATCATTATAAACGAAATGGTACCTGTGTTATTTTCATGGCCTTTGAACCCTTGTCCGGCACACGCATTATTGATGTCAGAGAACAAAAAACGAAAAAGGATTATGCGGAATTCATGAAGAATCTTAAAAAGACATATTGTGGCACAGCGGAAAAGATTATCTTGGTACAGGATAATCTTAATACTCATAATCCTTCCTCATTTTATGAAACATTTTCAGCACCAGAAGCATTTGAATTATCTCAGTATTTTGAATTAGTCTATACCCCAAAGAAAGCCAGTTGGTTGAATATGATCGAAATAGAATTCTCAAACCTTTCCAAGCAATGTCTTGATAGGCGTATTGGAAATGTTAAATATCTATCGAAAGAAGTCTATGCTTGGAGTAGAGAACGTAATCAGAAAAATGCAACTGTTAATTGGCAATTTACAAAGAACGATGCTCGAGAGAAATTGAGCAGATTTTATGTTAATGTCAGTAATTAATGTCACAAGACACTAGT
>JBHIAC010000306.1:0-1682 GCA_046758365.1 bacterium
ATCCCTAAAACCCCCAAATAAATCCAGCCTTTGCGAACGTCGGGCAATTCAATAATCTCACCACCCACATTAATGGTTCGTTTAGCCATGTCTTACCCTCCTTCTAGTTAAAGTCTATTATAAATTTGTAATTTATAAATGTATATTACGTAATTTTTGCTTAATACGCAAGGATTAAATCCAGACTAAATAAAATAAGCGGACAATTTTTCAACTAATTTGTAAATTGTCCTGAACAGGATAATTTCAACTTTAAACGATCGTAATTTCAATATTTACAATTTAAGTTTTTTAAATTCATACCTTTTTGCACCTACGTCAGATATAAGATTTAAAATTATCAGCTTTGACATGAAAGCTTTTCCTTGCTTTTTAAAGGTTTTTTTTTATTTTTATTGATAAATTAGAGCAGACACTCCAAAACCTTACGGTGGGAAAATTGCTTAATAAAGATGGAGGGTCCTGGTGTGATAATTTAAAAGGTTGAGCGTGAGAGCGGCCAGGTCGTTGCTATCGTCAACGGGAAGCCACTCCGTCACATCGTAACCTATTGCCCTACCAACTTTTATTTCGGCTACGGCGGCAACAGTCCGTCGGACCTTGCTCTTTCAATTCGCGCTGATTCCTTCGGCGAAAACCCTACCAAGGAGCAACTTTTCTATGGCAATTGTCGATGCTCTGGATGCTCCACCAAGACTTCAAACAGGACTTTCTTACTGTACAGCAGGCGATTCATTTACTATCACCGAATCTGAAACTGATTTATGATGAGTTAAAAATGTCTTTAAAAATTTCAAGTTAGGAGGGTTTATGATCAAAAGTATACATACACATTTTTCAACAATTGCACAAAAGTATAGAGAGTTAAGAACAACTGATTTAGAACCAATCCTCTACCTTAGGGAAGAATTACAAAAATTACATAAGATTGAAGCAGCGGATGTTGGCTGTGGTGACGGAAGTTATGTCTTAAAATTATTTCAATATCTAGGAGATAAACTTTATCTTTATTGTATCGATAGAAATAAAGAAATGTTGGGACAATTAAAAGAATATTTAACACAACACAAAATTGGAAATTTCCAGATAAAACAAAGCCTTGCAGAGAATCTAACCATACAAGACGAGTCCTTTGATTGTGTATTTACCTTTAATACCATCCATCTTTTTAAAATTTTGGCGTTTTTGAAGGAGGCATCACGCGTTCTTAAAGATGAAGGTTACTTGTTCATTTATACTCGGTTAAGAAGTCAAAATATCAGAAGCATTTGGGGGAAATATTTTCCTTTGTTTAACCAAAAGGAAACTAGGCTTTATGAACTAGAGGAGTTAAAAAGTATAATAGAAGAAATGCCGAGATTGGAAATTCAAAATATGGAATTTTTTAAATATAAAAGGGTCTCTCGCCTGGATTGGCTTGTTGAGCAGGCACGGAATCACCATTATTCTACATTTCATATATATACTAAAGACGAGTTTGAGAAGTCGTTGAATCAATTCAAAGAAAATCTTCGACGAAATTTTAGAGATATAAACAATATAAGTTGGGTTGATGGAAATGTTTTGTTCGTTATAAGAAAACGAATGAGCCAATTACTAGACGCTGCCTTTTAGGAAACGCTGACCCCGAAAGCATTCGGGGTTAGCATTTGTTCCGTTTAGAAAGACGCAAACCTTTTGAA
>JBHIAC010000307.1:0-1642 GCA_046758365.1 bacterium
AAACTATTGGAATGGCTGTTGAAAGTATTGAGTCCGCCGATTTCCTGACCGAAGATCAGAAACGTGATATATTTTACAACAATGCAGTACGATTTCTAAGGTTAGAAGAAAAATCAGATAACAATTAAAATACTATTATGACACTGTTCCGTCTAACGGTTGCACCTGACCGCCTTAGCTCAGGTGTGTTTTTACAGTTTTGTATGTTATTGACTCTCTTTTTCTTTTCTGAAATTCTGTGTTAAACTGTCGGCAAGTGAACCGCAGACGGTTATGTGCTTAAGATAATAGGAATGAGAAAATGAAACAAATATTTTTACTCGTTTTCATTCTATCAATTTTCACTCAAAGTTATGGCCAACAATCTTTGAATATTGAAGACGGCTTTGTCAGGACTGAAGATGACTTCAATCTTTATTACCATAAAGTAGGAACAGGCTCTGAAGTAGTAATTGTTCCTGCGGGCATGTATTTAGCAGATGAATTTAAACGTCTTAAAAATAACAAGAGAACAATCATTTTTTATGATCCAAGAGGACGTGGTCATTCGGATGGGATAAATGATAAAGAAAAACTTGGAATTGAATATGAAATATCGGATTTAGAATCTATCAGAAATCATTTTAAACAAGAGAAGATTTCACTAATTGGTTGGAGTTATTTAGGTGCAGTCGTAGCATTATATACAATTAAATATCCTCAACATGTTAATCGGGCGATACAGATTGGTCCAATCCCTCCTCGGAAAGATCCTTATTGGGAGCAATTTATTAAAACAAACTCTTCAAGATTAGATAATAATGATAAAAAGACTATTGAAGACATATATGAAAGATATCAAAACTCTGATAATACAAAGGAATTCATTAAACAGTATTATAAAATAGCACATAAGACACTATTTTATGGAGAGGTTGTTGAAGATAAATTCCGTGAAGATTTTTATACATTAGAGAATGAGAAACCCAACAATGTGTGGAATTTTGTGTTACCCAATATTATTCAATCCTTAGGTGATTGGGATTTTCGCTCCAATTTGTCAAAAGTAGAAGTTCCATTTTTAACTATTCATGGAGGTTATGATGCAATACCAATTGAATCAGCGAAGGAATGGTCAAAGTATTTTCCTCAAGGAAAAATATTAATAATCAATGATGCTGGTCATTTACCATGGTTGGAAAAACAAGAATCATTTTATAAAGCAGTAGATATTTTTCTGTCTGGTAATTGGCCTGCTAGGGCAATAAAAATAAATAACTAGTAGGGCACATAACAAAGTGCCGCACTTGACTGGTGGGCGGTGTTTGAAATTCATTAAGTTTAGTGCAGTAATTAAAGTTTTATCTAATTATTAACGATCCGTGCACTCAAGCCCACCAGCAAGTGAGCCAATCGTGTGTGCCAGGCATGGCCCGTAGCTAGTAGGGTGAAAGTCCCTATACCAGATATTCGCGGAGTCGAAGGTTAGGAGAAGAGCAAGGGCGTCGTCGCGAGGCGGGGTCTCCCCGATGGGAAACTCGGGGCAGGAAAGGAAGCTCAATCCAAAGATGCGGGGCGACGTACAGGAACCGGATTCGAGGTGTGGTACACCTGGGACGAGTGGGCACGTGACCACAAAGTCCTCCATCCGCAATTGGGGTGT
>JBHIAC010000308.1:0-1637 GCA_046758365.1 bacterium
TTAGTGTGGGTCACATTTATTTAATATAACTGCTTGCAGAAATCACATCATCAAAAAAAGAGGTGATTTCGATGCAAGCATTAAGTATTGTTTTAGAATTGTTAAATAAAAATATTGTGGAAAAAGTGACTGAAAAGCCAAGAAGAGGCCCGAAAGGATATAAGTTAGTGTTAAGATTAAGGATTTTGCTTTATGCGGTGCTTGTAGAGATTTTTGAGACGAGGAACCTGGTAAGGCACTTAATAAAGAAGCCATATGTTTGGAAAAAATTAGGGTTTAAGCAAATGCCATCAAAAAGAACATTAGACAGATGGAAAAAAAAGCATGATTTTGAACTTGGACAAGTTATTAGGCTTACAGGAGATAAGTATTTACAGCTCAATGAGTCTAAATGGACTATCCTTGATAGCACTCCCATAGTTGATGAAGCTGATCCAGATGCCACAACCGGGTATAATAGCCAAGGCCCTTTTATCGGTTTTAAGCTTCATATGAGTTGCGATGAATATGAAGTCCCCTTAAGAGCAGAATTAACTCAGGCTCATGTTCACGATAGTCAAAAGGGTGAAATATTGTTGGCACCAACACCTAAAGGAGGGGGTGATTCTGCTTATGACTGTGAAGAACTCAAGCAGCAAGCTAAAGCACAAGGAACAAAGCTTATTACAGTCCATAATCCTCGACGAGAAGGTAAGGAAGCAAAGAGACCAACGCCTAAGATTCTGAAAAAGGTGAGAGTCATTATTGAGCAATGTAATGGCTTCATCAAGAGCAAAGTGATGAAGCATTTATGGGTGCTGGTAAAGGGATTAAAAGCAAAAGCAACGTTTTGTTTAACTGCTGTACTGGCAATACAAGCATTGGCTATTTACAATCTAAAGAGATATGGCTATCCGTCAATAAGGATAGCAGAATTGAGGGTATAAATATGACCCACACTAAATACAATATATTTATTAAAGAAGAGCCCAAAAATCGGAAGTAAAAAATCAATAAAAAATAAATTTTCTTTAGTTTAGTAAAGTTTTTCAAACTTTATAAACAATAAAAATAATAATTAAAAAACCATAAAAAATATAAACAATATCCTTTTCTATTTTTGTTGGGTGGTTTTAATGACGAATATACTTCTAATTGGGCATGGTGCAAGAGAGGATGTTATGGCTGAATCAATCGTTAATTCTCCGCAAAAACCAAAGCTGTTTGCTTATATGAAGGCAAAGAATCCTGGAATAGCTAAAAAAGCAGCTGACATTCAAATTGGTTCATATGATGCTCTTGAAGAAATCAAGAACTTTGCTAAAGCTAATAACATAGATTTTGCTGTTATTGGTCCAGAAGACCCGTTAAACAATGGAGTAGTAGATGCTTTGGAATCTATCGGTATCAGCTCAGTAGGTCCAAAAAAAGAGCTTGCAAGGTTAGAAACCAGTAAATCATTTACAAGGTTATTAATGAAAAAATATAACATTCCAGGTTTACCTAAATTCAGAGTTTTTGAAAGTATAGATGGTGTAAATGAATTTATTGAGGAATTAGATTCTTTTGTTGTAAAACCTGATGGTCTGACAGGCGGCAAAGGCGTTAAAGTACAGGGTGATCATTTCCAAACAAAAGAAGAATGCTTTAATTATGCT
>JBHIAC010000309.1:0-1633 GCA_046758365.1 bacterium
GCGATCTCCATACTATTTTGAATGTCAGCAAAACATGGATTCCTGCTTAAAACATACAGGAATGACGACAGGCTGAATAGCCACAAATGATTAATAATATCCCAGAACCAAATCATCAAAATGGTCATTCAGTCATTGTGTCATTTGCCTTCGGATTGAACCCTGACTTCAAACCTAACTAATGACAATAAATGACGGCGAAGCGTTATGACTTAATGACTCCATTATTTTTTATCTAAACGTACAAGAAAGCAAATCCCTACAATTCTAAGATTTGCCGCTTCGTCACCGCGCTAAGGTGTAAACCAAGTTATGGCGTAAAGTCAGCCAACGTGCCAGCTTGATCTATTTGTCGATATATACCAAGAGTCGCGTTGGTGGCCTTTACCGTATAAGTAGTCGTGGTGCCGGTGTAAGTATAATTCGATATAGAAAAATATTTACCAGTTAAATCCGAGGCATTAATATCAACACCGATGCTGTCGACTCGGGTAGCTGAAGATTTAACTGGATAGGCTCCATTTTCTGCGTAATACACTCTCAGCGCAGTCCGAATTGTGCCAAGGGCGGCATCAGCCTCAGAAGCTTTGGCGCGCTTTACTTGTGCTTGATAAATTGGTATGGCCACAGCCGCAAGTATGCCGACAATTACCACCGTAATCATTAATTCAACTAATGTGAATCCCCGACGCTCATGGAACAGGTTTTTCATTTGAAATACCTCCTACTTAAAATAATTGATACAAATCAGTTAGCTATTGAATAAAAGTTTTCTTAAATCAATTGACATATCTTTTTATTGAATGGCACCGCTCATCTTAAAAATGGGTAAATACAAAGCTATGATGACAATCAAAGCAACTGCCCCTAATCCCACCATCAGAACGGGTTCAATAATTGAAGATAGTCCTGAAATTTTAGATTCCACATGAGCATCGTACATCTCCGATATTTTATTGAGCATTTTGTCTAAATTCCCCGACTTCTCACCAACAGAGACCATTTTAACCAAGAGAGGCGGGAAAAGCGGATTCTGACTTAAATTAAAATGAATAGAGCTCCCTTCCATGATGCCTTTTTTAACATTTTGAAAGGCTTCGTTAAAAAGAATATTTTCAGTGGTATTGCCAGCAATTTCCAGCGATTCGGCCAAAGAAGCTCCACTTTGCATCAAAACACTCAAAGTCCGACAAAACTTAGAAAGGGATGATTTTAGTATTAAATCACCCATCATGGGAATTTTTAGCTTTAGCTTATCCCACAAATATCGACCAGCTTTTGTTTTTTTATAGTGTTTAAATAAAAAAATAACAAAAATAATTAGTAGGGTCTCCATGATTAAATGACTTTTAGCAAAATCACTCATGTTTAAGAGGATTTGAGTTGGTAAGGGTAGTTGAGCATTAAAACTCTCAAAAATTGACTTAAATTTAGGAACTAATCCAAAAATGATAGCTAACAACACAAATAGAAAGAAGAACAGAACAAATCTCGGATACATTATTGCTGCCTTTATTGTTTTTTCTAATTTATATTGCTCTTGCAGATAAATAGAAAGCTGTTTTAGCACCTGGGCCATATTACCGCCTTTTTCGGCTGCCCGAACCATAGCAACAAAGAGATTTGAAAATAT
>JBHIAC010000310.1:0-1614 GCA_046758365.1 bacterium
TCAAGGATATTCTCTTGTCATCAATAAACGGACCACAGCTTGCTGGAATATTCGATAGAATTGAAGAAATATTTTGGGAAAAAGAATATGAATCCTTTATAAATTGAATAATATTTTTTGCTAAAGTAAAGTTTCCTGAAAATGAGATAACAAGGTCATCCGTAATTGGAACTAGTTTTAATAAAGATTCTCCAACATTTTTACCTTTTATCTTTCTATGTAGCTCTCCAAAAGTTGAATGTGATGTGATTAGGTTATTGTCCCTAGTTACAGCCGAGTCTGCGACCATAAAAATTTTATGGCCTATTGACTTAGCTCACCCTCTACACTATATGTTGTGGTATAAAATGTCGAATATTTATATTGTTAAATCTTACCAAATTATATAACCCATTTTCCGCACATAAAAATTTCAAAAATTTAGACTTTTCATATTTGGCTTTATAACCAGTACTCTTTTTCTGACATTCCTAAAATATTTAATATTTCTATTTGCAATGCAGACAATTCATCCTGGTATCTTTTTATCTTTCTGCCTTGTTTGAGATTATAGATTGATGTACCGGCAAACCTATCAAATATCTTAGCCGTTGTTGGATGATAGGCGATACGATGTTCTGGATAAATAGGTAGAGCAAGAATATTCTTATCCTTCATTTTTTGACGCACTTCCCGCTCGATAATGGCCTGCAGCATGAGAGCGACAAAAAAGAGGAACATGATACCTTCAACCCGTTCAATCTTTTTAAAAAGAAGAGGCGCTGCCTTATGAATGATTTTGAATTGTGTAAAACGCTTTTCCAAACGTGGTTGGTATTTATATGCTAAAAGTGCTTCCTTTGCAATTATTTCAGGATCTGTAGAGAGTAGAGGAAAGATCCCATCTACGTTTTTCTCTTCTTTTAATGTTTTCCGATTTCGAGTATAGGAGAGGGAATATATTTTCTTTGAAACAGTTCTAAATTTTGTTTTCCGACCTGGCCGACCAAATCCAATCTGTTTCTTATATTCTTCCCTGACCTCAGTCAAAGTAATATGGAAATAATTTTTTACGCCTCGTTCTTCCAAAATATCATTAACCTTCTTTAGAATATCTTTTCTGGTTTTAAGCTTTCTGGTATTCAATTTTCCACTTAATTCTGCAAAGTCATATTCCGCCCTTTTTAGGGTCTTTTCCCGTTCTCCCTGGTCTCGTTTCTTTTTTTCAGAAGAAAATATCCAATGGATTTTGTAGTTGTCCTTTACTGTCCTATGATCTCCTTTGTAGCAGGAAAAATACTCAACCTGGTCACTATGCTCCGGAATCACACGACGCCATATTATGCTCCTTCTTTTTTTCTTTCTCCTTAATTCATTTTTGAATGCTTCTACCTCTCCCCACGTTTCAGGGATTATGGTAACAACACGCCCACCGTGTCCCACTATATGCGAAAGTTGTTTTTCGGTACAGACCTTGCTGTCAGCGACATACAGAAATGAGGTATTACCAGCTATTTTGCAGAGGGTGTTCCAAGTTTCGATGTGTGTCGTGTCATCTGTACGGCTACCTTCATAGGTTTTGTAATGGATAGGAACCGCGCCGTCCGCTGAGATCGTTAGAGCATACACAATTTG
>JBHIAC010000311.1:0-1598 GCA_046758365.1 bacterium
TTTAGATACATGCAATAGCGTAGCTTATAATTCATGGTTTCCCGAATTCACTTCGCATTGGCGTCAACTTAAGGCTCTAGTTTTTTGTGCATAATTTTGTCTATCTTGTCTAGATTCGTATGTACAATGATAGTATATTTGTTCTTCAAGTTTTTCAGGTATTTGAAAGAATAAGATAATGGCCCATATTTGCTCTCGAAAAAACTTCGAGAGCTTGATTAGGCTCAACTGTTTACTGTTCTTTGATAAACTGTCTTTATAAAGCCTTGCAAACACATATGTTTGGAAAGTCGTAATAAAGATTAATAAAGCATAAACATATGATTTTACTCGGAAGACATTAGCTTTCGGTACATTTGCGAGGCAAAAATGGCTTTTCCAGGATTTGAAGATAATCTCTATTCTCCATCTAAGTTTATAAATATCGGCTACTTGTTTGGTATTTAAGATTTTATAGTCAACGTTAGTAATGAAAATGTCCCAACCCAGTAAAGCCAAATGCTCTTTCGAAGGATTGAGTCGACGGTCTCTATTGGCCTTGTATTTTCGCCTGCGTTCTGCTGCAACATCATCAGGTACAGGTATAGCAATCAAGCGAACCGGGAGTTTTTCTTCAACCCCTAATAGGACATCGATATCTAATTGGCCATGTTTTTTTAACATCTTGAGTAAATCAATGCGGGTTGTACCATCTACTTGATGGAGAACGAGACCATATTTAAGACGACTGAGAAAATAGGCTCCTTTGCTTTGAATCTGCCTTAAAACGGAAATGATTAAATAACCTAAGTCTCGAATTACCAAGTCACCAGCTTGAATAAAGGGCAAAATATCTACCGAGGCACGTTGGTCATTCTTTGTAAAGGAATTGATGCCAAAATGGAAAAATCGTTCAGTTGCCAGGTCAAAAATGCTTTGGATTTTCATAGTTGCACTTTGGACTTGAGTGTAATTCCTGCTGCCTGGAAAATATTCCGCCAATTTTGAGGGGAGTGGGATAGTGGTACTATCTTGTACAAAAACTCGATTAAACAATGTAAAAACATTATCATATATAGATTCTAACTTTAAACGAACACTGTGCGATAGACTGGCTCCAAGGACCAATTCAAGAAATTTAATTAAAGGTTCATTTATGCGCTTATCAACGGCTTGTTTCGATATGCAACAACCAGATAATAATCCAATAGTTGTGGCAAATGTAGACAAGGAACTGCCACCTGATAGTACCATAATAAAAAAACCTAATATAAAATTTAATGGCCGTATTTTTCTCGGCTTGCGACGAACAAATCCACTTTTGACTGCAAGCTGATCAATTGAAATAGATTGGAGTTTTTCCTTTAACTTAACTGCAAGTGTATCTGCTTTTCTAATGGATAACATTTTACCCTCCTTGTAAATTAATCAGAGGGTAAATTTAACTAAGTATCTATATAAAAAACAATATAATATTATTGAATACTTTCATGTATTGTCATAAATTCGGTCGCTTAAGTTGACGCCAATGCGAAGAATTTCGGGGGAGAAATCTGTAAACCCAAAATTTCTATCAAACCCAGATTTCTCACTTCGTTCGAAATGACATGAATGAACAG
>JBHIAC010000312.1:0-1579 GCA_046758365.1 bacterium
CTTCATCTAGTTGGTCAATGACATTCACCAGCTTCCCATGGTCCTCCTTGAAGAACTGGAGGACTTTCTCTCTATTCAAACGCATCAACCCACAATCTGTCTGTGCATTATTTATTTAAGCCTCTATATTATAAATAATACGAGGATGGAAGGTTACAAGAACCGACCTACCTATTAACAGTTCTTTTCGAGAGATGAGCCCCCTGTTGCAAGAGTCCATCTTTCTGGGTGTTCTAAATTAATATAATTTATAAAAAATAAGTAAAATGCTGTAACATAAATTTTTTCTTAGCTTAAGGTTACTAATATACTCAGAATTGTATGGCCTGCAAAGAACATACACAACATAACTGGAAGATTGGAAAATGCAACAGAATCAAAAAGACAGGACGATACCGCTCTCGAACCAGAATAATTTAAAGAAAAAGGCGCTGCTTTATAAATTCCGACTATTTTCATGGTTATTATTCATTGCCTGTGCCATCATCGTGGGGACTTTCGTCATTTCGGTACTCATTCTGGGGAAGGCAGTAATTACGTTCATAAACATTGTAACAATCGAAGGGTTTGTTTTGTTGATCTTGGGGGGACTCTTTTCTCTTGCTGGGCCAAGTGCCCTCATGAGACGGATTACCCCTCAAAGTGTCGATATTTTAGCCAAAACGGTAGAACGAGAACAGAGAGATGGTACGCGAAGCCGACAAGTTAATGATGCCCTTATACTTGGATTGCTGGGCTTACTACTTATCGGAATAGCGATGGTTCTTTGGCCTATTCTCTCTTAGCCTCCCTACACTTCCCCTCGATGAAAAAGTAGGTTATATAACGAAACGAATGAATCACTGTAGTTGCAAATTAGCGATATGAGATGTAACTTCTAATTTGCGATTGCGCTTGTGATTTAACATTTTCATGACTCAGAAGTTGAACTTCTGCAGTTTTAGAATGTGTGTCTGCTGAACTGGGTTTTCGCTTCCTTTTGAGTGAATCAAGTACTGAGCTAATGAGTGAAGTCCATCGACCAATTTCTACACGGTTTTTAACCAAAGACTCCTTTTCTGATGAGGATGTTGTCATTTTTTTCACCTATTTCTGAATTTTTATTTTCATTTTGAGATTGATATTCGATTTCAGATCAAATCATTAGTAGAGATATTAGTAGAACGAAGATCCCACCATAAACCCATCCTGAGTAATATTGCTGCAATAAGACGAACTCAAACATAAATGGAATAATAACTTGAAGTAAAGTATAAAATGAAGTTCGAACTGCCCCTATTCTTGCGATTGCCCAGTTATAAAGACTGAAAGCGATTAACGTTGGAAAAACTGCTAAAAATAAGAGTAACGGGAATATTTTTAGGGACACAGGAATAGATGATCTAGCAGTAATCATTGAAAGGATGAAGAGGGGGAGAAAAGTGTGAAAGAGAATTGCATATAGGAAAGCTAATGGGTCAATTTTTTCAAACTCGGTATTTGAGACACTTAAAAATTTACCAGCCACAACCGAGTACACCCCATAGAATAAAGCAGCGCAAATCAAGATAAGTATTCCAAGAATTGATGAACTAGAAAA
>JBHIAC010000313.1:0-1543 GCA_046758365.1 bacterium
AATCTCCCTTCTTTTACAAGTCTTTCGAAATTTTTTAACGCCTTCTCCTGCACAGGGTTAATATGTACTTGAGGTCTTTTCGACTTTACGAAATCGATGGTCTCTTCGACACTCATTTTTTGAGTTAAAATCCGGTAACTCGCCACGATTTCTATCATTTTATTCACTTCTTTTTCTAATTAGCATATACAGAGCTAATCCAATTATTAAGATACTAATAACAATGATATAAATGTTCCTACTTAAAAAACCTGTGATTAAGCCCAACGAACCTGCTAAAAATAAAGGTAACAATGCACAACAGACGACAGCCAAAATTATAAACCAAAAGCTTTTAGAGTTCATTTTGAAAACCTATTACTCAAACTTTTCTTATTTTATTCTAATCATTTCACCACAAACTTTCCTTTCATTTGAGAATGTCCTGAACCACAAAAAATTGAACAGTAAAATGTAAACTTTCCTTCTTTATTTGCTATGAAGGATATGGGAGTGGTTTTTCCAGGCTCAATTTTAACAGCTATGTCATATTCTGGAATTGCAAAACCGTGGGTAACGTCTCTTGAAGTTAAATAAAGCACGACTCTTCCACTTTTATGAACCTTAATTGTTGATGGTTCATAACCCCATTGAAAGGCGGTTATGTTAAACTCATGGACATCTTCATCGATCAGTTCTAATTGCTCCTCTTTTTCTACGTCTATTTGTTGATTAAATGATTTATCATCCACTATTGTAGCAGGATAAACACCTGAAGCTTTTACAATGTCTTCTTTGGTTATCTTCATAGGATCATAAATTACCAAACCAGTACCTTCTGGATAATATACCTTGGCTTTAACCACACCGTTCAGTTGTTTAAAAATATATTCCGCACCATACGCACATCCTGCACAACTTAGCCCATTGATTTTTAGATCAAGTTGTCTATAATTTCCTAAAGCTAAATCTTCATTGGTAGGCTCCCTCTTATTTTCAATATATTTTTGCAATTTTGGCGGCAAGTCTAAATTTGTTTTTGATGTAGCGCTTCTATAAATAACTGGACTAATCGCTGGTACAAGGACATATAAAGCGAGAACATAAATTGTACCCATAGACAGAACAACAGATATTATAAATTTTCTTTCCTTTTTTAGTCCCTTAACACTAAAGCAATTTATATCACAGGTTTTATTTTTCTTTTTTAGGTGCAAAACGATTGTTCCAATCATGAATAGAAAACCAAGCCCTAAAAAATATGGCCTGTACTGGCTTAAACTTAAGGCGAATGACACACTCGCTAAACCAAACAAAATTATTACAAGTGGTCCTATACAGCATAATGAGGCAAGTATTCCTGACCAAAAACCTGCTGTTACTCCTTTCTTGATTTCTGATTTTTTATGATTTTTTTCTTCTTTCATTTTCTCACTCCACACAACAACTCATTTTAGTTATATCTCTTCTAAAGGATTGAGCAGCAATTTTTCTTGCTTCACACACAGTTGTATTCTATCATCTTTATTTTCAACTGGAAACATTAGAAAACTATCCTCATAAT
>JBHIAC010000314.1:0-1542 GCA_046758365.1 bacterium
TTGTTTGGGTCTATCCGACTTTCCCAAAAGAAAAATTGATAATTTAATACCTAATCTCTAATATTTGTGTTTTTTTTGGCAAAATATTTTTAAATTCAAATAAAATGTTATCATCTTTATTTGAATAAATTTGACCAAACGTGCAATGAGAAAAATGGAAAAAAATTATCATATGAGTTTTGAAGGCATAAAGGGGTCTATCGCCCGATGAAAGAGCGTGCCCCCCACCTTTCTCAATATATGTGTCATTAAATATCCAAAAGACATTCAGAAAAGTCTTTTATTATTAGTGACAATTTGTAAATATGATAAAATAACAATTGCCTGGCGAAACGGAGGTAGGCTCTGCTGGAGAGCAACCTACTGAGGGATAGCCAGGAAGGGGCTCATCGATACGATGAAAGGAGCGTGGAAATTTAATTAATTCCACGCTCTCCCTAAAACCTTTCATCGGACGATAGACCCCTTTATGCCTTCAAAACTCATATAATAATTTTTTTTTCCTTTGATCCTTTTTGGTTGCGGCTTCGCCGCCTTAGATATACGGTAGCTAATATTTTTTGCTGTGAGAATGGACTCAATTTTAGCTCGTCGGAGCAGTAAAAAATATTAGCGGTTGCAAATAAAATCTTGAAATTAACAATTTATAGCTTTAATCTTATTTAGAAACCCATAACATTATCTAAATAGGAGGAAAGCTATGAGCACCTGTAAGTTTATTCATCGTCTGCTTAAATTTAAAGGATTTTCAGTAAGAGATTATTCATTTCGTAATTACATGAAGGAATTTATAATTGATGTTAAACCATATAAAAATGGAGCGTTGTGTCCATATTGCAAGAGACGGGGTAAGATAATTAGCACTTTAAAAGAAAGTAGGGTATGGCGAGATATTCCTGTTTGTGGTCGAGAAGTATATCTTACTTATTGCCCACGTTATTTGTATCAGTACTAGGAGCAAGCAATTACACATACGCAGAATGTACAGCTAGCCAGAATTTGTCGGATTGGATAGGCTCCCATGTACGTACGTTTGAGTTTTATGGAGGAGTCCCGCAGCTTGTTATCCCTGATAATCTCAAATCTGGCGTGACCAAAGCCTGTCGATATGAACCAGACATTAATCCCAGCTACCATGATATGTCAGTTCATTATGGAACCGTCATAATTCCTGCGCGGGTGAGGAGACCTCAGGATAAAGCTAAGGTGGAAGCTGGAGTATTGCTGGCAGAACGCTGGATATTAGCAGCCTTACGTAATCGGATATTTTTTAGCTTATTTGAGTTAAACGAGGCTATAGGTGAGCTTTTGAAGAAACTCAATAATAGACCCTTTCAAAAGCTTCGAGGTTCAAGACAATCATGGTTTGAGGCTATTGATCGTCCAGAACTTTCACCGCTTCCAGCCCAAAGGTATGTCTTTTCAGAATGGAAAAAAGTAAAGGCAAATATGGATTATCACGTTGACCTTAATAGGCATTATTACAGTGTGCCATATAAATTAGCTCAAGAATCATTAGAGATGCGTTATACCGCAAAAACT
>JBHIAC010000315.1:0-1526 GCA_046758365.1 bacterium
CGGTGGCCATCCCTTTGGCGGCTTTAATATGTCGGGTACCGATTCCAAAGCCGGAGGTCGGGATTATTTGCTTTTATTTTTGCAGGCTAAGTCGATTTCGGAGAAAGTTTAGATAAAAAATATTTTCTGTATATTGAACCGGCAACTAGAAAATTTGGAACATTTGAAAGAGTAGGGGATAATGAGAAGAGAGTTTCAATTTATTTTCACTTTTAAGAATGATCGAGTAGCTAATTCTTTTTTGAGAAATTTGAGTGATCTGTGAAGAATTTCCTTGACAAATGCTCTATTTTGATTTATATTTTACGTTGTCAAAGAGGGATATACTACATATTGATACGTATCACTTTCGAATCACCAAAATACAGTAATTCTCTGGCCCATGAAGTGCACGTATCCATTACGGAAACATAAATAAAGAACGTTAAGTTTTAAAAAGCAAAATGTTAAAAACATTTTCCGTATAAAGAAGTGCGGTAAAAATGTTCAAATTTAAAACAGTTGATTGGAAAAGAAAACCTCAATCAACAGGGAGGTGGGTAGCATGAGTAAACCAAAAGACCGCTTCGACGAACACGAAGAAGATGAAATTATTACTCCCACAGGCTCATACCACGATTTACATGAGATTATGAAAAAGGGAAATCCCGACCCTTATCGGAGAAGCTACAAACCAGTTCCGCCTGAAGAAGCGACAAAAAAGGTGACCTTTTGGGATACCCTCAAAGCGCTTTTTCGTTTCAATTAATAGTCTATCTGTTAAGAAAATTTTTATTTAAAGACCGGTATTCTCTTTTACTGGTCTTTTATTGTCCACGCCTTTTTTTACACAAAGACCGGGGATTGAATGGAATTTCTTAAATCACAGTTAGTGAAATTTGCTAAAGTTTACCAACAAGCTATCGAGGACATTCGGAACTTAGAAGACAAAACTGCCGCAAGCGCTATCAACCCTCAATATACTAATAATATCAGACACGCCCTTGAACATTTAGCCACAGCAATACAGAAAGCTTCAAAAAATCCAAAAGACCCTAAAGATAGTAAAGAACATATACAAACGGCAATTTCTCATATATTGAATATTGCTCCTGATTCTTACGAATATATTGCTGGGGTGAAACTGACACAAACGAGAAAACGCATAGCGTCAGCAGGTTTTTTTGCTGAGCGTGATAAAGCGAAAAGACTGCACGAAGATGCTATTTACCATTACACTCAAGGCCGCAATGAACGTACTGCCAACCCTGAGCAGGCTAATCATCACTTTGAAAGAGCCATAGACTTATGCCTTGAAGCAATTGATTCGGTTGTACCAGCAACAAATATACAAAAGGGTAGTTTGCTGATAGGGTTATTGGGACTGTTGGGGGTAATTGTTGCAGTTATTCTGTTCTTGGATAGGATTTTCCATTTTTTGCCATCTGTTTTTTAAAATTGCCACTATTTCTATAGTACACTGAATACGGTCTTACCGGTTCCGTTTATACCCAAAATCGAGAAAAGATTGAAAAAGCCAAGAAAAT
>JBHIAC010000316.1:0-1524 GCA_046758365.1 bacterium
TTCAAGTATTTTTTTGCTTGAATATTTTGTCGTATTTGACTCGAATACTTTCATCAACTTGAATCATTGAATGTTACCCGGGTTTTTAATTATCTTACTATTTTCATGTTACCTTGATAGTAAAAATATAATAAAAACGATATTTTATTTGCAGAATAAAAATTCGTTACTTAAATTGAGATGTTATTCATAAAACCAGATAATCATTTGTTAGCGGGGTAGAGTTTGGATGAAATAATTTAGCAAATTGGAGAAAAAGTAATTGCATCATTCGATATTTTCGGATAGATTCTTTTTCAATTAATTGTATTTATTTTTATGGTAAAGCTGGAGTAGTAAACATGGGCATTAATGACATTCCTCAAATTTCTCAGATGAGCACATCTGAGAAAATTCTGTTTCTTGAAGACCTATGGGACAGTATTGCATCAGATGAGTCAAGTATCCCTGTGCCCCAAGTCCATAAGGACGAACTAGATGCAAGGCTGAAGAACTATGAAGCCAATCCGGGTAATCTTCTCTCTCTAGAAGAACTCCAAGAAAGGATTAGTCGAAGGAAATGACATATACGTTACGTTTCCTCCCCGAAGTAGAAGATGATGCCATTACAGCTTACATATGGTATGAAGAGAAGTCACGTGGACTTGGAGAGGATTTCCTGCGGATGTTCTATGCATTTGCTACAGAAATACAACGGAATCCATTACTTTATCCCGAAGTGTATGACAAATTCCGACGTCGTCTATTAAGACGTTTCCCGTACGCTATTTACTACAGAGTAAAGAAAAACGAGGTTATTATTTGGGGCGTATTTCATTGTGCTCGTAACCCTCGAACTATCAGAAACAAACTGCGAGACCGTGACAAACCCTAGGCCACGAAGGCATGAGAACTATAGCAAGAAAGACAGACTTTTTAATGATGGCTTGCTTATTAACTGACCCTCGGTGGTTATCATTCCGCTAACAAGCAAATTCACCCGACAAAGGGTGCGGACGATCTGAGCTGGTTTTGGGGGTTCGGCAAGGTCTATTTTTACCAATCGAGTTCTGTGCGGATTCGTCCTTTGCGGGTGATTTGCAGCGTTAGCCACTATATTAATAATGAATTTAAATCTTTATAAGAAGGAAGAATTATGGAATTGACAACTATAATTACTGGTATAGCAGTGTTTCTCGCAGGTTTCATAATTTCCGAAATTAAAAATTACATCCATGAAAGAAAACAAATTGCCTATGAAAACAGAAGATTTTTTTACTCCCAATTAATGAATATAATTGAACCACTCAAGGATAAAAATGAAGATTATTATAAATTTTGGGGATTTAATAAAGAAGAAATCGAGAAGAAAGGTAAAAGTATAAGAATGGCTGCTTATTTGTCCAATATTGTTGATGCATACCATAGTTTATACAAACATAATCTGAATATTTTATTAGACAGTGAGTATTCAGCTTTTAATAAAGTTATGAAAAATAAAATATCTCAAGAATATTGGAATGAGATTGTGAGACCTTATCTTTA
>JBHIAC010000317.1:0-1524 GCA_046758365.1 bacterium
GATTATTCTATTATTTGAATTTTCGATTTCAGTCTTTGAAATGTGAGACAATTTTGGATTATCTTCAAGGTACCAAACAAGAGTGTGGGTGTCCAAAACAACCTGTTTCATGCAAGATCCCCTTCTAGAGACATGGACGAAAACCCCAAATTTGCAGAATTAACAACATCTAAGTTATTGTTTTTTTATCGAGTATTTTCAAAAAATATACTTTCCGTCTATGTCTCTAGGTCCCATTCAACAGATTTTAATTCTTCTTCAGTGGTTAAATTTGAAGATTTCCATATTCCTTTAAGTTCGACAAGAGTTTTGGAATTTGATTTTTTAAACGCTGTCATTTCATCGACTTGTTTTTTTAGGAAGTTCATTTGAGTTTTAAGGGTTGCTAATTTTGACTTTATTAAATTGGTTGACATATTTATCTCCTTAGTTTTTTATAAAATAATTAAATGATTAATTGGAATCAATTAAAAAATTGTGATTTAATTTAAAAATCAATAAAAGGTTAGCAATTTTTATACTGGAAATTACAGATGCGAGGTAAGATTTTGTGGTATCAAATTTCCAAGTTCCAGAATATGCCATGAGTTCATTACAATAGATATTAATTTTACAGACAAAACAAAAATAAGACAATTTATTTTGAATGTTAAGACAAATTTCGGCCATCACCGTGGTTGCCGTGCTTTGGTTTTTCACTGATTTGCAGCTGAAAAACTTTTTCCTTACTCTCTAACTTTCCAGTTCCGGATGCTTCAAATGAAAATCCGTGGCATCTTGATAAGCCTTGGCCACGGCCAATGTTTCAGCCTCGCCATAGAGTTTACCGATGAAGCTAATGCTTGTTGGAGTACCTTTCTCTGTAAATCCGTTTGGCAGTACTAAAGCAGGGTGTCCCGTGAGATTGGTCATAAGCAGATTGCTGCCACCAAACGAGGGCACCACATAGACATCGATATCAAACATAAGCTCAGCCATGGCCTCCATTACCAAAGTTCGTACTCGATTAGCCTGAATGTATTCCACAGCCGGAATCATGCGGGCTTGCCTGAAAACATTGGGCCAGGCATTTTTAATTTGGCGCACCATCAGATCATCTTTATTGCTACGGGTGAGTTCATCAAACGCAGCGGCTGCTTCTGCACTTAGAATGAACGACATAGCATCGATAGGATAAGCTGACAGCTCGATGGGAATAAGGTTTAGACCAAGAGTACGTAGAGTTTCAAGGGTGGCTTCATCGTTAACCTTCCACTCCTTATTTTCTCGATCTTTTTCGAAAGCACTTTTTACGTAACCAATGCGTAATTTTTTTATGTCTAAATCTGGGTCCCAATTGAAGGGCAAGTCCACCACACTGCCATCTTTGTCATCGGGACCGTAAATGGCGTTAAATACCAAGGCACAGTCCTCTACACTGCGACAGATAGGCCCGATTTTGTCCATGCTCCAACTGAGAGCCATTGCGTCATAGCGACTGACTCGTCCGTAGGTGGGCCGTAATCCAGTGACACCACAGCGTGT
>JBHIAC010000318.1:0-1505 GCA_046758365.1 bacterium
AGTAAGGGCAAAACAGCTAGGAAGAGGAAAAAGCTAGCCAACGAGAAAGAACTGATCTCAGGAATCATCATAACGTATTGAGTTGAAAACTGTTGTATTATGCTGGTGAGGAAAAAAGGGATTAGTCCAATCACATAATATTTCTCGCTAGTGCTGGGTTGGGATAAGTCTCCCCACAATATAAAAACAAAAGCTACCCACAATATTCCTATTGATATACTTACCATGACAACAAAAAAATACCATGAAAACAATGAAGCTGGAGCAATCCCTATCACAGCATAGGCTATCCCATAAGTAATGAACCCGTAAAGTACTACTCGCTTTCGTCCAATCCAATCAGATAATAGCCCTGCCACAAAAGCAGAAAGACCACCAACTATCGGATTTACTATAAGCATAAAAGAATAGAAATCGCCAAGGAAATTTCTCAGAATCGGTGCTTCAAAACGGTCTATGAACAAAAACATAAACCAAGCAGTAAAAAAGAGAACAAAGGGTTTATTATGAAGAATTGATGTACCCTTTTCTTTTCTCTTAATTTCTGAAGCAGTTTTTTCTTCAGGTTTTAAAAAGAATATGATTAGCCCGGATCCTCTCCATATAGCGAAAATTATCAAATTTACTATTAAATTAACCGCTCTAAAGGAGATTGCAAAAAGAGGAGCGCTTAAGTTAGTAAACAATAATATTGTTCCACTTACTCTCCCGCGATTTTCAAAAAACGTAAAATCTGCAAAATAGGCTAAACATGAGGGAATACCTAGCCCAGCTGAAATACCCAAGAGAACACCGATTGTCAAAACATATGACACTGTAAAATTGTTAAGCAAAATAAGTAATAACGATGAAATCACACCGAAAACCATCCATAAGTAAAGAAAATTAAGTCTGCCGATTTTCTTTGATAAAATCGAGCCAGCTATGCCAGATCCTATGAGTGTTATATAATAAACTGTCCAAATAATGAGGCTTTCTGTATACGTCACATTGAGACCACTTACAACGTTGCCCATAATTATTAGTATCATGTAATGCCCCACTAGGGCGTTAAGCGATAAAATGAAAATTATGAAAAAGTCTTTCTGAACAATACCGCTTTTCTCTAAGAACCCTCTAAGCATTCCCTACACTACTCATAATTTCACATTGAAACTCAGAAAGTTAAAAGTTAAGATTTAAAAATTAAGATTCTAGATTAAGATTTTGTAGATGTGTACAACAAGTTTTATATATGTATATATGTAGGACAGCTATACGTGGTTATTACGATGCGCAAGAAAAAGCTTAATATAACTGTCAGAATGTGGACCTGAAAATTTACTTAACCGTTAAGCGGTAAGACAGTGGCCTCAACCAGCAGCGTCAGGAAGTGTTTATTCCATCTAAGATTTCGTACATAATAGCAGGCACTTTCAGCTGATTTCTGCATAAGATTTTCAACGCGCTCAAGTCCTCCCGCCCGGTCAGTTATCTCCAAAATTTTTTCAACGTCCTTTCTTTTT